>JBBQGJ010000228.1:0-10932 GCA_038322925.1 Mycobacteriales bacterium
GAACTCGTTGCCGGCCATCAACGCCCCGATGAGGCCAACCGCGAGCACCGGCCGCATCCGAACGATCTCGTCGGGGATGACGTCGAGCCAGCCACGGATGGTGGCTTCCTGCCTGTTCCGCTGCAGCGCCGGGATGGCCAGTTCGACCAGATCCGCCGCCTGCTCGATGTCTTCGGCGGCCAGTGCATGGCGGATCGCCGGTGACGGCTGCCCATGCTGGTCGTACCAGTGGCTGGCTCGGCGATGCAGGTCGGTGATCTCGTCGGGCCGCTCATCCTGTAGGTGTGCCTGCAGCATGTCGGCGAAAAGGTGGTGGTAGCGGTACCAGTGACGGCTGTCGTCCAGCGGGACCAGGAACAGGTTGGCGCGGTCCAGCGACTCCAGGGTGGCCCTTCCGCCGGGTTCACCGGTCACGGCATCGCACAGCGGGCCGCTCAACCGATCCAGCAGGCAGGTCCGCAGCAAGAAGGTCCGAACCTGGTCGGTCTGACGCTGTAGAACCTCTTCGACCAGGTAGTCCACGATGTACCGGTCATCGCCCGCGAAGCCGGCGATGAAACCGGCGATGTCGTCACGTCCCTGCATGGAGAGCGCGGCCAGCTGGAGCGCAGCGATCCAGCCTTCGGTCCGTCCCTCCAACGCGGCGATGTCCTTCGCCGCGAGGCCCAGCCCAATGACGTCGTTGAGGTAGGCCGCCACTTCGTCGGGAGTGAAGCGCAGGTCGGCGGCGCGGACCTCGACCAGCTCGCCGCGGGCCCGCAGCCGAGCCAATGGCAGGAGGGGGTCAGCCCGGGTGCTGATCACCAGGTGGACGTGCGGGGGAAGGTGCTCCAGGAGGAACACCATGCCGGCCCGGACATCAGGCCCGTCGACCAGGTGGTAGTCGTCGAGCACCAGGTCGACGTCGTTCGGCACGGCCGAGAGCTCGTTGAGGATCGCGGCGAGGACGGACTCGATCGGCGGCTGGGCGGACTGCAGGAGTGGGAGCACACTCGCTCCGACGCCGGGCACTGCTGTCTGCAGGGCGGTGATCACGTAGGTCCAGAACGTGGCAGGTTGGCGGTCGCTCTCATCGAGGGAGAGCCATGCCACCGACCGGTTTTCCGTGACGGTCGCGGAGAGCCACGTGGTGAGCACTGTCGTCTTGCCGAAACCGGCGGGGGCCGAGATCAACGTCAGCCGGGCATCTGACCCACGGCTCAGAGGCCCGCTCAGTCGAGGACGGGCGACCAAACTCCGTCGAAGCCTGGGGAGGTAGAGCTTGGTCTCGACCAGCGGGTTTGCCAAGGCAGCTCCCGTCAGGGGCTATCGCAGTGGGGATGCGCACGAGGGTAGAGCACCCAGCCAGACGTCAACCAACTCCTCTGCCGTGCACCAGGGCGTTCGCTGTCTCCTTCCACCCCACCGCGGCAATGCCGGCCGACCGGCGGGGCCTTGGTGTGACGGCAGCCAGCCGGGTTGACCGCGACGGCATTTGCCGTGAAAGCAGGGAGCGGGCACTTCGATGGGATCAGGCTGCCGGAGCCCCACGGGTTCTGACCTCTTGCCCGGGCCGACCCACGTTGCGTCGCTGACGGTAACCACCGGTGGTTCCGCCGGGTTCCAAGATCCAAGGGTCATGATGCGGACTGGCGTTCCACCAGCCGGGCGCGGAGTTGATGGAGGCGCGCCATCAGTGCGTACGTGACGATCGTCACCGCGATCGTGGCGAGGATGAAGGTCCGCAGAACGATCGGGACTTCGTCAGCAGGCTGCTCAATCCGAGGTTGAGAACGGTGAGCGTGGGGAAGACCGCGAGCCAGATCATCAGCGTCAGCTGGTGCTTGGACGGTGGAGGAGCTGGCGTGGGCCGGGGTGTCGTGCGATCAGTAGACATGTTCGTACTCCTTGAAGTGTTCTGTGTGGGGTGGAGGTCGTGGTCGGCTTCGCGGGCGGTGCCCAGTACCCAGACCGGTGATCAGGAGGTCAGGGCGCCCGAGCGCGAGGCTGCTACAGCCAGCTGAACGTCTTCTCCGACGAGGTCTGAGTTGACAGCGATGGCGACCGAGGATCCCTCGCCGGCGGCGGTGATGACCTGGGCGCGGGGATTCGCGGCGTTCCCGGCAACCCACGCTCCCGGCACGCTGGTGCGGCCGAAGTGATCGACCTTGACCCAGCCCATGTCGTCGACTGCGCATCCCATCTCGGCCAAGAGACCGGTGTTCGGGATGAGACGCGGGCGGACGAAAACCGCTGTGCGGGCAACGATCGTGCCGTTGTCGAGTTCGATTCCGCGGAGTTGGTCATCGTCCACGACGAGCCGGGCGACCCCGCCCTCGACGATGCCGATGCCCCGGGCGATGAGTTGCTCACGCTCGTCCGCGGTGAGCGTGTCGGTGTGCGGGAAGAAGATGACGTCCGACGACCATTGGCGCACCAACAGTGCGTGCTGGACGGCGTCGGGCGTTCCGCCCAACACACCGAGTTGCTGGTCGCGGACCTCATATCCGTGGCAGTAGGGGCAATGCAACAGGTCCCGGGCCCACCGCTCGCGGACACCTGGAATGTCAGGAAGTTCATCACGCAGCCCTGTCGCCAGGACGATCCGCCGGGCGGTCAGCTGCCCCCCGCTGGCAAGAAGGACTCGTAACCCTGGTCCGTTGCCTGGGTCGACTTTGGCCACTGTGCCGGCGATCAGGTGACCTCCGTAGGCCTGTACCTCGTCGCGTCCCGCAGCCAGCAGATCTCCCGGTGGCATGCCGTCCCGTGAGAGGAATCCCTGCATATGCGCTGCGGGCGAATTGCGAGGCGCCCCGGCGTCCACCACCGCCACACTGCGCCTGGCTCGGGACAGCACCAATGCCGCAGACAGGCCGGCAGCGCCGCCGCCGATCACCACAACGTCGAACTCTTTCCTGTCAATGTCGTTGTCCTTCATGTCGTTCATGTCGTTCATGTCGTTCATGTCGTTCATGGTGGCCGGTGCAGCGTGGGCCCGACAACCTTTGTTGCAGTTTCTGGGACACCGTGCTCGCGGACGGCGAGACATGGATGCCACTGCACCAGGACCAGTAGGCCGGAGGCTGAAGCGGCTACCTTCTCAGCAAGAGGCCTGAGGAGTTGCTGCTTCCGGTGGCCCGGGCGAGCCAGAAGCCCGGCCACGAAGGTGCGTGCGGTGCTGGTTGGACGCGCATCATCGATGAAGGAGCCGTTCATCGGACGCCCTCAAGGGCAGGATTGCGGCGCCTCCGATGATCGAGCAGATCCCGGCGACCGCCTACAACACGCCGTCACTGCCGTCACTGCCGCCAATGATCGCCAGGATGACGGGCGCGATCGCCGGCGCGATGGAACTGGGAAGAGCGCCGGCGATGTTGAGCACGCCGGGATCCTTGGCATTGTTGTCTTTGTCCGGGCAGCACGTCGGCAACAAGCGCGAGGTCGACGGCCATGTACAGGCCGATGCCGAGGCCGCCGATGGCCATGCCGACGAGGTAGCCGTTGAAGTTGCTGGCGATGGCGATGGCGAACATCGCCAGGCCGTACACGGTCGCGGCGGTCAGGACGAAGATCTTCCGTCGGCCTGTCCAAGGCGTAGGCCAGCACGAACATGAAGCAGCTGGCGAAGGCCCAGGCGGAGTCTGGGTTTTTCGCGGGTTGACGTACGTAGAACGTGCCGGCGAATTCCCGCAGCGACCAGGTCGGCTCAGCTACATCTATGGGCTCGCGCTGCATGAGACGAACCTGCCGTCCAAAAAGATGGGAGAAGAAGCTTGCCCAAATGATCCTGGCGCGGCTCGCCGCCCAGGATTGCCCCCACGTCGTGGAGTTGACCGTGAGCACGTCCTGCAACCCGGTTACGACCACGACCACGACCACGAGTTCGGGATCGACCTTATCCTGGACGGCCTGGAAAGGCCCGCCGCGCAACCTGATCCGCTGTCACACCGGGATTCCCCGCCCAAGTGACAGACGGAGCAACCAACCGGCCCACGGCGATGGGCCAGTCACTTCGTTGATCATCGGCAGGCCGGGACCTTGTGGAGGTATCAGCCCCGCGAACGCGGATCCGCTGGGTGGTGTCGCCGACCTGGATTGCCTCGACCGTATTGATCGCCATCTCTTCTCCTGGGGTGAATGTCGTGCGATGGGGGGGTTCGTGTCGGTTCTCGATCGCCGACACTTCCGGTGTTCGTGAGGTAGCCGGGTGCTGGCTGGCAGGCAGGGCCAGCAGTGGCGGTCCCCTCCAGGCGCGGCCACCGGAGCGATCTGCGTCACCGCCGGTGGCCGGGGGACTGCCGAGGTCACCGCGGGTCGCCGTTGTTCACATGGCCGGTGCCGTTGTTGATTTCCTGCTCGAGTCGCCGCGCGAATGCGGTCACAGCGGGCCCGACGAGATCGGGGCGCTGTGAGTGGGGGTAGTGCCCAGCTTCCGGGACCATGAGGAGTTCACCATGCAGCGTGTCGGTGATCCAGCGGGCCTCGATGGCGGGATCCGGGAAGTCCGGGTCCCGCTCGCCCATCACGATCAGCGCAGGTGCCCTGACGATGGGCAGGGCCTGTTCGGCGTCGTGGTGCCGGGTGCGGGTCGTCAGGGAGAATGCCTTGGCGTACCCGGGCCGCCGCATCGCTGTGGTCAGCGCCGCCCGGTACTGGGCGAAGTCGGCTGGCCGGGTCCCGGCGTAGAGCTTGGGCAGATAGAGGTTCCAGGCGGAGGCTGCCCACGGCCGGGCCATCAGCACCCTGGTGGCCAGGCGCGTCAGTCCGGAGTTTTCCGGTTCGCGGACGAACGAGCCGAGCAGCACCAGTCCGCTGACGAGTTCTGGATGTTGTGCCGCGACAAGGACCGCCGACCCTGCCGCCATGGAATTGCCCACCAGCATCGCCGGGCCACCGAGCTTGAGCGCGAGGGCCTCGATGTCCCCGGCGGTCGGCCCATCCCCGTATTCGGCGAAGGAATGGTCGCTGTCCCCGTGACCGCGAAGGTCCATCACCGCCACCCGATACCCGGCGACGAGCAACTGGGGTCGCAGGAACCGGAAGCTGCTACGCAGATCACCCATGCCGGGGATGCAGATGATCAGTGGGCCGGTGCCGTTGACCTCGTAGGCCACGGCACCCTCCCCTCTGTCCAGTGAGCGAATTTCGGGCTTGCTGTTGCTGGTGCTCATGTCGTTTCCTCTGCTCTGCCGATGCTGCAGGGTGCGCTGCGGGGTTGGGCCTGGTTCCTGCTGGTCGTGGGTCCACTAGTTCTTCGAAGGACTTGAGCAATCCCAGGACGCCGGAGAAGGCCGTCCCGGAACTAGGTGATGCTGCTCCGGCGAGCGCGATGAGCGGTGTCGAGATGTTCCCCTGTCGGGGTGAGTGTTGGTGGGTTGGGTCGATCTGCCGGGGGCTGCCTTCGGCAGCCTGATCATTCGGTGCCGACCCCTCTGGGCAGCACGGTCGGTCTCGTCTGCTGATCCGGTCTTTGACGGACCGCTTGCCGGCTTCGTCCGGCCGAACCCTGCCCCGGGACATCCTCGGATGTGGTGCGGTACTTCGGGTGAGTAGATCGCGTTGCCGTTCATCGGGCGGTGGTGATCGGGGCGGCTGTGGGGCGGCTGTGGGCCCCTGGTTCGGTGACCGTGAGGCGTCGGCCGCGGATCACGAGCCACAGTCCCAGCAGGAGCTCACCGATGAAGGTGAAGGTGGCGGTGTCGGTCCAGGGGCCGGAGGAGAGAACTGTGCCGAAGGTGTCGACGGCATAGCTCAGACCGTCGATGGCGACCAGGACTGCAATGAGCTTCGGGACGTACCCGGACTTGAAAGCCGGGTAGCCGACGACCAAGAGGTGAAGGCCGAACAGGAACAGGCCGGCGTGCCAGACATCGCTGAATGCGTTGATGGCCAGGAGTACTTGGGCGTGCAGCTGTTCTGGGCTGAACGCCGCGAGGTAGTCGTCGTTGAGTAGCCGAAGCGCCCCGACGAGTTGACTGATGGCCACCATGAAGACCGTTGCGAAGGCAATTCTGAGCGTGGCCGCGAGCATCGAGAGGCTCTTGCTCACGGGGCTGAAGACCCGGTAGAGGGCCCATGCGACCGCGATGTCGAGGGGGATCACCAGGTACAGGCTGGCGATGCCGAGCCGGAATACGCCGCTTGACTCGGTGATGTCCTTGGCTGTTTGCGCTGGATCGCCTGGTGTGACCAGTCCTTTCACGACAACCATGAAGCCGAAGATGGACAGCGCCGCGAGGAGCAGCAGTGCGATTCCCGCGGTGAGGCTGGCGCTACGGATGGACCGGTTCGGGTCCGTCCCGGCGACTCCAGGGAGGGCTGGCGTCGAGGTCATGGCTTTTCTCCTTTGTCCCGCGGCTGTCGGTAGCCGAGGCACAGACCGTGACAGCGATGGGTTGGGAGACGGTCGAAGCGCGGTGGCGAGACGGTTGACGCAGCCAGGTCGGGCTCTCGCCGTTGTGTATGCCGGTGTCCAGGACGACACCGCAGGGCAGGTTCTCGTGGCGTGAGTTGCGTTCGTTCGAGAGCCGGCTGCGGTTGGGGTCTGCGGTGTCGTGGGAGACCGAACCATGTCTGTGAAAGGCTGCATCGACCCCGACAGGCGGGAGCGGCCCATGGGAGTCAGGGTGGTGCGGATCGGTCTTTTCGGCGGCGTCAGCGCTGTCACCGATGGCGGAATCCCGCTGGACATCGGTCCGGCGAAGTGTCAGACGGTGCTCGCGGTGCTCGCCCTGTCCGCCGGGTCTGTCGGTCCGGTCAGCCGGCTGGTGGAGCTGGTGTGGGGTGATGCGCCACCTCGGACGGCGGAGAAGACCCTGCAATCCTATGTCGTTCGGCTCCGCGCCGGGTTAGGTGCCGATGCGATCGTTCGGACCGGTGCTGCGTATCGGCTGGCGGTGCCGGCCGACGCGGTCGACGTTGCCCGGTTCCGCCGGCAGCTCGATTCGGGCGCTTTCGAGGCGGCGCTGGTGGAGTGGACGGGAACGCCGCTGGCCGGACTGGACGCGCCCGGCCTCACACCGATCGTGGGCGGGCTGGTGGAGCAGTGGTTGGGCGCGGTGGAGACCGACCTTGCGCGCCGGGTCGAGACCGATGCGCCGGGGGTCATCGGTCCGTTGACCGAACTCACCGCGGACTATCCGTTCCGGGAAGGGTTGTGGTCGCTGCTGATGACCGCCCTGTACCGGGTGGGGCGGCAGGCCGATGCGCTCGCGGCGTTCCAGCATGCCCGGGGCGTCCTCGTGGACCAGCTCGGGGTGGAACCCGGCCCACGGCTGAAGGATTTGGAGTCGCGGGTCCTGGACCAAGACGAGCGACTCCGCGGCGGCGCGCCGTCGGAGTCAGCGTCTGCTCGTCCGACGGGGACGGTGACGTTCGGCTTCTGCGAGGTCGAGGACGCCGCCCGGTTGTGGGCGACGAACCGGAAGAAGGCGGCCGCGGCGATGGCCCGCCTCGACGAGCTGGTGCGCGCCGCGGTGACCCGTCAGGGCGGGTACTTGTTCGCCGTCGGCGGTGAGTCGTTCGGAGCGGCGTTCCACCGGGCCGACGACGCCGCCGCATGGGCGACCGAGCTGCAATTGGCGGTGAGCAGCGAACCCTGGCCGGGGGGTATCGAGCTGGGGCTGCGGATCGGGCTGCACACCGGCGAGACCGATGAAGCAGCGAACGGCTACTTCGGTGCTGCCGTGAACGAGGCGGAGCGGCTGACCGCCGCTGGTCACGGCGGGCAGACCTTGTTGTCCGCGGTGACTTCCGCTCTTCTTGATCGGAGCGACCTCCCTGATCTGGGCGTTTACCGGCTCGATGATGACCCCGCCGAGCGGCGCATCTTCCAACTCGGCGCCGGGAAGCATCCGGCGTTGCGCGGCCAGCACCACCGCCCCGGCAACATCCCGCCCCGGCTTGGGCGGCTCATAGGCCGTGATCAGGACCTCGATGTCATCGACCGGGCACTGACACAGTCCCCGGTCGTCACTTTGGTGGGGCCGGGCGGGATCGGCAAGACCCGGCTCGCCCTGGCGACGGCGCAGCTGTCCGACCTCGGTCGGACGGGCGCATGGCTCATCGAACTGGCCAGCATCACCTCATCGAGCGACGTACTGCGCGCCGTGGCCGACGCCCTGGGAGTCAAGGAACACCCGGGGCGCACCCTGACCCGGTCGATAGTGGTTGCCCTGCAGTCACGACCGGCGCTGCTCGTCCTGGACAACTGCGAACACGTCATCGACGGTGCCGCCGCACTCGCCCACGCCATCGCGCAGGGCTGCCCGATGGTCCGGGTGTTGGCCACGTCCAGGGAAGGTCTCGGCATCGACGACGAGCAACTCCTTCCGGTGCCACCCCTGGATCCGGCCGGGCCGGCGGCCGAGCTGTTCAACGAGCGGGCGCGGGCAGTCTGCGTGACGTTCGACGTTGCTGCCTCCCGAGTCGACGTCGAGGAGATCTGCCGTCGCCTGGATGGCATCCCGCTGGCCATCGAGTTGGCCGCGGCTCGCAGCAGAAGTCTGGCCCCACCGGACCTGGTGGCCCGGCTCGGCGATCGCCTTCACCTGCTGACCGGTGGTCGCCGTACCGACGCGGAACGCCACCGGACGCTGCGCGCCACCATCGGGTGGTCCTACGACCTGCTCACCCGGCCCCAGCAGCTCCTCCTACGACGGCTGTCGATCTTCGCCGGGGCCTTCGACGTCGCGGCCGCCGGGAGCGTCGCTGCCGACGGCCCGACCGGCACCGTTGATGTGGGCCTGGCCGGTGTCGATGACCTCCTAGGGGAGCTCGTCGAACGGTCGATGCTGCTCGTCGAGTCCGGCCGGTCCGGCCGGCGTTTCCGGCTGCTGGAGACCGTCCGGGAGTTCGCCGCCGAGCAGCTCTCGGCCGACGACGACTCCGACCTGATCTTTGGGCGGCATGCGCAGTGGTGCCTGCATCAGGTGACCCGCATTCACCGGTTGCTCGTCAGCCCAGCCGAGGCCGAAGGGGTCGTCCGCCTTGCCGAGCTGTGGCCCAACCTCCGGGCCGGCTTCGACTGGGCCTGCGCCACCGGCGACCGTGAGCTGGCCGACGCGCTCATCCACCCCGTTGTCGGGGAGGTCAACCTGCGGCAGCAGACCGAGATCAGCGACTGGGCCGAACGGATCCTCGCCCTCGCGCCGCCGGCGGAAAAGGCGAACGTCGCCTTCTGGTTGGTGTGCGTCACCTACCGGTGTAAGCAGGGCGGAGACCACGACCGGTATGAGGGGCTCGTCCACCGCTACGGGGATCCCAACCACCCTCTGGTTCGCTACACCCGCGCCTACTTCTACGATGACGGCGAAGGCCTGACGAGGTATGCCCCTGACGCGGTGGCCTGGTTCCGCCGGCACGGCGAGGACTACGCGGCCGAACTGGCCGAGACCGGCGGTGTGGCAGCGGGTTTGATGAACACCGGGCGATTCCCCGGACTCGATGACTACGCCTGGACCCTCGCGGCCCGGTATCGCGCCCAGGGTCCGCCGACCCTGCTCTATGTGGCGCTGAGCATGCTCGGCTACTCCGCGCTGTTGCAGGGAAAGGCGGACCTGGCTGACCGGTTCTTCGACGAAGCGGTCAGTGTCGAGGTTCCCGACCGGACCGTCTCGGTGAACAAGCCGATCGAGGCACGAGCCGCTTTTCGGCGGGGGAACCGGTCGGCGGCGTTCCGGATCCTCCGCGCCTACGTCGACGAGCTCCTCGAAAACGACTACCCGGATCTGGCGACGAACGCCGCCGTCGAGTTCATCAACATGATGGCAACGATCGACCGCCTCCCGGCGGCGGCCCGCGTGCTGGGCTACCTCGCGGCGGCCGGCGACTTCGGTGCCCTGGCTGCCCGAACCCTCGTCGCCGATGCCGCCGCCAGGATCGCCGCCGGTGCCGAACGCATCCCTGACCAGGACCGGTCACTCCAACCACGGCTCGACGCACGGCTCGCGCTGATGTATATGCGGGACGTCCTCGACGAGCTCGAGGCGGATCGGGTGGCAGCGGATCCGTAGGCTTCCCCGAGCTGTTGCAGACGGGGTGACAGCCGGTGTCGCACGCGCTGCCTGACGCCGAATGTCGTGCCCCTCGCCTGTTCACGCGCTGAGCTGAGCTCCGGTCCCTTTGCCGCCGATGACCGGAAGCCGCCGGCCGCGACGTCACCGGCCCGGCTGGCATTACCCGACGGGCGTTCCGGCCCGTGCCTTGGCAGGCTTTGATGGTTTGATCGGCGGCTGGTCGGGACGTGCGCCGCCGTTGTCAGGGAGTGATTCGGCGAGGGCGTCGAGGATGACGGTGAGCCCGTACGGGAATTCTGCGCCGAAGTCGTAATCGGGACGCATGATGTGCTCCATGGTGAACTCGAGGAGGGATGGGTAAGCCTCGGCGTCGAAGAATTGCATCATCGATGCGGCGGTGTCGGCGACGCTGTCCGTGCCGTGGATGGGCAGCGCGTTCTCCGACAGCGCGAACCCGAAGACGTAGCTGTCGATGAGGGCGAAGGCATGGGCGGTCAGTTCCACCGAGAAGCCCGCGGTGCGCAGGGTTGCGATGAAGGCGTTGTGGTGTCGCAGCGTCGCGGGGCCGGGGTTGAGGCGTGATTGCAGCAACGCGGTGGCCCAGGGGTGACCCGCCAACACCCGGCGGGCCGAGTTCGCTCGTCGTCGCATCTCCGTCCGCCAGTCACCGCCGGGCACCGGCAGGTCGATCTCGCTGTAGACGAGATCAACTATGCTGTCGATGATCTCGTCCTTGTTGGTGACGTAGTGGTACACCGACATCGGTTTGACGCCGAGTTCCTGGGCGAGCGAGCGGATGGTGAGCGCCCCGATCCCGCCGGCGTCGGCGACCTTGATCGCGCCGGCCAACACCCGGTCCCGGCTGAGCGGAACGCGTTCCTTGGTGCTGCCGCTGACTGGTTTCACCATTGTGCCTCCCGGACCCTGGCTATCTCGT
>JBBQGJ010000229.1:0-10909 GCA_038322925.1 Mycobacteriales bacterium
CCGCCGCGGGACAGCGACAGCATGAACAGGTTGTCCTGGTACTCCGAATGGATCGACCACTTCGAATGCGGGGTCAGGTACCGGACGCACAGCCCGAGACCCTCGGTGACGGAACCGATCCGGGGTTCGTCGAACAGCCGCGCCATGTCCAGAGGAGGCCGGTAGACCGGCAGCTGCTCGCCCAGTTCCTGTAGCCAATCGTGGTCCAGGTAGAAGTGCATCCGGCCGGTCAGGGTGTGCCAGGGCTTGAGCTCCTCGACGTTGACGGTGAACGGCGCGTACCGCCGGCCGCCGGTTTCACTGCCCGACCATTCCGGGCTGGTGATCACCGGCACCGGCCGGGCCTGGGTGTCGGCGTAGGTGATCCGCCATTCCTCGTTGCCCTCCGCCAGGTGCACCAGCGCGCGGCCGGTGCGGCGTTCCAGCTGCCGGAAGCCCTCGACGGCCAGCCGGCCGTTGGAGGTGCCGGACAGCGCCAGGATGGTGTCGGCCATCTTGACGTCGGTGTCGATCGCCGGCCGCCCCGTGCCGGCGCCGCTGCCCATCACGCCGTGCCTGGCGCTCAGATCCCGCACCTCGTGGTCGGGATGGACGGTGACGCCCTTGGTGGTGACGCCGAGGGTGTCCACCAGCGGGCCGAGGCTTTCCCATTGCTCGGCCAGCGCCGGGTAGTTGCGGGTGACGACCGCGATCGCGCCCATCGTCTTGCCGGGGACAGGGATCTCACCGGTGCGCCGCCAATCCCGCTCCACCCCACCGGGATACGCGGTCTCGCCGGGAGTGTCGTGCTGCAGCGGCGTCATCACCACGTCGCGGCGGACACCCAGGTGTTTCTCGGCCATCCGGCCGAACGCGCGGGCGATGGTGTGGAAGGCGTCGAAATCGGACCGGGTCTCCCACGGCGGGTCGATGGCCGGGCTGAACGCGTGCACGTACGGGTGCATGTCGGTGGAGGACAGATCCGACTTCTCGTACCAGGTGGCCGCCGGCAGCACCAGATCGGACAGCAGCGTCGTCGACGTCATCCGGAAGTCGATGGACAGCATCAGGTCCAGCTTTCCCTCGGGAACCTCCCGGTCGGAGGCGACGTCCCTGGGTCGCAGCCCGATGTCCCCGGGCTCGGTGCGCAAGTTGGTCCTGGTCGCTCCGAGCAGGTGCTTGAGGAAGTATTCGTTGCCCTTGCTGGACGATCCGAGCAGGTTGGCCCGCCACGCGGTCAGCACCCGCGGCCAGTTCCCCGGGTCGTCCGGGTCGGTGACGGCGAGCTTCAGCTCCCCCGAGGCCAGTTGCCGCGCAACGTAGTCGTCGGTGGGCGCGCCGGCCGCGGCCGCATCGTCGGCCAGGTCCAGGCTGTTGCGGTCGAACTGCGGGAAGAACGGCATCCAGCCCATCGCCACCGACGCGGCCAGCACATCCATGGTGTGCATCCCGGCGAACCGGCCCTGGCCCAGCGGGGAGGTCAGCGCGTCCGCGCGGTAGCCGTCGTAGCGCCACTGATCGGTGTGCGCGTACCAGTAGCCGGTGCCGATCATCTGTCGCGGCGGCCGCACCCAGTCGGACGCCATCGCCATGGTCGCCCAGCCGGTGATCGGCCGGCACTTCTCCTGCCCCACGTAATGCGCCCAGCCGCCGCCGTTGCGGCCCATCGACCCGGTGAGGATCAGCATGGCGAGCACCGCGCGATAGGTGGCGTCGCCGTGGAACCACTGGCAGATCCCGGCACCCATGATGATCATCGACCGGCCGCCGGATTCCTCGGCGTTGTGCGCGAACTCCCGGGCGATCCGGATCACCTGCGACGCGCTCACCCCGGTGATCGGCTCCTGCCAGGCCGGGGTGTACGGGTTCGCCTCGTCGTCATAGCCGGTCGGCCAGTCGCCGGGCAATCCATCCCTGGTGACCCCGTACTGCGCGAGCATCAGGTCGAACACCGTGCAGCACAACTGGTCTCCGACCCTGTGCACCGGGACACCCCGGGTCAGCACCTCCGCATGGCCGTCCGGGGTGTCGAACCTGGTGAGCTTCACCGTGACGGCTGTCGTCGGGTCGCCGAGAACCGTGAGCTGCGGGACGATCTCGCCCAGGTCGAGGTTCCATTTGCCGACGCCCGAGTCGTTGTACCGGAAACCCAGCGACCCGTTCGGCACGACGACCTCACCGGTGCGCCCGTCCAGCAGTACCGGTTTGAACGCCGCGCCTTCGCCGGTGTCGCCCAGGTCGGCGGCGGTGAGGTTCTTCCCGGGCACGTACGCGCCGTCGTGTTCGTCGAGCCGTACAAGGAACGGCAGGTCTGTGTACTGCTGGATGTAGTCGACAAAGAACGGCGTCCGCTTGTTGACCAGGAACTCCGAGAGGATGACGTGCCCCATGGCCATCGCCATCGCGCCGTCGGTGCCCGGTGCGCACGGCATCCACTCGTCGGCGAATTTCGTGTTGTCCGAGTAGTCGGGGCTGACCGACACGACCTTTGTTCCCCGGTAACGCACTTCGGCCATCCAGTGCGCGTCCGGGGTCCTGGTGACCGGGACGTTGGAGCCCCACATCATCAGGTACGAGGCGTCCCACCAGTCGCCGGATTCCGGCACGTCGGTCTGGTCGCCGAACACCTGCGGCGAGGCCACCGGCAGGTCGGCGTACCAGTCGTAGAAGGACGTCATGGCGCCGCCCAGCAACTCGATGAACCGCGACCCGGCGGCGTGCGACACCATCGACATCGCCGGGATCGGCGAGAAGCCCGCGATGCGATCGGGTCCGTACCGGGCGATGGTGTGCACGTGCGCCGCGGCGGCGATCTCGGCGGCCTCGTCCCAGCCGATCCGCACCAACCCGCCCTTGCCCCTTGCCTGCTGGTAACGCCGGCGGCGGTCCGGGTCGTCCTGGATCTCCGCCCAGGCCAGCACCGGGTCGCCCAGCCGGACGCGGGCCTCCCGGAACATCTCCACCAACACCCCGCGCGCGTACGGGTACCGCACCCGGGTCGGTGAATAGGTGTACCAGGAGAACGCCGCACCGCGCGGGCAGCCCCGTGGTTCGTAGTCGGGCCGGTCGGGACCCACCGTGGGATAATCGGTTTCCTGCGTTTCCCAGGTGATGATGCCGTCCTTGACGTACACCTTCCAGGAGCACGACCCCGTGCAGTTCACCCCGTGGGTGGACCGCACCACCTTGTCGTGGCTCCACCGATCCCGGTAGAACACATCACCCTGCCGGCCGCCCGACTTGCTGATCGTCCGCAGATCGCCGGACACCTCGCTCCTGGCGAAGAAGCGCCCGCTGCGCAGCAGCAGATCGGCCACCGGGCCGTCGCTGTGTTGATCCCTTCCGTGTTGATCCCTTCCGTGTTGATCCCTTCTGGGTTGGTCTTTCTTGGGGCGATCGCTCATGCCGCTCCTACTCCGGTGCTGGGCGTCCCGTCCGGGCCTACCGGTGCGGTCTTGCGGGCCCCGCGACCCGGCAACGCGAGGGCGGTGAACAGCAGCGCGATCACGCAGGTCGCGGCCATCAGGTACAGGCCGGTCGTGTAGTCGTTGTCCTCGGCATCATAGGTGGCGCCCATCACCAGCGGCGGGAAGTACCCACCGAGACCCCCTGCCGCACCGACGATTCCGGTGACGGCTCCGACCCGGTTCGGCGGCGCGGAGCGGGCGACCCAGGCGAAGACGCCGCCGGTGCCGATGCCGAGGAAGAACGCCAGCACGATGAAGCTGGCACCGGCGGCCAGTTCCGGGGCCGGTTGCAGCGAGACCACCACGGCCATCACGGCCGCCCCTGCCAGCGACAGCATCACCACGAATTTCGGGTGCAGCCGGTCGGACAGGACGCCGCCGATCGGACGGGCAACCACGGCGGCGATGGCGAACCCGGCCGTCCGGGCGCCGGCATCGGTGATCGAGAAGTCGTACACCGTTTTGAGATACGTCGGGAGGTACGTCGAGAACGCGACGAACCCGCCGAACGTCACCGCATACAGGAACGCCATCTGCCAGGTGATGGGGAGTTTGCCGGCGGCCTTCAGCTTCGGCACCACCGGGTCGGTATTGGGTTGCCAGACAGGGGAATCCTTCATCCGCGTCATGACCAGTCCGGCGGTCAGCGCCAGCGCAGCGGCGATGATCAGGTGCGCCGGGATGTACCCGAACCAGGTCACGAAGCGCGGAGTGAAGAACGCCGACAACGCCGTGCCGCCCATGCCGACGCCGAACACGCCGGTCGCGAAACCACGCCGGGACTTCTGGTACCAGGCGTTGACGAACGGGATGCCGACCGCGAACGTCGTGCCCCCGATGCCGAGTAAGAATCCGAACACCAGCATCAGCGGGTAGGAATCGATGTTGCCGGCGAAGGTGACCAGCAGTACCGGCACGATGGTGATGAGCGAGATCGCGGTGAACATCTTCCGGCCGCCGTAGCGATCGGTGAGCGCGCCGACCGGGATGCGGCCGACGGAGCCGACCAGGATCGGAGTGGCGACCAGCAGGGCCGTCTGCGTACTGGTCAGCGACATCGCCTTGGTGTAGGTCGCCGACAGCGGGCCGATGAGATTCCAGGCCCAGAAGTTGATCGCGAAAACCCAGGTGGCAAGGGCGAGATTCGCGCCCTGCCCGCGAAGCTCGGTGGGCTCCACAGATTCGGTAGGTTGCTGGCCGGGCGACGCCGACATCACGACGTGGCCTCTCTCGGCTGTCGGCAACTGTGCTGAGACTGCTCGATCACGCTGGACCCTCTTCTCGACAACTCCGCCGCGGCGATGAACTCCGCTGATGGTGCGAGTGAGCGAGCATCCGCTGACGTGGCCGGATGTGCTTCGACATCGCAGCCGAGACAAGCGTGATGTCACCTGGGTCTGGGGTGGCCCACGTCTGAACCTAGACCCGTGATCAACCCCTCACCTCCGGAAAGTGCAAAACGCCCCGCGGCAAAGGCCGCGGGGCGGTTCATCGGGTGAGCGTCAGCTACCTACTTCTTGTCGTTTGCCACCAGTCGCTCGCGCAGATCGGCGACATTTCCCGACTTCGGCAATCCGCGCTTGACGAGTTCGGACTGCAACTCGACCTTGCTCAATTCCTGGTACTTCGCCGCCGCGGGTGCCTTTCGTGGCGCCCTGGTCGCCTTCGGCTTCTCCGGGTTTGCCGTTTGTCTGCTCGACTTCCCTGGGCTCGACTTCGCTGGGCTCGACTTCGCTGGGCTCGACTCAGCCTTCACCGACACGGCCGCGGCCGGCGCGGCTTCCTTGGCGGCCGCGGGCTCATTGACCGCGGGCGCGCTGGCGGCCGCCGACTTGCTCAGCGACTGCACGGCGGCGACGGCCGGAGCGCTGATCGACCGGGCCTGGTTCCGGGCCGCCTCCAGAATCGACTCGGCCTGCGCACGCGCTGCCGCTACCAACGACTCCGCCTGCTCGCGAGCGGCTTTGGCGGCCGCCTCCGCGCGCTCCCTGGCGGCCTCGATGATCGTCTCGGCCTGTTCGCGGGCGCGTTCCGTGGTGGATTCGATCTGCTCGCGCACCGATTCCCCGACCGACTGCGCCTCGTCACGAGCGACTTCGCCCAACTTGGCGCTGATGCCCAACATATTCTTGGCGAAGTCGCGCTGGCCTTCCAGCATCTTTTCCGCGAAGTCGAAGACCTCGTCGATCACCTGATCCGGCTGCATGCCGGCGGTCGGCACATCGGGCATTTTGCCGAAAGCGTTCTGCGCGATCTTCGTCCACGTCTCGACCGCATCGACGGCGGCCACCTGAGTGGTGCGCACGGCTGCCGCGAACTGCTCCTGTGGGGACGACATGACGTTCCTTCCTGTGCGTTCACTGCCGGTCTTCGCTCACGCCGGACCTATGTCGTTACCGTATCCACTGCGAGGGCATTCGCACACGTCGGAAACACTTTCGGGTGCAACAAACTCTCGGGGGCTCCGCCCCGCCTTTTCCCGAGAGATCGCGGCGAGGGTGCGCGAGCCGGCTCCCTGGCGTCGCGAGCGAGGTTGGTCGGCCTGCCAACGCCGGGCACCAGTACCATCGGGGGGACCACGCCGACGGTGATCCGTTGCTGGAAAGCCTCTTTCATCACCGGCAGTCCCACTGAGCGGAAGGATGACGTGCCACGACGACGAACGAGCCGGGCGCCCGGGTCCGCCTTCATGAAGGCGCTCATCCCGCGCCCGGCACGGTCGCGCAAGCGCCGGTCGGCGCGACCGAGCGTCAAGGTCCCTGCCGTCAAGATGCTCACCGCTGCCCCCAAGGCCTGGGCCGCGAAGGCCGCCGTCAAGCGGACAAGGACCGCGTCCAATCCTGCAAGGCAAAAGCCTTCGGAAGACCGCCGGCCCGGGCGCGGCACGTGGCGTCAATTTCGCTACTCCGGCCTGGCTGGTTCCAGGAGTTACCGCGTATACGTCCCGTTCGGGTTGCGCCGCACCACCCGCGCTCCGCTGCTGCTCGCCCTGCATGGGTGCGCTCAGACGTCGGTGGATTTCGCCACCAGCACGCGGTTCAACCAATTGGCCGACCAGCACGGATTCGTCGTGGTGTATCCGGAACAAACCCCGTCGCACAACCCACAACGGTGCTGGAACTGGTTCCGCCCGGCGAACCAATTTCGGTCGCAGGGCGAACCGGCAATTCTCGCCGGGATCGTGCGCCGGGTGGCCGCCGAAACCGCGGCGTGGCGTATCGACCCGAGCCGGATGTACGTCACCGGCCTTTCTGCCGGTGGAGCGATGGCCGTCGTGCTGGCGGCAACGTACCCGGAGGTGTTTGCCGCTGTCGGCGTGCACTCCGCGCCGCCGTACCGGTCCGCGTCCAGCCCGACCAACGCCATCCTCGCCATGCGGGGCAGAACCACCGCGCCACCCATGGTCGCCGTTGCACCGATGCCCCCGATGATCATCTTCCAGGGGACGTCGGACGGCACCGTCGATTCCGAGAACGCGCAGCGCATCGCCGATCAATGGCTCGCGACGCACCCCGGGACGACAACCGGGGGCGCCGTCGGCAAGCCTCGGACCAGGGCCACCGACCCGGCCAGGCCGGCGACGGCACGCAGTCGTCGCGGATACCTGGTGAGCCGGTGGTCGTTGCCTCGTGGTCGCAGCGGACTGGAGGTGTGGCTGGTGTCCGGGCTCGGTCACGCGTGGTCCGGCGGTTCCTCCGGTCAGTCGTTCAGTGATCCTCGGGGTCCGCGGGCCAGTACCACGATGTGGCGTTTCTTCAGCAAGCACCGTGCCGTCCCGGTGGCCGCGCCGGCCGCTTCGTCGAGGGCAGGCTGAACGCCGTCTGTGCGAGTGTGCGGCCACCCGCGCAGCTCCTGCGAGTCGACGTCGGGCAGTGCCGTCCCGATTCGGGACCTTCGACCGTTGCCGGGCGCCCGGGACGAGCGCATGGTGGAGCCCCGAGGTGTGCGACATGACGAAGGTGCACATGAACAGTCGAGTGCCACCGGCATTGGGGCTCCCCCAGGCGTCAGTGGAAGCCGTACTGCGTGCGGCCGGGCGAGCGCCGTCGCTACACAATGTCCAGCCATGGCGGTTCCGGGTCGAACCCGACGTCATCGAGTTGCATGCCGACCCGGCGCGCCGGCTGCCCGCGACCGATCCTGATGACCGCGAATTGCGATTGTCCTGCGGCGCAGCACTTTTCAATCTTCGCGTTGCCTTGCAGGCGGCGGGGGTGCAGCCCAAGGTGACATCGCTGCCGACGGCGCACGGCAGTACCAGATTGGACGAGAACCCGGGCCCGCTGGCGGAGATCCGCCGGGCCGGCGCGGCCGTGCCCTCTGCTCAGGTCAACCGAATGATGGAGGCGATCACCACCCGCCGGACCAACCGCCGTCCATTCCTGGACGACGCCGTACCCGACGCGGACCGGGCCCGGCTGGCCGGCGCGGTCGACGTCGTGGGGGGCCGACTGGTGCAACTCACCGACCCCAAGCGGCGGGAAGCGGTCAGGCGACTGATGCTGCATGCCCATCGCATTCAGCGCGCTGATCCCGCTATCCGAGCCGAGTTTGCCGCCTGGATCGGACGTGAGCGGTCGAGCGCCGACGGCGTGCCGGCGGCAACGGCGGGACTCACTCCCGAAGAGGGCGACGAATGGGTGCTGCGCGACTTCGGTCAGGGCACCGGCCCACGTCGGCAACCGGGCAAGGACTACGAACGTGACCCGCTGGTCGTCGTGGTCTGCTCCTACTACGACGGTTCGCTGGCCGAACTGCAAGCGGGCGAGGCGCTGCAGAGCCTGCTGCTGACCGCCACGACCCTCGGGCTCGCCTCGTCGTTCATGTCGCAGATCATCGAGGTACCGCAGGCGCGGGCCGAAATGCGGCAGATCCTCGGGCCCGGTCTGGTTCCGCAAGCGATCATCCGGCTCGGCTACGGGTCACCGGTGGCCGCGTCACGCCGGCGGCCGGTGTCGGAGTTGCTGCTCAACGAGACGGCCGGTACGTCAGCCTGACCGGGTGAACCGATGGCGGCCATCGAGCAACCTCGGAAACTCCCTGGTGGAGAGCTGATCTCCGGTGTTTCGGGAGGATTGAGGTTTTAGGCGACGATGCCCGCCGGCGGATGGTAGGGAGCGTCGAAGAACTTCCCGCACCGGGAACACTCCAGGTAGTAGGAGTGGGGTATCGCTCGGTCATGAATGCGAACCATGTGGTGCATCCGAAGCCGACACCGCCAGTCTCTTCGCGGCACCAGGAATTCCCGATCTCCGCCGAGGTACAACGCTCGCTGGAGTGCGCGTGACCCCCGCCAGAAACTCAGCGCCACTACGAATTGCCGCCGCTTCGGCAAGGAGTACATTTCGCCCGCCAGTTCCTCTAGGAAACGCGCGCGATCGGCCGCAGGATTGTCGGGCAGGGCCAGTAGCAGCGCCCTGGCCGAAGATGGCAACTTGGCTGCATCCAGCCGGCATGGTCGTATCCTAGTTAGGGTCCGGCCCGCCTTCGCCGTCGCCACGCCGTCCAGCCTGTTATCGCAAGGACCACTCACCATCGATTGGTCGTCGCATTGCCCGCTTGTCACATTCATCGACATTGAGCCGCTGAGGGCCGATCGAGGCTGACCCGGTCGCTGGATAGGCTTCGTCATCCTGCCGCTCCACGCAACCTGCCGCCGAGCCAAGGTGAAAGTTCATGCGTGATGACACGGATTCGACCTCGCCTGTCGACGATCTCGTCCGGGACCGGCTGGAACATTCGCGCGGAGCCGTCGATGTGCTGGCCGAGGCCGTCGCCGTGCTGCGGTCATTCGGAACTGACGACACCCATCTCACCGTCGACGAACTCGTCGGCCGGACCGGGCTGACACTCGGTGTGGTGCAGGAGCTCGTGCAAGCCCTCGTCACCACTGGTCTGCTGGAGCCGACCGGCATCAGTTATCGGCTCAGCACGCTGCTGTTCGAGCTCGGCATGCGCGCGTCGGCCGAGCGTGGATTGATCGAGGTGGCTACCCCGTTCCTGGAAGATCTCTACGAGCGAACCCCGCGAAACGGTGCATCTCGGCGTCCGCGAGCAGCTCGATGTCGTGTACATCTCCAAGATCGGCGGTCACGGTTTCACCGAAGTTCCGTCGCGCATCGGAGAACGACTGCCACTGCATTGCACGGCCATCGGAAAGGTGATGCTGGCCAACGCCGATGACGCCATCTTCGATGCCGTCGTCAAGCGTGGCCTCACCCCGGCCGGGCCGAAGACCATCACCGTTCCCGCGGTGCTTCACGCCCAACTGCAATCGATCGTCGAGTCGGGACTTTCCTTCGAATACGAGGAATCCACCGCAGGAATTGCGTGTATCGCCGCTCCGATCAGAGCGGCGGACGGGAGAGTGATCGCCGCGGTCAGCATCGCGTGCCCGATGTATCGCTTCAGCCCGGAGCAGCATCGCGGATCCGTCAGGGCCGCCACGGACGCCATCAGCACGCTGTTCGCCCGGCGGGTGGAGGTGCCCACCGACTCTGCTTGACCGCGCTTTGCGGGGAATCGTTGCTGCGCAGCCTTTTTCGCTTCCGGCAGGGTGCCTCCGCCGCCGAATACGGCGGAATGCCCTCCGTGGTCGAGGACTTCAGCACCGCCAGACGAAGTCGTGGATCCGTCGCGCGGGCGACAACTGTTCGGCCGCAATCTCTGTCATCGGACGCCACCGTTAGGGATCGGCCCAGCTCTTCAAGAAGTCAGGGCCAACCGAAACGCTAGGTGCTGGCCCACTCGGCGTACGGCTCCGGTGACGCCCGCGCCGACCTGGCCGCGGCCGGACATGAGACGGTCATCAAAGCCGTCCTGTTGCGCCCAGCGGGTTCACCTGGACGACTTCGTCACGACGATGCCACCGGGACGGGTACGTGCCCGAACGGTCTGACCCGGCCGATCACTTCCAGCCGCGCCGTCACCTTCGGCGGCGACTGCTCACAATGGGCTGACCCACATCGACGAGACGTGTGTCATCGCCACGGCATAACTCAGCTGGCGGCGGAGCAGACCCAATACCGGGCAATGCCCGAACCCTGCGCTATCAGGAATACTGACCGACCCGTCGCAACCGGCCAAACATGGGGCCACTCGATCGCGTCCTCTCGCCACGACGAGCAGTCTCCTGCGCGCCTGACCACCACCACAAACCGGTTGTTCCGGAGTCTCGTAGCGCTGGAAGGCGGCGCCGTCAGCGAGACCTGGCCGACGGTGTTACCGCTACATAGCCCGGATTGTCGGTTTTCGGGGGCTGTCGGGGGAGTGGTCTAACGTTCTATTCATGGAGCTGATCAGCGACATCGAGCAGGCCACCGCGGTGGCGGGGTCGGTGTGCGCTGGGGTGGAGGCGTTGCGGGGCGCGGAGTTCTGGAAGATCGGTGACAAGGAACTGCTGACCCTGGCGGAAACCCTGGAACGGGTGGGGCGGTTGGTGTACGCCGCGCAGGTCGACCTGG
>JBBQGJ010000230.1:0-10784 GCA_038322925.1 Mycobacteriales bacterium
GCCTTGAACAGATCCAGGGTTTCCGACATTCGACCAATCCCTCAACACTGGGCTACGGAACGTCACGACCCTAGCTGGCCGACACCCCGAACCCCAGGCAGGGACACGGCCAAATCCACCCGATCCGGCGAGGAGCCGAAATTCGCCACGGCGCCCGTCGGGCCCGTCGCCTCCACCGTCATCGCGGCCGGCACGGTCAGCACCGGAGGCACGACGTCACGCGGCGAAACAACCGCCAGGCTGTGTTGCTCGCCGGCGGAGATCGCGGTGACTCCGGACAACCCGGCCGGCGGTGCGGCCCTGCCCATGGAGGTTGCTGCCCCAGCCGACGACGGTGCCGTCGCTCTTCAGCGCCAGACTGTGGAGGAAGCCGGCGGCGATTGCGATCACATCGGTCAGTCCGGCCGGCGGTGTCGCCTGCCCGGCACCGTTGTCGCCCCAGCCGACCAAGGTGCCGTCGGACTTCAACGCCAGGTTGTGCCACCCGCCGGCGACGACCGCAGTCACTCCGGACAACCGGGCGGCACCTCTAACTGCCCATAACTGTTATCGCCCCAGGCGGTGACCGTGCCGCCTGTGTTGGCTGCCAGGGCCGGAGTGGCCGGCACCACCCCGACGAGGGCGAGCACGACCATGGTGACCGTGGCCAACGTCAGCCCCCGCCACCTGCCCCAACCTGTCGTGCGTCCGCCCGCCCTGGCCGTGCCGGTCGTGTCGACGGTTCTGGTCATGATGCACCTACTCTCCCCGGTCCAGCCGGGCACCCGCGCGGCAGTCCCGGGTGGGACCGCTTAGCCCAAGTCCGGATGCCTGCTGCGGAAAGGGGTCCACTGTGGGCCGATCTCGGTTCCGGCTCGTGGGAGGCACCCGACGGGGGTCGGGCTGCAACCTTCCCGGGCCGCCCCGGTGTACCGCGGGTTCACGTTGAGCACACATGGCCATACGTCCCAAATACGCCGTTTAGTCCTCTATAACCGGTTTCGCTCTATAACCGGTCTGTTTCGATTCGTTCGGTCATCCAAATCGGGCCATCACACTGCGCGCCAGGAAGGATGCAGCCCTCACGTTCGAAATCGTGGGAATAGTGCGCGGCGGCTGGCCTGAGGATCGCTGCCTTTGCGCGCCAGCCTTTGCGGCGCCAGCCTGGGCGGCCAGTCGGGAGCAAGGCCGTGTCGCCTTCCCCCGCAGCCGACGGGCAACTCGCGTCGTGCGGCGCGTTGATCTGACCCGCTCACTCCGGGCTCCCCCCGCGCCACCGCGGCAGCTGCTCCGGGCGAAACGCAGATCCTCGAATGGCAGCGGTGCTGCACGTAACCGGCCATGACCGGACCGTCAGCTCAGGCTTCCAGCCGCAGGGCCAGGCCGCCGCGCCGTGGGTCGGCCGCCGGACCGTCATGGGCGATGACCGCCGCTCCACCGAAATACGGCCGCTGTTCGGGCCACTGCACCACCTGTTCGCCGTCCTCGGTGAGCGCACGGACGACGTCCGGGGCGTACCCGGGCTCGAGGTGCACGGCGTCCGGCGTGGCCACCAGTCGCGGCGCCGCCACTGCCTCGGCCGCGCCATGGCCGTCGATGAGCACTCCCGTCAGTACCTGGAGCAGGGCCGGCCGGATGCGGCTACCGCCGGCCGCGCCGGCCACCAGCAGCAGGCCGCCGGAGTCGTCACAGACCACCATCGGCACCATCATCGACGGCATCCGTTCCGCCGGCCGGAGCTCGCCGCGCAACAATTCGCCCTCACCCAGCATCGAATTGCCGTGCACGCCACCGGTCCAGACCCCGGACCCCAGACCCAGTGAATGCGTTGCGGCGCAAGCGTTCCCCTCATTGTCGACGGCGACCACGGTGGTGGTCTCGGCACGCAGCGCGGTCGCCCGCAGCGCTGCCACCAGCTGGCGGGCCCGCTCCACCGGGCCGGCACCGACCAGTACCCGGTTCACGGCGGTCGCCGTCTCGGCGAAGTGATCAAGATCATTGCCGCGCACGCAGATGGTCCCGGGGCCGAACTCGGCATGCCGGACCGGCAGTTCCTGCACGCGGTAGGCGGCCATGTCCGCCACCGACAGCGCGCCGCCGTCGGACCAGACGGCATCCACCAGGGCCCGTCCGCGCCGGCCCGTCGTCAGGATCTCCGGCCCGTGCTGCAGGTAGTCGTCCAGGGTGTGGGCCAGGCCTTCGTGGTGCAGCAGCTCGCCGTGGCCGAGGTGCCGACGGCCGCCGTCGCCGTCCGGCCGGGTGTAGGTCGCCACGCCGTCACCCAGCACCATGGCGGCGGCGACGTCCGGCAGCAGTTGCGCATGGGCGAGCGGGAACGGCACCCCGTCGTGGGCCAGATCCCTTGCCGGCGCGACGATCTCGTCCCACCGCAGGCGACCGAACGCGGCGTGCAGGGCGGCCACGCCGCCGGGGGTGCCGGGCACCGCAACGCTGGGCCCGCCGACGGCGTAGGGCACCTCGACGTCACCGAAACTGACCTGGATTGCGCGCGGCGCAGCCGGCACGGTGCCGTCCAGACCGGGCACCGCGACGAAGAAATCCAGGCAGTGCACGCTCCTGGTGCGGGCGTCGTACACCGTGGCGAAGCCGCCGCCGCCGAGTCCGGTGAACAGCGTCTCGGCCACGCATCCCGCCAGGATCATCGCGGCCACCGCGTCCGCGGCCGAACCGCCGCGGGCCAGGATGTCCCGTCCCACGGTGGCGGTCGCCGGATGTCCGGCAGCCACCGACGCGGGCAGAGGAGTCACCCGGGCAGGTTACCGGTTGACCCGCGCCGGTCCGGACGCCGCGGCGGCGGCTGCCCCTGCCTCGGCTGCGCTGACCTCGGCTGCGCTGACTTCGGCTGCGCTGTCCTCGGCTGCGCTGACCTCTCCAGCGGATCCGACCCGCATACCAGGTCGGTCGGCCAGCGTGCGCCACAGGTCGCCGCGGGGCAGCACCACCGTCTCGCCCAGACCGAGCCACCCGGCCATCCTGACCAGTTCGACCGCTGCGACGTCGGCGGCCGCCGCGGAATCTGTGTCCTGCTCGGACCAGGACGCCTGCACGAGCAAGCGCCCGGTCGCCCGATCTGCCTTCAGGTCGAACCGCCCGACGATCTGTTCCCCGACCAGCAACGGCAGCACGTAGTACCCGTACTGACGTTGGGCCGCGGGCACGTAGATCTCGATCCGGTAGCGGGTGCCGAACAGCCGCTCGGTGCGTTCCCGGGCCCAGATCAGCGGATCGAACGGGCACAGCAGGGCGGACCCGTTGACCCGACGCGGGATCCGCGCGTCCTTGTGCAGGAAGGCCGGTTCCTTCCAGCCGCGTACCCGGACCTGGGTGACCTCGCCCTCCTCGACGAGCTCGGCGAGCGCGATCCGCCCGCTGCGCACGGAGATCCGGTAGTAGTCGGCCAGATCCGCGACCGTCCCGATGCCGTGCGAGTGGGCCGCCAGCGCCAGCAGCGCGCGTTTCGCGTCAGCCACGGCCGGGGTAGGGGTGGCCAGGATCTCCGGCGGCAGCACTCGCTCGATGAGGTGGTAGCAACGCTCGAAACCGCGCCGGTAGGCCACCCCGATCGCGCCGACCGCGAACAGGTACTCGCAGGCCGTCTTCGTGATCGACCACTCCCACCACCCCGACGTCTCCCGGCCCGGCGCCTCCAGCGCCTTCTCGATGTCCCCCGCCGAACTCGGACCCTGCTCGGCGATGACGGCCAGCACGGTGTCCAGGAAACCGGGATGGTTGCGGCGCAACGTGTCCACCCGGCCCCACGGCTCCGTGGCGAACTGCTCCTGCCGCCAGCGGACCAACGGCTGCACCGACAGCGGGATGAGCGACGCGACATGCGCCCAGGCCTCGACCAGCAGCCGGTCCCGGGACGAGCGCGGCCACGCAGCGCCGTCCAACACGCTCACCGGATAGTCGCCGAGCCGGCTGAAGATCGGCAGCAGGTGGGCCCTGGCCAGCACGTTCACCGAATCGATCTGCAGCAGGCCGATCGAGCGCACCAGCCGCATCAGGTGTCCACGGTTGATCGCCGGGGCGTCGGCGGGGCGCGGCGGCGCCCCCAGTTGCTGCGCCGAGATGGCGATGCGGCGGGCCTGGCCGGGGGTGAGTTCGGGGCTCGGCGGCGAACCTGCTGACCGACGTGCTCCAGCAGACCCGGCGCTGCCTGACCTGACGGTGGTGGACCTGACGGTGGTGGACACTGGCACACCGGGCATGCTGCCACCAGGTACCGACAGTGGGCGAGCTCACGACATCAGCGACTTCTGGAGGTGCGGTGGCGCCGAGCACTGTGCGACGGGCAACGGCGCTGGACGCCGCGACGATCGCCGAACTGCAGCTACAGGTGTGGCAGCAGGCGTTTTCCGAGGTGCTGCCGTCGGAGGTGGTGCTGGCCGACCCGACGGCGCACGCCGCGTCCTGGGAGGCGCGGCTGAGCCGGGGCGGCGCGGTGCTAGTTGCCACCGAGGGATCCGAACCGGTCGGCTTCGCGGCGGTCGCCGCCGCACCCGACGACGAGCTGGCCGGCGAGATCGAACTGATCTACGTGGTGCCGCGGTGGGGACGGCGCGGGCACGGCGGCCGGCTGCTGGCCGCCGCTGCCGATGAGTTGCGCCGGGTGGGCGCGACGTCGGGCCGTTGGTGGCTGCCGGAGACCGATCGGGCGAGCCGCCGATTCGCGGCCACCGCCGGCTGGTCCGCCGACGGAGCTGCCCGGGCGTTCGACACCGGCGCCGGCGAGCTGGTGGAGATCAGGTACTCCGGCAGCATCGACCTGGTGGCGGTGTAGCGCGGCGTTTCGACTCTGAGCGGTGCTGACCACCTGGCCGTTCCCGCCGCGGTCGACGTCGCCGGGATGATCAGGCTGGCTCGCGCCCGGCCAGCTCGATGGCCTGCCGCATGGCCTCCCTGGCCCGTTTCCTGTCTCCCGCGAGGTCGTAGGCGTGCGCCAGCCGGTACCAGCCGCGCCAGTCCTCCGGCGCGGCCTCCACCTGTGCCCTGATGACCTCGAAATGCGCGTCCGCGGCGTCCCGGTCGACGCGGCCGGACGGCCGTCGGGGCAGTTCGGAATCGTCGGGGAGTCCGCGGTCGGCGGCCAGCCGACGGCCGAGAGTCTGCGTCTGCCAACCGAAACGGAGCTCGAACACGACCACGACGACGCCGAGGACGGGCAGTAGCAGCACCCCGATGCCCAGCGCGATCCCGGCCGCCGACCCGGAGGACAGCAACGCCACCGCCCTGTCGGTGAGCAACCAGAAATAGATGGCGAGGGACGCGACCAGCAGGCCGACGATCAGCCGGATCCGCACGCCGGGGTCAGTCCGAGAGCCCGAGCAGCTCGTCCAGGCCGACGGTCAGTCCTGGCCGGCCCGGCACAGCGCGGATCGCCGCCAGCACACCGGGCATGAACGACGAGCGGTGCAACGAGTCGTGCCGGATGGTGAGGGTCTCCCCCGCGCTGCCGAGGATGATTTCCTGGTGCGCCACCAGTCCGGGCAGCCGCACCGAGTGCACGTGGATCCCGTCGATGTCGGCCCCGCGCGCGCCGTCCGCCTGTTGGGTGGTGGCGTCCGGTACCGGCCCGAAGTCCAGTTCCTTGCGGGTCTGCGCGATCGCCTGCGCCGAGCTGTACGCGGTGCCGGATGGGGCATCCGCCTTCCCCGCGTGGTGCATCTCGATGATCTCGGCCGATTCGAAGAACCGGGCCGCCAGGCGCGCGAACCGGGTCGCCAGCACGGCGCCGATGGCGAAGTTCGGCACCACGATGACGCCCAGGTCCGGCTTGACGGCCAGCCACTCGCGGATGGTGTTCAACCGCTCCTCGGTCAACCCGGAGGTTCCGACCACGGCGTGAATGTGCTGGTCGACGCAGAACCGGACGTGCTCCATCACCGCGTCCGGGTGGGTGAAATCGACGGCGACCTGGCTGCCGGCGTCGGCGAGCGAGAACAGCCAGTCGCCCAACCCGACCGCCGCCACCAGATCCAGATCGGCCGCGGCGTCCACCGCTAGGCAGACCTCCGACCCCATCCGCCCGCGCGCGCCGATCACGCCGACCCGCAAGACCTCGTCCGTCATGGCCCTTGCCCCGTTCCTGTCCGGTCCACCTCGGGTGGCCCGCGTTCGATGCTGACGACCGGGTCAGCCCGTCAGCCGGTCAGTTCCGTGAACTCGACGGGAAGGTCGTCGCTCGAAGCGTACGGGCCAACCACCGCCGCGGTGAGCGGCCGGTTCAGCAGCTGTCCGGCCAGCGCCGCGACCTGGTCGGCGGTCACCGCCCTGATGTCGCCCAGTTCGTCGTCGACGGACCGGTAGTCGGTGCGCACCAGCGTGTTCTTGCCGATCCGGCTCATCCGGGACTCCGAGTCCTCCAGGGCCAGCACCAACGATCCGGTGAGCTGACCCTGCGCCCGGCGCAGTTCCTCCGCGGTGATGCCCGACTCGGCCACGACCGCGAGTTCCTGGCCGATGAGTTTGGCGACCTGACCGAGGTGGTCGGGCAGGCACCCGGCGTACACCGAGAACGACCCGACGTCGGCGTAGGAGGATGCCCCCGAGTAGACCGAGTAGGCCAGCCCGTGTTCCTCACGGATGCTGCGGAACAGCCGCGAGCTCATCCCGCCGCCGAGCACTGCAGATAGCACCGCCAACGCGGCCCGCTGCGGGTCGTTGCGGTTGCCGGCGGGTACCCCGATGCACAGGTGGGCCTGTTCGGTGTCCCTTCGGACGACCAGGGTTCCGGGCCGGGTGACAACCCGGCCCCGCCCGGTGCGCGGGGGCGCCGGCCGGACTGCTGACGGGTCGTGCGTGCCGGCGGGAGTGATCCGGTCCCGGAAGGCCGTGCGGACCCAGCGGAGCACGTCGGCGTGGTCCACTCCGCCGGCGACCGCGATCACCATTTTGTCCGGTGTGTACCGCCGGTGGTAATAGCCGGCGACCTGCGGCCTGGTCATCGCGGAGATGGTCTGTACGGTCCCGATGACGGGCGCGGCCACCGGGTGGCCGGCGAACAACGCGGCGGCGAAGGCGTCACCGAGGGTGTCCTCGGGGTCGTCGTCGCGCATTGCGATCTCTTCCAGGATCACCCCGCGTTCGATGTCCACGTCGGTCCTGGCGATGGTGGCGTCGAGCACCACGTCGCAGACCAGGGACACCGCGGTCGCTGCCTCCTCGGCCAGCACCCGCGCGTAATAGCAGGTGTACTCGTGCGAGGTGAACGCGTTCAGCTCGCCACCGACCGCGTCCACCGCCGCCGAGATCTCATACCCGGTACGGGTTTTGGTGCCCTTGAAGAGCAGGTGCTCCAGGTAGTGGGAGGCCCCGGCGAGCCGGGGCGTCTCGTCGACCGAGCCCACCCCGACCCACATGCCGACGGAAGCGCTGCGCGCGCCCGGCACGCTCTCGGTGACCACCCGAACGCCGCCGGGCAGCTCCGAGCAGGTCACCACCGAGCCGTCAGCGCCAATCTCCAGGACGCGGGTCCGCCGGGCTCGTGCAGCCATCCCTACGGCTCAGACCTGTGCCGGGACGGCGTCGGCCGACGCCGCCGCGGAAGCGGCCTCGGGCTGGACCGGCACCAGGCTGATCTTGCCGCGGGCGTCGATCTCGGCGATCTCGACCTGCAGCTTGTCGCCCACGCTGACCACGTCCTCGACCTTGGCGATCCGCTTGCCGTTGCCCAGCTTGGAGATGTGCACCAGGCCGTCCCGGCCGGGCAGCAGCGAGACGAACGCGCCGAACGCGGTCGTCTTCACCACGGTGCCCAGGAATCGCTCGCCGACCTTGGGCAGCTGCGGGTT
This sequence comes from Mycobacteriales bacterium, assembly GCA_038322925.1. Taxonomy (GTDB): domain Bacteria; phylum Actinomycetota; class Actinomycetes; order Mycobacteriales; family Nakamurellaceae; genus Nakamurella. The sequence continues at coordinate 7,794 of JBBQGJ010000230.1, forward strand.
GGCGATGGCGTTGATCGTGTCGATCGCCGCTTGCACGGCGTTGCCGTCGGCACCGGAGACGAAGATGGTGCCGTCGTCCTCGATCGCGATGTCGGCACCGGTGGCCTCGGTGATCGAGTTGATCATCTTGCCCTTCGGCCCGATCACCTCGCCGATCTTGTCGACCGGGACCTTGATGGTGGTGATCCGCGGCGCGAACTGGCTCATCGGGTCCGGCGCGTCGATCGCCTCGCCCATGACCTCCAGGATGGTCAGCCGGGCGTCGCGGGCCTGGGTGAGGGCCGCCCGCAGGACCTCCGACGGGATGCCGTCCAGCTTGGTGTCCAGCTGCAGGGCGGTGACGAAGGACTTGGTGCCGGCGACCTTGAAGTCCATGTCGCCGAACGCGTCCTCGGCGCCCAGGATGTCGGTCAGCGCGACGTACTGCACGGACTGGCGGCCTTCGTCGTCGGTGACGGTGTCAGAAACCAGACCCATCGCGATGCCGGCCACCGGCGCCTTCAGCGGCACTCCGGCATTCAGCAGGCTCAGGGTGGACGCGCAGACCGAACCCATCGAGGTGGAACCGTTGGAGCCCAACGCTTCCGACACCTGACGGATGGCGTACGGGAACTCCTCGCGGGACGGCAGCACGGGCACCAGGGCCCGCTCGGCCAGCGCACCGTGGCCGATTTCCCGGCGCTTGGGCGAACCGACCCGGCCGGTCTCACCGGTCGAGTAGGGCGGGAAGTTGTAGTTGTGCATGTAGCGCTTGCGGTTCTCCGGCGACAGGGTATCCAACTGCTGCTCCATCCGGAGCATGTTCAGCGTGGTCACCCCCAGGATCTGGGTCTCGCCGCGCTCGAACAGCGCGCTGCCGTGCACCCGCGGCAGGTAGCCGACCTCGGCGCCCAGGGTGCGGATGTCGGTGAGCCCACGGCCGTCGATGCGGACCTTGTCGCGCAGCACCCGCTGGCGGACCAGCTTCTTTGTGACCGAGCGGAAGGCGTTGCCGATCTCGGAGGACCGTCCGGCGAACTGCTCGGCCAGCTGGTCGTAGATCGCGGCCTTGATCTCGTCGGTACGGTTGTCCCGGTCCTGTTTGCCGGGGATGGTCAGCGCCTCGGCCAGGTGGTGCGCGTTCGCCGCGTTGTCTACGGCCTCGCAGACGTCACCCTGGTACGGCGGGAACAGCGGGAACTCGGCGACCGGCTTGGCCGCGGTGGCGGCCAGCTCGGACTGTGCCTGGCACAGCGCGCGCAGGAACGGCTTGGCGGCTTCCAGGCCGGCGGCGACGACCTCTTCGGTCGGGGCGGTGGCCCCACCCGCTACGAGTTCGACGGTGTTCTCGGTGGCTTCGGCTTCCACCATCATGATCGCGACATCGTCACCCGCAACTCGCCCGGCGACGACCATGTCGAACACGACCTTCTCCAGCTGGGAGTGGGTCGGGAACGCCACCCACTGGCCCTGGCCGGACTCGCCCGCGATCAGTGCGACGCGGACGCCGGCAACCGGGCCGGAGAACGGCAGGCCGGAGATCTGGGTGGACGCGGACGCGGCGTTGATCGCCAGCACGTCGTACAGCGCGTCGGGGTTCAGGGCCAGCACGGTGATGACGACCTGGACCTCGTTGCGCAGCCCGGCGGTGAACGTCGGGCGCTGCGGCCGGTCGATCAGCCGGCAGGTGTGGTTGGCGTCGTCGGACGGGCGGCCTTGGCGGCGGAAGAACGAGCCGGGGATGCGCCCGGCGGCGTACATCCGCTCCTCCACGTCGATGGTCAGCGGAAAGAAGTCGAACTGCTCCTTGGGGTGCTTGCCGGCCGTGGTGGCCGACAGCAGGACGGTGTCCTCGTCGAGGTAGGCGACGACCGAACCGGCGGCCTGCTGGGCCAGCCTGCCCGTCTCGAAACGGATGGTGCGGGTGCCGAACGCGCCGTTGTCGAGGACAGCGGTCGCGCTGGTGGCGGTGGGATCGGACATGGGTCTCCTTGTCTGCACAACCCGGATATCGGTGTTGTGGGAGGCCACTGACGGTGCGGGCTGGGCATCTGCGTCTCGGCGGAGCCGGCCTTCGATCGAAGCCGTCGGAACGTCGGGCGCCGCACGAGGGGCGTTCGGGTTCCGGTGGCCACTACCGAGGACCGGCCGTGATCGTCGCCGGGTGATGCGCTGACGGGCACGTCGGTGGCACGGGGTGGGATTGGGGCCTATCCGCCTGGGGATCTCTACTGGTACTGGCTGGTACTGATGGGCGGGTGGGCCGGGGTGGATGGTGGGGTGTCGCGACCGGCGCGGTGGCCGGCGCGGCGAGTGATGCACGTCAGGGGAGGCCCGCAGGCACTCCCCTGACGTTCCGGCGCTAGCGGCGCAGGCCCAGCCGCTCGATCAGCGTGCGGTAGCGGTTGATGTCGATGGTCTGCAGGTAGCGGAGCAGCCGGCGGCGGCGTCCGACCAGTGCCATCAGGCCGCGGCGGGAGTGGTGGTCGTGCTTGTGCTGCTTGAGGTGCTCGGTGAGCTCGGAGATGCGCTTGGTCAGCATCGCGACCTGCGCCTCGGCCGATCCCGTGTCCGAGTCGTGCAGCCCGTACTCGGCGAGGATGTCCTTCTTCTGCTCGGCGGTCAACGCCACGTCTGGTGCTCCTTGAATGATCAGTACCGTGTTCCGCCCGCTCCGGCCGACACTGCCGGGGGGATGACGGTGTCGGCCGCCACGGACTGCAGCCGAACCCAACACACCATGTTACCAGCGGTGACGGGCTGGTCCGGTCAACCGGGCGCGGCGCCGGCGGGCGGGCCGGGATTGGGCGCCGTGTGACTGGGCGCCGCGGGACTGGGCGCCGCGGGACTGGGCGCCGTGGACGCTGGCCGTTCGGCTCCCGAGGGGGTGCTCGGCGCCGGGTTCGGGCGGCGGTGCCGGATGAACGCCGCCATGCCGATGACCAGCGCCATGGTGAGCGCGACCACCACCCACAACGTCACCAGCACGTCCACCCAGGAACCTGGTGGCGG
>JBBQGJ010000231.1:0-10729 GCA_038322925.1 Mycobacteriales bacterium
CGGCCGCCCAGCAGGATCGAAAAACACCCGCCCCACCCAACACCACCTCGTCGGAAAACGCACCAAAACGGACACGACCACGTAGGAAAACGGAAGGCAAGTGGTTAAACCCCAAGCTAAGAACCGGTTATGTGGATCTCAACATAACCGGTCCTGCGAGAGCGGGAGGGTGAGACTCCCTCCCGCCACTCACCAGAACCGGCATGCACGGTTCGACGGGCGGGGGCTGGAAACGGAGCGATTGGTCAGGGTCATCGAAGAGGGACAACCCGCTGGGGAAACCCCGGGCATCAAGGCTTCGGGACCTACCACCAAATGATCACCACCGCGCCAGCTCCCGACCCTACGCGCAGTTTAGGGTGTCGCGGCGTGTGATAGCGAAAGTGCCGGTCCTACAGGGACAATGAGTCTTGTCCAAGGTCTTAATCGTCCACTGCCCGGGACGCGGCGAGCCCGCCGGGACGGTGCTGTTGTGGTCCCGGCGGGCCGCCGCGCGCTCGGGGCGCTTATGACACGTGGACGGTTGCTCGTGCCTTGTTGTTGCTCAGGGCCGGGTCGCGGGTGGCCGACAGGCCCCCTCCGTAGAAGGTGACGGTCGTGCCGCGCAGGCTGCGCGCCGCCTTCATCTGGACGGTGTACGTCACCGTCCGACCGGAGGTCAGTGTGCCGGCCTTGAACACCACCGCGCCCTTGATCTGGGTGCCTCCGCCGGCGCCGGTGACTGTCATCCCGCACGGGATGTTGATCGCACCGAGCGTCTTGGTCGCCGCACCGGGCCCGTTGTTCGTGATCCGCAAGGTGACGGCGAACGCGGTTCCGGTCGTGACAGATGTCGGCGCGGTGAGGGTGACGGCCAGGTCGGCCCGGGTCGTCGTCGATTCGGCGATGGTGAGGGTGAAGTTCGTCGGTGCTGCCGTCCCGGTCGTGGCCGCTACCGTGATCGGCCCGGTGGTGGCGCCGGCCACGATGGTCGCCGAGGTGGCAGTGCCGTCGGCAGCGGTGGCGGCGGTCATGGTGGTTCCGCCGCCGGTAAACGTGGCCCCCGAGGCGATCGTGAAGGTGACTGGTGCGGCATCGACCGGGTTGCTGTAGGCGTCGACGACGCGCACCTCGAGGGGCTGGCTGAACGTCTGTCCGGCGCGTACGGACTGCCCGTCACCGGAGATTCCGAGCACCGCGCTGGCGGCTCCGGCAGTCACGGTCAGAGCGGCCGCTGCGGTGACGGTCACGGCATCCGCGGTGGCGGTGGCGGTGACGGTGTGGGCGCCGGCGACGGTGGCGGTGCACGTCAGGCCGGTGCAGACCCCGTCGGGAGCGATCGCGAGGGTTGCGTCGCTGACCGGGCCCAGGCTGTGTCCAGCAGTGTCGTAGCCGGTGACCGCGTAGGTGACCGGGGTGCCGGCGCTCACGCTGGTCGTCGCTGGGCTGACGGTGATGTGGTCCAGGGGACCCAGGACCGGTGGCTGGTCGGTGACAGGCGTCGAGAAGGACGCGGAGTTGTTCGCCGGGACGGTATCGCGGTCGGGCCCGGTCACCCACGCGCCGAGGGCGGTCGGCGACTCCTTGTTGGTGATCGGGGTTACCGTGCTTGACGGATCGACCAGCAGCGAGACGTTTGCCGCCGCGGCCGCTCCGGATGCGATCGAACCCAACGTGCACGCGATCGGCCCGCCCGCGTCGGCGGTGCACGATCCCTGGCTGGTCGTTGCTCCCACGAACGTTGTGCCGACCGGTACCGGGCTGTAGATGAAGACATCGCTCGCCGGGTCGGGGCCCGAGTTGGTCGCGGTGAACGTGTAGGAGACGTTCTGACCCCGGACGGCCGGGTTGGGCGACGGCGCCCCGATCGCGAGTGCGAGGTCAGCGTCCGGGACGTCACAGATCCGTGACAGATAGGTCGACTCCGAGGTAAGGAGGTGGTGGTCTCGGTAGTACGAGGGGTAGACATCCGGCGATGTCAGGAACGCACCCGAGTACAACCCCTCCCACAGTTCGAGGTAGTACTCGACACCCCAGGCGCCGAGTTCATCGATCGTTTGATCCTCCGTTTGATCCCCGGTGGTGCCGACGCAGGTGTGTGGTTTGCCGTTGTTGTGCCGGGCCTCGTGGACCAGCAGCGCGAGGAGGCCATCCAGTCCCACCGACGAGGCCGGATCGATCCAGCGGTTCGTGGCCAGCGCCGCGGAGTTCGGGGCGGCCTGGATGTTGATCACATTCGCCGGCTCGCAACAAAAACTCCCCGTGATGTCGCCGCGGAAGCGTATGCCCTGGATCGAGGAGACGAACCAGTCGTAGAGGTTCTGCGACGTCCACGGCAGCGCGCGCGAGAAGCGGATCACCTTCATGACCCGCAGAGCCTGGTAGGTGCGTTCCTGCCACCGGGTCATGTCGGCCGAACCGTCGGAGGCATGGCACACCCGGGTGTCCCCGGAGGGGTCGACGCCCTCGAAGGTGATGGTGAGGTCAGCGTTGAACGCCGCAACATCCGCGGCCGGCGGACATTGAGCGATCAACTCCTCGACGGGGCTCGCCGAGGCCGCCTGCGCGGACGTCGGCAGCGGCAGCGCCATCGTGAGCGCGACAAGAACCACAACGCGTAAAACCTGGTGCAGCATGGTCTTCTCCCATCCAGTAGTTCATGACCCGACGACAGTTGGCCGTCCTCAGCGACGGCGACGACGGGCGGACCCGGCGGTGGCACGCCGGCCAATACCAGTTCTCCCGGCGCTCACGCCGGTCCATGCCCGCGCACGGCAACGCCTTACCGCCGAACTGCGAGGTAACGGCAACGGCATAACCCGCATCCGCGTGCCGGCGGTGGGCAGCGGGCTCGTGCGGGACAACGTCCCCGGCCGCGGCGGGTGTCACGGTGCCCGCCGCGCGGCCGGCGGCAAGAACACCGGCGCCGGGACGACCGCGGCAAACAATCACCCACCAGATCCGGCAGGCGCATCGCTGTCGCCGTCTGACGTATCGACCGTCGGATACTCATCGAAGCCCCAATGCGCTGCGCGCACGAAATACGGGCACCCGCACCGGCCCCGGTACACATTCCGGTCCAGGTGCTCACACCGGTTCTAGACGACCGGCTCCACGAGCGTTTACCCGCTGCCGGAACACGCCATAGGGCCGAAAGTCCCCCGGACACAAGATCACCCAGTTGGATCATTGACCGACTAGATTCGGAATCCGACCCCAAAATGAACCCGCAAGATCAAGGTCCCGACGCACTTATCAGCCTTCAGGACCACCCAGCACCCACGGCGCGCCGGGCATTGGCACTCAGGCTCCCCGGAGCATCCTCCATGCGATCACGCGCATCGGCAGGAGAAAGCGCTGCGGCGTTGCTGTCCAGCAGATCTGACTGACAGCTCGACGATGCCAACGCCATGCATACCGGCTCCCCGTGGAGACATGCTGGCTCTTCACTGTTCCGGTGACGGCTTGCGGGGACCTTGCAAGCAGCGGTCTGCAGTTCAAATGCTCAACCGCTGAGGCGCGATAAGCAAGAGGCGCCGACGCGGTCGCCGACCTTACGCGCCGCTCTTGGTCGTGCCGCACATAAGCGCAATCGTGACTCAGGCCACCCACACCAAGCGGTAATAGCGACATCATTGGCGCTGACGCCAGCTCTATCGACCAAGAATACGGTCAACCCCGGCAACTCGCCTTCCAGCAGAACCGCGGCGCCGCCGGTTGAGTTTGTAAGGTGCGGACTATTCGGCGGGGTCCGCGCGGATTTGTTTGGCGTTCAGGTGCCGATGACGAGGGGTGGCACGGCGTCGGCCTCGCCTTCGTTGATCAACGGACTGGATAGACCCATAAGAACGAAATGGAGGACCCGTGGCCCCAGATCTCGAGGAGTCTGCCTTTCCGGGCAACGACCGACCGGCGGGGTCAGGCGGCTGCGGTCCTCGTTGGAGGCGAGGACCATGCGGTCGTCGGCGACCGCGGCGTTCTGTTACAGCCAGCCCTCGACCAGTTCCGCGGCGCGGCGGTTCAGTTCGTCGGCCCGCCGTTCGACGTCGGTGAGCACATCGATGATCCCGCCCAGGTCGTCAAGGTCACGGCGGCGGCGGTCCCACGCCTCGGCTGCGTCCACCGCGTCGTAGGCACTCCGCGGCTCCTGGCTGATGACCGACGACGTCTGAGGCTTGGGCACCTCTGGTTCCGGGTCGGGGTCGACGGGCAGGTCGCGGTGCGCGCCGAGATCCCCGGCCAGGAGGTCCCTGGTCCGGCGGGACAGTGAGTGCGGCGACAGGCGTTGCAGGGGCAGCGGCAGGGCGCCCCATTGGTCGATCGGCGGCAGCAGCGGCACGACTTTCGTGCTGTCGTCGAGGACTGGCGGGGTGTGGCAGACGTGCGGTGACCGGTGGTCCACCGCTGAAGCCTGCTTCATGGCCCGGGCGATGGTCTTGGTGCTGGGCTTGGTGACAGCCAGGTCCAGGATCTTCAGCCAGCGCGCGACCGCGCAGGACCCGCACAAGACGACGTCACCATCCGCGCCGATCGTCCACTCCCCCACTGACGACCGGATCATCGCGACGCCCTCCTCTATATAGATGTCGCCGGCGGTGAGCGCGGCGAGGTGCCGATACGGCACCCCCGCGAGTTGGGCGAGCACGAGTAGGCAGCGGTCGCGGCGACCGAACATGCCGGCGGTCCACGGAGGATGACACCCACCCCCCACCTTGCCGACCCGCACTCAACCGCGGGTCGGTAGTGTTTCCGCTCCATCCTCGGACCGAGGGCCGGGGGTGTGGGGGCAGAGCCCCCCGCGGTATTCGTCCAAGTGACGTTGTCCGCTGGCCCCACCGGCGTCAATGCGGAATGTCGGTCTCTAGGTCAGGGGAGGGTGACGGATTCCCCGGCGGAGATTGTGGTGGCGAGGTCGCGCAGCGCGGCGGCGGATAGGTGGACGCCCAGGGGTTTGAAAGCGTCCTTGAGCACGCGTTGTACTTGGGCGGTGGGTCGTCCTTGGTAGGTGCGGGCGAGGGCACGCAGGACGGCCCGGGCGTAGGCGCGGCGTTGATCTTTGATTTGGTCGGCGATGCTCCCGGACCCGCGGGGCCGGGACCGCTGTAGGCCGCCGCACCCGGTGGCAGCGCTCACGGTTGTTGTCGTCATTCGGTTTCCTCCTGACCGGTTCGAATATGTGTTCGACAACCATAGGCTGCTGTGGCGTTTCCCTCGCCGTACCGCTGTGCGTGTCATCGATCCGGTTACGCCTGTGCCGCCCCCGCGTGCCAGGCCATGGTTTGTTCCCGCTCGCCAATTTGTCAGGGTCAGCTGGCGGCTCGTTGGTCGGCGTCGCCCGTGGTGCGGAGCTGGTTTGAGGGCAGCGCGAACATCGGCGCGCCCGCCTGGTCGGGTGGGGTGGGCGCCGCGGTGGTGCCGGGACGGAAGTAGACCGGGGAGGGGCAGGGCCTGTTGATCGTGGCCGGGGGTGCGGCGTTGCTGGGCACGCGATGCTCGGCGCCAGGTGAGTTCGTCGAGCCACCACTGCCAGGCCTGTCGTTCGATGTGGTGGCGATGCCGCCGGGCGACCAGGATGCCAGCGCAGCCCAGGGTGCGGGCAGTGATGGGGGGCGCGCCGGGCAACGGAACTAGCGGATCAGATAGACGGCATTCGCCGACACCCCGGGGGGCGCTCTGCGTCTCGGCAGTGCAGGCGGTAACTGGGGGGTCGTCCCGGCGCGGCGAACCCCTTCGCGGACAGGCGACTCGGGAAACTACGTGCGGTAGCGCGCAGGCGGAGGCCTGGATGGGGCGGGTTCGGATGCTTCCGGCGCCGGCGGGCCGGTGTGCATCTGGCCGATGCGGTCCAGGTGTGGCTGATGGGCCGTCACGGCGAGGTCGCGGGCAGGGTGAAGCGGAATCTGCTGCCGCCACCCGGGTTGTCTTCCACCCAGATGCCCCCTTCGTAGCTTTCGATGATGCGGCGGCACAGCGCGAGGCCCATCCCGTGGCCGTCGTGGTCGTCGCCCGTGGTGCCGCGGATGAACATGGCGAAGATGCGTTGGCGCTGGTTGTCCGGGACGCCGGGCCCGTCGTCGGCGACGGTGAACTGCCAGTGCCCGTCGAGCCGTTCGGCGTTGATGTTGATGTGCGGGGTTGCGCCGGGGTTGTGGTAGTGGGCGGCGTTGGAGAGCAGGTTCTGGAAGACACGCTGCAACTGCAGGGCGTCGGCCGCGACGGTGGGCAGCGGGCCGATCTTCAGGTGGGCGCCGTTGGCGGTGAGGACGGCGTCGCTGTCGTGAGCGGCGGCCGCGGCTGCTGCTGCGCTGTCGACAGGGTGCGGGGGTGCGGCGCTGGCGCCGGAGCGGGCGAAGTTGAGGATCGCAATGATCAGGTCGTTCATCCGCTGGGTGCCGTCCATGACGTAGCCGAACAGCTCCCGGGCGGGCTCCGGCAGCGCGGTTGCGTACCGCTCGTCGATGAGCCGGATGAACCCGGCCGTGGTCCGCAGCGGCTCGCGCAGGTCATGGCTCAGCGCGGAGGCGAAGGCCTCGAGGTCCCGGTTGGACCGTTGGAGCTGCTCAGCCCGGGACGCCACCTCGGCGTGTGCGTCGATGAGTTGCTGCTCGTGCCGGAGCCGCTCGGAGACCTCGCTGCCGACGAAGACGCACCCGTCGCCGACCTTGGTCACCGATACCTCGACGGTCCCGGTGAACTCGGCGGCGTCGGCGGTGACCACCGTGCTGTAGGGCACGCCGGTCTCGACCACGGCGCGGTAGGCGTCGAACAGACCGTCAGGGGGAACGGGCCAGAGTTCCAGGTATCCCCGTCCGACGATGTCCTGCTCGGTGCGACCCGTCAGCTGGCACCCGGCCTCGTTGACGATGACGTACTCCAGGTCGGTGATCGCACCGGCCTCGTCACGGCGGGCCCGGGTGAGGAAGAAGCCCTCCTTCAGGCTCTCGACCGCAGACCTCAACAGTTCCTGGCTCTTCATCCGTTCCTGCTCGGCCGCGACCTGGTCGGTGACGTCACGCCAGGTCAACATGAACCCGTCGCGGGTGGGGACCGCTCGGAAGTCGAAAGCGCGCGTCGACGGGTGGCCTTGGGACCATTCTCCGGTCAATGGCACGGCGTGTTTGTGCAGCTTTGTCGCGGTCTCGACGGCTTGGACGTACTCGTCGAACAGGCCCGACTCGCGGTTCCAGGGCTGGACCACGCAGAGCAGCTGACCGATGAGCCGCTCACGGGGCAGACCGGTCAGGCGGCAGCCCACATCGTTGACGTAGTCGAAGCGGAAGTCGGTGATGCTGCCATCCCGAGCGCGCACCGCGGACAGGATGGCCTGCCCGTCCAGCATGGAGTCGAACGACTCACGCAGCCGCCGCTCGCTCGCCGCGAGCGCCTGCTCGGCCCGCTTGCGTTCGGTGATGTCGACGATGTCCCCCCCGACGCGCACGACTCGTCCGTTCTCGATCACCGGCCGGCCGATCGTGCGCACCCAGATGTGTTGTCCGTCGCCGCGGATCAGCCCGAGCTGGAGGTCGTAGGGTTCACCCTCGGCCACCAACCGCTGGAACGCCGCCTCCATGATCGGCGCACTGTCAGCGTCGTAGGCGGCGATGTCCGCCGTGATGTCGTTCGGGTCATAGATCTTGTCGACCCCGTAGATGCGGTACACCTCGTCGGTCCAGACCAGCCGGGCGGCCGCGATGTCGTACTCCCAGCCGCCGGTCTTGCTGACCTCCTGCGTGCGCGTCAAAAGGTTGGTCATGTGTGCGAGGTGCTTCTCGGTGCGCCGCTTCTCGGTGATGTCGGTGATCATCACCAGCGCGCCGGTGTAGTTCCCCTGTGAGTCAGTGATCGGGCTGGCCGTGACGACCGCCCACAGCGTTGACCCGTCCTTGCGGCAGAGCTGCAGCTGGTAAGTACCTGCAACTCCGGCCCGGCAGGCCTCGAGCCCGGCCTCGGCGGCCGGGGTCGATTCGTTGCTGATCAAGGTCCAGACCGGGGTGCCGATCATCTCCTCAACCGGGTAGCCCAGCATCGCGGCCATCCGGGGGTTCACGTACGTGGTCATGCCGTCGTCGTCGGTGGCCAATACACCTTCTTGGGTGGCCTCCACCATCCGCCGATAGCGCCGCTCGCTGTCGGCGAGTGCATCGTGGGCACGCACGTCGTCGGTGACCTCACGCCAGCTTGCGGCGACGCCGTCGCCGGAAGCGACGGCCCGGACGTCGAACACCCGGGTCATGCTGCGGCCGGTCCCCCACTCATCCCGAACGCTCAACGACGTCTTTTGCAGGGGCTGCCGGGTCTCGGTGACCTGCACGTACTCGTCGAACAAGCCCGACTCCCGGTGCCCGGGCAACACCTCGCACAGCAAGTGACCGACCAGCTGGTCGCGCCGCATCAGGTTCAACCGGCAACCCTCGTCGTTGACCAACTCATACCGGAAATCGACGATCTGCCCGCCCTCGTCACGGACTGCGCAGAGGGTCGCCATGCCCTCCAGCATGGCGTCGAAGGTCTCCCGCAGCCGCGCCTCGGCGGCGGCCAGCTTCTGCTCGGCCTTCTTCTGGGTGGTCAGGTCGACGAACGAGACCAGGGTCTCGTGCACCGCCAGACCGGCCGGGTCGTGCAGCGGGCGGACACTGATCAGCAGGCTCCGGGTGGTGCCGTCCGGCCTGGTCAGCGTGTAGTCGACGTTGGATGCCGGCCGCTGGGACCGCATCGCATTCTCGACGATGTCGGCGGCGTGCCCCGCGCCGTCGAGCCCGAGTTCGCGCAGCGGCCGGCCGACCATCCGGCTCACCGGGACCTGCAGGATTCGGGTGGCGACGAAGTTCGAGTCGGTCACCAGCCCGGCGGCGTCCGTGGTGAGCACCCCCTCCTCAAGAGCGTCCAGCAGCAGGCGGTAGCGCTGTTCCCCGGTGGTCCGTACCGTTCCCGGCTCCGCGGGACGCGGGGATCCGTGCCCGGGCGGCCGCGACTCCGGCGCAGCACGGTCGGGGAACAGGCGGTGGATCTGGTCCAGCAACTCGGCGGTGGTCGCGGCCTTCTCCACGTACTCGTCGGCGCCCGCCGCGATCGCAGCCGGGCCCATCTTGGCGCGGTTGTACGCGGAGTACATGGCGATCTTCACCTCGGGCGAGTTCGCCCGGATCGCCGCCGCGGCCTCCAAGCCGTCCATTACCGGCATGGCGATGTCCAGCAGGATCAAATCGGGATGCTGCTGACCGACAAGCTCGACGGCCTGCCGCCCGTCGGCTGCGGCGCCCACCACCTCGACGCCGTCAACGGAGTCGAGCATCGCCCGCAGCAACGCGCGTGACTCCGGCGAGTCGTCCGCCACGACAATACGCAGCGGAGCAGCGTCAACGGTCGCCATCGCAGCCCTCTTCGGAAAGGTGCGCCCACTCTCCGGGCGCGGGCCGGCTGGGACCCAATTGGGACTGTCGTCGCTCGAGGCGGACGGCGGACAGAGGCGAACGGCCTACATCCGAGCATTCCGCCCGAGGACTCGACAGCAGCCCTCTGGGCCACCCGCTTTGCTGTTGCCGACCAGCAGCTTCATGCCGATCGGTAGGCGGCTCTGGCCAGCCACGAAAATCTGCGTCGTCCGGGCTGACCTGGCCTCCGGAGAAGTTGGCCCCGGTGAAGTGGAAGTTCTTGCTTGCCAGGGCGTGGCGGCGTCGTCGCGCAGGTGACTGAACGCCGCAGTGGCCGTGTACCGATAAGGGGCCTTTGGTCCTGACCCCTGGTGTGAGAAGAATTTGCCGCGTGACCGCACGCGGCGGCCGGTGGGCAGCGCTCCGCCGACCTCGCCGCGCTCACGTTCCGGATCCAAACCCATTGGCCGGACATGCTGCGCATCGCCGGTTCCCTGCACACCGGCAGCCATACGGAAGAACCTGTGCCGTCGATCGCGATCCCGGTGTGGACACCGCCCCGACGATCCCCGGTCCGGACGGCAGGCCCGGCAGGGTCAACCGTCGGGTGCAGTCGCTGACCAACGGGATCATCGACACCACCACCGCCCACGGTAAACTCGTCTTTGGCATGTTCGCCCTGATGGCCGAATACGAAGCTGGATTAGCCCGCGAGCGCACCCAGGCCGGACTCATCGCCGCCCGCAGCCGCGGCCACAAAGGCGGCCGCAAACCGAAAATGACGAACGACCTCATCGGCAAAGCTCAACGAATGTACGACGCCCGCCAGTTCACCATGGCCGAGATCGCCACCTCCTGCGGCGTCACCCCCATGACCATCTACCGCCACATCCGCACCGACAAGGCGGCCGCTCACTGACTGCCGGCCGGCCCGACGCTCCTCGATCAAGATCATCAATAGCGCTAACCACTCCCCGAGGACGCGGTGCGCCGCACCCGCGAGCTGCGTGGATCATCCTCGCCCCCGCTCACCAAACGTTCCGGTCCGAATATGTTGTTTCTCAGGCTATTTCGGGTACTCGTAGGTGGGCCAGCGCCACTTCGAACTCGCACAGCTCGCGCACCTGGGCGCCGGTCTCCTGGTTGCCCGCGGACTGGACGGCGTCGGCCTGCTCCCGGTTGCGGTGCATGGCCTCGCGGCTGTCGTAGGTCGCCGTGGACATCGCACTACCGGAGGCGCGGTCGACGAGCAGGCTGGCCGAACAGAAGCCGTCCAGCTCTTCCATGGCCGGGATCGAGACCATCTTGTAGACATCGACGGCGTGGTCGATGGCCGCGGGATCCATCCGCAGCCAGGTGCCGCGGGCGCAGGCACCAGG
>JBBQGJ010000232.1:0-10704 GCA_038322925.1 Mycobacteriales bacterium
GTACAGACTCGACATGCTTTAGGTCATACACTATTCGGGCATGAAATTCGGGCCGACACGCCGTGTTGCCCCAGATCAGAGGTACTTTCCGTGACCTCCCGGATCGACCATGATCAACTTATCCAGGAAACTCCCGCTAGCGTGGGACTGGCCGGATCCTCGCCGAGCACCGCGACCTGACCGGCTTCCCGACGCCGGTAGCCCTCGAGCATCTCCACGGTCGTCGACTTGCCGGCCCCGTTCGGGCCGAGGAAGGCGAAGACCTCACCGGTATCCACGCTCAAGTCGATGCCGCGGACCACCTCGACATCGCCGTAGCGCTTTCGCAACCCACGCACGTTGACCGCTAACCCGCCGTCCGCGCCAACATTCGGCTGCGGCCCCGCTCTGGCTACTGCAGAGATCACCATGGTGTTCACTCCGATCGTCACGTGGGGGTTGCCCCCGGTCGGTGGACATTTGATCAAGCGGCTGCCGCCGCCTGGCGTTGGAGCTGTTCGAACTGCACTGGTGTGAGCATGTCCAGCGCGGAGTGCCTTCCGCGGCGGTAATAGACCCGCTCACTCAAATCGGCGACAAAGGGCATGGGCTTCCGCTCTGGTGGCGCCGACGGGGCGGCGCTAAATAGAAATCGATTCCTGCGGATCATCCCAACACGCCCCGCCAGGCGGCCGCACACTTCACCCATCGGCGTCGGCATATCCGGCGACTGTCCGGGACGGATATTGCGATCCGCGGTCGGCATTAAGCCGACATCGGCTTAGTGCTGATTATGCCGAGGTTTTCGTTAAGCCGAGGACGCGTGAGATGGCCCGTCTTGGCAGGGTTTACTGACGGGTTCCTCGGCTTAACATTCGGTGCTATCGGAGACTGTAGATGGCTCGTAACGGCTCGTAACCTGTCGTCGGTGAGCGGCACGGTTGGCGGGGTGTCGATCGCGGGGGCGGCGGCGTTGATGGCTTCGCGGATCATGTCCAGGGTTGCGAAGGCGTAGAACGCTGCCGTGGTGGAGGCGTTCTCGTGGCCGAGGAGCCGCATGATGACCGGCAGCGGGATGCCTTGCTGGTAGAGGTCCATGGCTTTGGTCTTTCGCTCGCTTCCATAACCGTCTCGTTCCACAGACGTAGGGACGTAGGGACGCGACGGATTCTAGCCACCGAACACCGAAACGTTAAGCCGAGGAACCCGCTGCGGAACCCGGTCAGTACAAGAAATGTCGTGAGTCCTCGGCTTAACGCGAACCTCGGCATAATGGGCTTCAAATACCACCTCCGCACCGTCCTGGCGTCGATCAGCAAGGATCCGCGGAGAGCCGTACACCTCATCAGAAACGGTCTACCGATTCGATTCGGAGGCGAAGAATGACGCGGCGTTTCTGAGGAACGCCCGATCTAACCGGAGGTCCGCCATCTCTTTCCGAAGCCGATAGCCACCCACCGACCCAGCAATTGCGCACCAATCCCAATCTCCGCGGCCACATGCGTGACCACCCGATCCGTCTCAGCCACTAACCGCACGTACTGAGCCCGGAACTCCGGAGCATCTCCGATGCTTGCCCGACATACCGCCATCCTCCCTGCGTGACCAGCCGTCACGCGAGTTGATGTCCGCTTGAAAGGGGCAGCACACACCCTCCGCGTAAGCACACAGCGATCGTCGCCCTTCAAGGTAGGCCGTTTCCACCCTGGCCGTAGGGCCAAAGGACACCAGCCCTAAGGTCAAAGGACCCGCCGCGGAAACTCACCCGACGCGTTCGATAGCTGGCTCCTGCAGCGCAGCCCTTCACGCTGAACATCCGACCTGTCAGCTGCCCCACCGCGGGTCGATCTCGACGGCATACCGGTGCCTCATCGCGCCCGTCCTCGAGCCGCGCGCGCTGTCGCTGCCTCTCCAGCCGACGACAGAGAGCGCCATCAATCAGGCGCAAAAACGGTCCGTCGCTCGCCGACGATTGGCGAGGTGGGCCGCGCAAGTAGGCGACGTTCCGCCCTTCCCGGAGAGCACTTTGTCGGAGGGATCGGACGTGTGCAGGTCGAAGGCGGCGGGCGGTCGGCGGTGTCATCGATATCCGGGCGGGGGCGCCCGCGAGCAGATGATGACCGGTCCACTGATAGGTGCGGGTTCGACCCTTAGGTTGACGAGAACGCGGGCGCAGCAACTCGATCCGCCGACGAATCTGACTGCAGTGCCATCACTGGGTACCGGCCGGTACGCGGACTTGCGCGGGGACCAACGGAACGCGCAGATAGTTCAGGACCTGCACACGGCGGTTGAACAGATCGCTCAGTCGGGACGGATTGAGCAATGGCTGGACGCCATGTCCACCGATGGACTGCGTCGCTGGTCGGCCAACAACAGGCTGATTGCGCTGCTGCAACTGCACGAGCGGGCCAAGAGCCGACCCGAATTACTCGAGGACGTGCACATGATGTCGTTCCGGCAGTGGGACAAGGAGCATGGCCGGCGAGTGAAGAAGGGTGAGCGGGCCATCTGGATCCTTGCGCCACGTACCCGCCGCGTCGAGGAAGACGCCGCCGACGGCGGCAGGACCAGTCGCACGATCGTCACCGGGTTCACCGCGGTCCCGGTCTTCAACATCACGCAGACCGAGGGCCCCGACGGCCCGGGCCACCCGTCCGACCAGGCACCGGTGATGTGCGGCCCGGTGTCCTCACCGGGCTGAGGGACCGCGTGGCCGCCGCCGGGTACACCTACCGCGAACAGGAGTTGCCCGACACACGGCCGGAGAACGGCACCGGGACCCTCGGCTACACCGACCCGGCCAGCAAGGTCATCGTCGACCTACGATTGAGCCCGCACCAAAAGGCCAGCGTCATCGCGCACGAACGCGGCCACGTCCGCGCCGGCCATGTCGAGGCAGCACCCGGCGAGTATCAACGGCACCATGGGCAGATGGAGACGGAGGCGGAGGCAGTCGCCTACATCACTTGCCGCAAACTCGGTATCGATCGGGAGTCCAGTGAGGCCTTCTCACCGGCGTACATCGCCGGCTGGATGGAGCAGAAGGGCGCTGACTTCCAAACCGCTCTCAGCAGGGCGGTCAAGGCTGCCGACACCATCCTCGACGGCGACTGGCCGGGGAACGACGACAAGGGGAGTGCGCTGTGACGGCTCGGGTGTACATCGAGGAGATCACCGATCCCGTCACCGGCGAGGTGATAACCTTCCGCGCCGCCACCGAGGCGGAGCTGGATCGCTTGGTCCAGGAGCATTTCGGGATAGACCAGGAGGACCGAGAGTCACGCTCAGGCGATCACTTTCGCGGCGGCGATTGTCTGGACGGTGGAGGCAAGTAATACCCGGCGACGTCCGCTGCTTCACCCGGTCGCGGCCGTTCCGAGGCTGGCGAGTGAATCGGCTATGTCGTCCACATCGGCGATGGCCCGGCCGGGCGGGCGTACTGCACTTGGCGGTCGGTGCTGCCCGATGGGGGCATCTGGGTTGACGACTTCGTCACCTGAACCGAGGGGCTGATCGCGCTCGTTGGGTCCGGCGATAGTCATGCACACTCTCCGCATGCGAAGCAGGCGAGCACCTGAACCCGCAGCCGGGGATGGTGTGGCGGTGACGCGGGACGCGGCACCGTTGCCGGGCAGCCGTTCCTGGAGGTTGTCTCGCAACTCATCTGGCGTGTTCTCGGGCCTCTCAAGGGGCGGGCCAAGTCGGTGTTGGATTGGGCTGGATTGGGGCAGGCACCGCCGGCGGTGCTGCGGGAGATCGGTGCGCGGTACGGCGTGTCCGGTGAGGCGGTCGGGCAGCGGATCCAATGGGTGGCGGCGGCTGGTGTTCGTCTCCCGCTGCCCGCGAAGCTCGAGCACGAGGTGATCCGTCCGTCGCGACCGGGGGAGGACCACCTTCTTCGCACGCGGTGGGCGTTGTTACTGGGCCGGCCCGGTCCGCAACGGGACGACTGCTCGTAAGCAGGTGCCACGACGTTGCACGACGCTCGACCAATCCCGATGCGCACATATGTTCGATACACGTGGATGATGACGGACTACATGAATGAGCAGCGCCCGGCCAGTATCCCCGTGAGGCCAGGGAGAGACCCGAAACCGGTGGTCGCGCTGCTCGTCCGGCTGAACGGCACCGAAGAGTTCCTCCCCGGACGGTCCGTTCGCTACTCCGGCCAAACGCATGTCATGGTCGCGGTCGGCTCTCCCGTTGAGTACTTCTGGCTGCGGAAGGACGATGTCACCGACGCCGAATGAGCGCTTGCCCTGCGCGCTTTGAACCGAGGTTTCGGGGTCCTGCTCTGTTGTCGTTGGCGGACCAACCAGGGCGAGAAACTCGGAGGGCGAACAGGTATCGCGTGTGCACGCATCAGGCTCAGGATGCGTTCCATCGGTTGACCGGTGAGCTGCTCGATGTGAGCCACGGCGGCCAACCCAGCCGTGTTTCCGCATGATCGTTAACACGGTGGTGGTCGAACAGTCGAGCGCGTCGGCGATTCCCATCCCGGCGACGTTGTCGTCTCCACCGCGGTGCCCGATCCCAGGATCTTCACACCCGCGGCCGCGGCGCGGAGGGCGTGTCGAGTCGGCCACCGGCACCCGTGACCCGGGGCCACCAGAGGGCGCGCTGACCGCCGGCCGCGAGCCGGGCCGCATCAACGTCATTCCGCGTGCCCCAGGGTGCGGTGGCGCCCGCGGCGTGAACACGTGCCCTCACCGCGGGGAGGCAGTCGTCCCGCCCGGGTTGCGGGAGCGTGACCGTCGCTCGGCGGTGAACGCGGCAGTGACCGTGGATCGTTCGGCCGGACGTCCAACCTGGACCCGACACAGAACGACATGCCCCAGACAATCCGCCCTCGTCGCGGCTACCTCCCCGGCGGCAGACCCGAGACTATGCAAGATGCCCAGCACCGCCACCAGACCCGTTCAGCAGCGCAGTGTTAAGGATCAGACAGGGCCTGCAGAAGCCACTTCGCCGCGGCATCGTTGCCGTTCGGCGCTCGTTGGCTGGGAAAGGGGAAGCGGTGTCGGAGGCTGCGCCGTCTGTCGGGGGCCACGCACCCACCGGTCAGAGTCGGGTGGCGCTCATCGCCGGAGTAGACGCCGAAGCGCCTGCAGCACAACTCATTCGCCGCGTCATGCGCGCGGCACAAGATCTTGATCCCCTGGGACCTCAGGCCCAGCTGGATCTGGTGGCAGCGGTGCTCGGGCTGGCTCGATGCGTGGACGAGATCCTGATACCCGCGACACAGGAGCTGCGCCGAATGCTGGCGACGGGTCTGTGCGAATCGGCTCAGCAGCTCATGGCCACCGAGGCAATCCGAACTTGGCTGAACCATCGAGGATCCTTTGCGCCCCCACCACAGGAAATCGGACCGATCCTGCTGGCCTGCGGTCCCCGCGACCGGGACACGGTAGGTCTTGAGTCCTTGGCCCTGCTGCTGCGGTTCGAACGCCGGCCCTGCCGGGTGCTGGGGGCTCGGATCTCGACGTTCACCCTGACGATCGCCAGGCAGGCGGCCGACGCGGTGGGTGTCGTCGTCATGTCCACCGAAAGCCGCGGATTGCCGCAAGCTGTTACCGCGCTCCTGGCCGTTGACGCCCTGGGTATCCCAGTGTTCTTCGCGGGCACCGCATTCGAACCGGAACACAGCCGGCGGCAGCTGCCAGGGCGCTATCTGGGCACCCGAATGGGAGGTGCTTGCACTCAGCTCATCGACAAGCTGGCGCCGGCGGTAAAACGCCGTTCAGCTGCCGTTCACAGTCCTGGATCCGAGCTGCGTAGCTGCGCCGGATGTCGTCGCGGACGGCGCACCACATCGATTTCTTTGCCTGCAGCGCGGCACGAAGATCTGATCACCCGGGTGGCCCTGGTGTGCCACCAAGAACCCCCAGCTCGGCGTGATCAGCCGGCCGGTCATGAAACAGACCGACTGGTCGCTGTCCCGTATGCCGAACCGCAAACAAGACAGGCCGCCTCGTCTCTGGGCCGTCAGGCCTTGATCGAAATCGTCTCGCAGGGGATCCTGTTCGGGACCCTCGTGAGCGTGGGCAGCGAAGTGGACATCGGCGCTACGGCACCGGCGCGTCGACGTCCAGTTCACCGCCACGACCCGTCGTGTTATGGCCGCTCGGCAATTTGGGGCCAGTCAACCCGTACGGGCCGCTGTCGTGGGGTGGGGTAGCAAGGTGGCCCAGGGCATGTTGGTGGCCCAGGCGTGGAAGGTGTGCCAGGGCTGGGTGGGCCAGATCTGACGGGGGAGGTCGGTGTCGATCCATGGTTTGGTGCGGATCATCCACCGGATCAGCTGGTGCCAGGGTCGGCTTATCTGTTCGATGGTCTGCAGCGGAAGTTGTCGGTAAGTGATTGGCCGGTGCAGTGCGATCGCGAGGGCTTGGGCCATTTCGGTGCGGGTGATCGTGTCGCAGGCGAGGTCGACTCGGCGTGCGGGTAGCACGGATGCCGAATCGATGATCAGGTCGATCATGATCGCGTAGTCGTCCAGGCCGATGGCTGGTAGCGGCAGGTCCGGTGGGTAGGCGTCCATGAAGGAGCCGTTAGCCAGCCCGGCCAGAGAGCCTTCCTGGAGCACCATCTCGTAGAAGTTGGCCGGTCCGAGCACGACGTTCCTGGGGCTGGCGGCGAGCACTCTGGCTTCGACTTCGGCCTTGGCGTCGATGCTGGGGACGCCGGTGCCGCTGTTCGCCATCGCGGCAGAGGAGAACACCAGCAAGGGAGTCCTGGTGGCGCGGGCCGCGTCGACGATGGCGCTGCCTTGCGCGATCTCATCCTCCGGGCGGTCGTTGGCAACGGTTATGGCGAAGATGACATCCACGCCGTCGGCGGCGCGGCGCAGGGAGTCGGGGTCGGATAAGTCCCCGGCGACGACCTCGATGCCAGCAGCGGACAGGGCACGCGCTGGCGGCTGGTCGACGTGTCGGGTCAGAGCTCGGACGACTTTGCCGGATCGGTTAATCCTGCGGGCAACCGCACCTCCTTGACGTCCGGTTGCGCCGATCACAAGGACTCGGGTGTCCGTCATCCGCCCTCCGATTTAAGGCTACGAGTAACATATCGAATATGAGGGTATTCTGACCATCGATGGAGGTCAAGACCCGCCGCTACGACAACCGCCGGCGCACGCAACACGCCCGCCGGACCCGGACGGCCGTGCTGGATGCAGCTCGAACGCTGTTCCTCGCCCGTGGATACGCGGGGACGTCGATCCGGGACGTCGCCGACCTCGCAGGTGTGTCGTTCCCGACCGTCTACGCGACCGTTGGCAACAAGGTCGCCCTTTTGTCGGCGGTGTTCGACGTCTCGGTCGCCGGCGACGACGAACCGGTTTCCATGGCTGAGCGCGCGGACGTCCAGGTTGCCGAACAAAACCCCGACCCGAGAGTGACGCTCGCTGCGTACACCAGGCAGGTCTGCGCCGCGGCGGCCCGAGTCTGGCCGATTCTGCAACTCATCGACGAGGCCGGCCGCGCCCATCCAGAAGTCGCAGAGCTCGGCCGTAAGACCCGGGAGGAGCTCTTGACCGGGGTGCGCCGGCTCGCTCGCAACCTCGCAGACAAGCGCGCGTTGCGCGACGGTCTTACGGTGGAGAAGGCTGCCGACATCCTGTGGATGTTCGGCATCGGCGTGATCTACGACGCCCTTGTCAAACACCGTCACTGGACTCCCCGGGAATTGGAAACCTGGGTGAACGCCAGTCTCGACCAGCTCATCCTGGCGCCCACGAAGGTGGATTTCTAGTCCTGAAAGGTCTGGTTAGCGACGACGTACTGCTTGCCCTGGGCATGAGGGCCCCATGACGCCGACGTCGGATCTCTCGATCACAAGCGGGTAATCCCGGGTAGCGACCCCCGGGCTCGGCGCGGCTGCGGCGGCGTCCCGGTAGGGATCCGCTAGCGATGCGACCACACGTCGGAATCGGCGTTCACACCCCCCGGGGCACCGGCCATTGTGGTCAGGTAAAGCCGGGAGCCAGACTTCTCAGTTCAGCTGTCGCGACGTGTCGAGCTTGGTTGAATGAGCAGATGCCGCGGCGAGGGTACGACCGATCCTTGGTGCCAGCCGGTTTGGGTCTGCTCCTGGCCGGCACCATCGTCTTTGGGATCAACGCGAGCCTGCGCGCACACAACACGTTCCGCTCGCTCTGGCAGCCGAGGGGGGTGGCCGGCCCCCGGCTGGGTTCACTGCTGTACAGGTGGCCCGGTGCAGACTTGGCCGGGGAACGCAATGGAATATTCGAAATTGACGAGGCTGCCGACCTCAGCGACGCTGCCGCCCGCGGGTTTCTGGGACATGACCTGGCCGCAGTCGAGTTGTTGGACAGGCGTGGCGGTCCCCACTTTCAATCCGCCAGACTGCGTGATCGCGTTCCGAGCTGCCTCAGGCGTCAGGCCGACAAGGGAGGGGACCGCGACGCGGCGGATCCCACACGCTCCAGGTCCCCCGTAGGTAATGCCAGCGCTCCCGTGTTTGGTGGCGGCGTACACATTGTTGTCCCACACGGGGAACACTTGCACGACGGGGCCGTTGTACTCGCCGAGGTCGTAGATTTGAGCCGCGCCGTTGAAATCAGTTGATGGCCATCCGTTGCCCATCTGCGAGCACGGCGGCTGAGTTGAAAGAGTGGCGACCTCGCCGAACCACTGCACCTCGTTCGCCTTGGTGAAGGTGGACCCGTCGACGTTGCCCTGAGTGTCGAGGTGCGGCCACAGCGAGTCGGGATAACGGCCGAACCAGGTGTCGTTGTCACCGATCCACCAGTTGCTTTGAAAGTGCCTGATCATGAACTTGTGCACGGAGCCCGGCACCAACGGATCACCAGGTTTCTCGGCTGCACCGGGCTGCGGAATGAAGCCTTGACCGTTGTATCCCTTGCCTTGCCCAGCAACCCAATGAGACACGAACAAATGCGGCGAATCATCACCATTGAGCCCCCTGTCCACGGTCCAACCGATCTCCACCGTGTCGCGCCTGTCGATCGATGGTTGGTAGGTCACAGCAAGCTCGGACAACGTGTGGCTGTCGGTGTTGGCCAGCCGCGGCTTGTAAACAGGGAACGAGCCAAACGCTCCGTCGGTGTCACCGCGCAGGAGGGCTCCGGCGCGAAAGTAATAGACGGGTGGATCACTTGGGTCATCCGCGGCAGCGGCGGCCCCGGGCCCGGTAATCCCGGGCGGGACCGGCCCGGACGTGGACCCGGACGTAGCCGAAGCTTGCGCGCTCACGGGAGCGGCAACCAGCGCGGCGGCCGCCAACAGCAGAACACCTACGACCGCTACCCAGCGGGCAAACATCGACGGCCTGCCCCGCGCTCCCACGCGTGCCGCCGCACCCAGGCCGACAATATGACTCACACTGAACTGCATCTGCGATCCTCACGCTCGTTGGTGCAGTCGACATCGGACCTGCACAAATGCACTCGGTCAACTGCTGTTCCCGAGGATGCGGGGAGCCGCGGCGTGATACGCAGTGCCCCCACATCACTAACGCACTTGCGGGTGATCCGGTTCGACGTGCTCGTCTGGTTGTGTCAACCTGATCTGGCCAGGCGTGACGGCCGTAGTGCCCCGGCAGGAAGTGTCGTCTCGAGTTATCCGCAGTACGAGTGCTGTACACCAGCCCGCGCCGGGGATGTCGAGGTGGATCACGTGTGACTGACGTGGCCCCAGAGTCCGCTCGACCGCGCACCCGACAGGCTGTAGCCGACCCGATTGAGGACCGTGCAGCGGATGCCGGGCACGTCTCGGAAGCGGAACCGCACTCGGAACGTCGACGGCTCGATCCATGGCCCGCGCGTCCATGATCGACACCGTTCCGCAGGGGATCGGCGTACGGGACGATTACCTCGACTCACCGCCGGACCCCGCACCCGCGCAACGATTTGACCGGTTCGTCTCGGGCGGCTGCGGAGATCGCGGGGTCTCGATGGGTGCCGCGTCGACCGAGCCGCGGCGCGCTGAGGGGAGGCACCTGTTTGTGCTGGCCGTTTACTGACGGATGAACAGTCGCACGGAATGAACGGCGTTGTACGACAAACTCTTTCGCTTCTGTCCGCTCTGCCGGACTATAGCCGGTAGTCCGCCCAACTTGCCCGCCGACCTGCCGACGAATCCGGCCCGCCGTGGCCGATCCCGGACCCGGCGACCTGAACGGGCCGCAGCGTGGATTCAGCGCGTTTCCGGTGCCAGGCGCGGTCGCGGCCACCGGTTGTAGCCGATCGACGGGTCGTCGGGGCAGTGCTCGCGGAACATCGCCAGCTCGACCGCGGAGACCTCCGCGGCGTGGCCGTGTCGGACTCCCAGAGGATCTCCCGCGCGATAGTGAAGACCCGGCGCTGCTCGCGGGTGCGAGGAGTCGGCGGTGATTAGGGCGCTGCTCGCCGAACCGAGGTAGTTGATGCTGTCGGTCCGGTCGTGGCCGACGTAGATCCTCCCGTTCAGGTAGGTGATCTTGTACACGACTATCACGGGGGCCACCCCCTGTCGATCGGATTGGAAACGGGCGCGAGTGGAGTGTCCCCGCTTTTGTGGACTCGAGATTAAGCCGTCAGTTCGTTAATGTCTCTGAATCCTAACCTGGATCTTGCGTGCGCCCAGTGGAACTGGAGGTGCCTCGTGACGGGGTGATCTGTTCGTTCGTGCTCGTCGTCGCTTGCCGGTGTGAGTCCGGTCCGGGTAGCTGTCAGGAGGCCCGGTAGCAGACTGGCGGCTC
>JBBQGJ010000233.1:0-10643 GCA_038322925.1 Mycobacteriales bacterium
GAAGTGACGAGGCATCATCGGGGGTTCACTCACGTTCGCCCTATCGGCCTTCCCCCTCACCTGTGATCCCCGGATGGAGCGGGAACCCTTGGGCTTGACCACTTGAGCTTCGCACCCCACGGTTACCCGCGACGCACGTCACGCTGGGGACGGTCCTTGAACACAGAACCGGGGCTACACCTTCGACATCGACATCAACCGAACCTTCCCTAGGTGAGCCCACTCAACTCGTGCGACCTCGTGTCGCAGCGTCCGATCGCTCCCTGCCAACGCGCACTACTCCATTCCGGTGACGATCGCGGTGTCCGGCGCGGGTTCGTCCTCCGTTGCCGGGTACCCTTGCCGGGCCACGGTGGTCGGAAGGGACACCTTCCGGTCAACCGGGCGGCGGCGCCCGGAACGGCCGTCACCAGCCCGAATTGCCAAACGTGGCCCGCGACGGGCCGCGGCCAGGACACAGGTGTCCAGATCGGCCGGTCCCGCGGAAGCGGGACAGAGAGGTGCAGGCATGAAGCTCGCGGTCATCCCAGGCGATGGCCTCGGTCCCGAGGTGGTGGGCGAGGGGTTAAAGGTCCTGCAGGGAGTGGTTCCGGGCGTCGTGATCGACGAATACGACCTGGGTGCCGCCCGCTGGCACCGGACTGGCGAGCTGCTGCCCGACTCGGTGCTGCGTGAGCTTCGCGAGCATGACGCGATCCTGCTCGGCGCGGTGGGCGACCCGACCGTCCCTTCGGGCATCCTCGAGCGCGGCCTGCTGCTCCGGTTGCGCTTCGAGCTTGATCACGCCGTCAACCTGCGTCCCGCTCGGTTGTACCCGGGAGTGCCTGGCCCGCTGGCCGGCGACAAGGCGATCGACCTGCTGGTGCTGCGTGAGGGGACCGAGGGTCCGTACGCCGGCAACGGTGGTCTGCTGCGGAAGGACACCGTGCACGAGATCGCCACCGAGGTGTCGATCAACACCTACTTCGGCGTCGAGCGAGTGGTCCGTGACGCCTTCGAACGCGCTGCCCGGCGCCCGCGCAAGCACCTGACCCTGGTGCACAAGACCAACGTGCTCACCCACGCCGGGCAGCTGTGGAGCCGGGTCGTCGAGGAGCTGTCGATGGAGTATCCGGACGTCAGCGTCGCGTACTCGCACGTCGACGCCGCGATGATCTACCTGGTGACCGACCCAAGCCGGTTCGACGTCGTGGTCACCGACAATCTCTTCGGCGACATCTTCACCGACCTGGCGGCTGCGGTCTCCGGCGGCATCGGGCTGGCCGCCTCCGGCAATCTCGACGTGTCAAGGGCCAACCCGAGCATGTTCGAACCCGTGCACGGCTCCGCGCCGGATATCGCCGGCACCGGGATGGCCGATCCGACGGCGACCGTGCTGTCCGTGGCGCTGCTGCTCGACCACCTGGGCCTGCCCGAGGCCGCCCGCCGGGTCGAGGCCGCGGTCGCGTTCGACCTGGCGACCCGGCAGAGCGGTTCGGTCGCCAAGACCTCCCAGATCGGCGACCGGTTGGCCGCGCTCGCTTCTAGTTGATCGGTATCGACTGTGTCGTTCCCTGTTTCGTCTTCCCCTGTTTCGATCTCAGCTGCTCCGTTGGCAGCGCAGCCCGGCACCGCGGCTCCGCGCAGTTCTCCGCTGGGCGATGCGTTCCATGTCTTCGACACCACCCTGCGGGACGGGGCCCAGCGGGAGGGCATCACCTACTCGGTGGCCGACAAGATCGCGGTGGCCACTCTGCTGGACGACCTGGGGGTCGGGTTCATCGAGGGCGGTTGGCCCGGCGCGATGCCCAAGGACACCGAGTTCTTTGCCAGGGCCCGGTCCGGTGAGCTGAGCCTGCGGACCGCGTCGCTGGTGGCTTTCGGCGCCACCCGCAAGGCCGGCCTGCGGGCCGCGCAGGACCCTCAGGTGCAGGCGCTGCTGGAGTCCGGAGCACCGGTCGTCACCCTGGTGGCCAAGTCCGACGTCAGGCACGTGGAACGCGCGCTGCGCACCACCCGGGAGGAGAACCTGGCCATGGTGTCCGAAACCGTGGGGTTCCTGGTGGACAGCGGTCGCCGGGTGTTTCTGGACTGCGAGCACTTCTTCGACGGGTACCTCTTCGACCGCGACTACGGCGTCCGGGTGCAGGAGGCCGCGGTGCTGGCCGGCGCCGACGTCGTCGTCATGTGCGACACCAACGGCGGCATGCTGCCGATGTGGGTGGAGCGCATCGTCACCGAGGTCCGCGAGCGGACCGGCTTCCGGCTGGGCATCCATTGCCAGGACGACACCAGTTGTGCGGTGGCCAACACCGTTGCCGCGGTGCAGGCCGGCGCCACCCACGTGCAGTGCACCGCCAACGGCTACGGCGAGCGGGCCGGCAACGCCGACCTGTTCGCGGTGGTGGGCAACCTGATGACCAAGATGGGTCTGCAGGTGCTGCCCGACGGCGGGCTGGTGGACATGGTCCGCGTCTCCCACGCGCTGGCCGAGCTGGCGAACATCGCCCCGAACACCCATCAGGCCTACGTCGGATCGTCGGCGTTCTCGCACAAGGCGGGCCTGCACGCGTCGGCGATCAAGGTCGACCCCGAGCTGTACAACCACCTCGACCCGAGCAGGGTCGGCAACGACATGCACATCCTGATCACCGAGATGGCCGGCCGGGCCTCGGTCGAGCTGAAGGCCCGGGAGCTGGGTATCGAACTCGACGAGCACCCGGAGGCGGTCGGCCGGATCGTCGACACCGTCAAGTCCAGGGAGGCCGCCGGCTGGTCGTACGAGGCCGCCGACGCCTCGTTCGAGTTGCTGGTGCGGGACGAGTTGGCCAGGGGAGCCACCGGGGTACAGGTGCCGCGGGCGTTCCAGCTGGAGTCGTACCGGGTGATCGTAGAAAACACTGTGAACATCGCGAACACGCCGAACATCGCGAACACGCCGAACATCGCGAACACCCCGAACACGCCCAACTCCCCGAACGCAGCTTTCCCGGTGACGTCAGAGGCGACCGTCAAGGTGCAAGTGGGCGGCCGGCGAATCATCACCACCGCAGAGGGGAACGGTCCGGTGAACGCGCTGGACTCGGCGTTGCGCAGTGCCGTCGTCGGCCAGTTCCCCGAGCTCCGCGAGGTCGAGCTGGTGGACTACAAGGTCCGCATCCTGGCGGGCAACGCCGGTACCGATTCCATCACCAGGGTGCTGGTCTCCTCCGCGCGCGGAGGCCGGGAGTGGACCACCGTCGGCGTGCACGCCAACGTCATCGAGGCATCGTGGCAGGCGCTGGTCGACGCGCTCGTCTATGCGCTGGGTCAGGGCTCGGCCGAGGTGCGCGCCGGCCTCGACCCCGCCATCGGGCAGGCTCCCGCTGGCGCACACGCAGGGTTGACCGGAGCGGGAGCCCTGTGAGATTGCACGGCGAGACCAGGCACGGCAATTCCGGGCACGGTGCGACAAGCCTGCCGCGGCGGATTTCGGCGCTGCCCGCGGCCGGCGCGCGGACATCGGCAGAGGGGCGAATCTGATGCGGCTGGCCAGAATCGCCCATCCCGACGGTGTCGCGTTCGTCACCGTCACTGCTGGTGAGGGTGACTCCGAATCCGGCGCCGGGGCCATCGCCCGGGAGATCGCGGATCATCCGTTCGGCACGCCGACCTACACCGGCCGGTCGTGGCCGCTGCCGGACACCCGCCTATTGGCGCCGATCCTGCCGTCCAAGGTCGTCGCGGTGGGCCGCAATTATGCCGACCACGCCGCCGAACTGGGCAACACGCTGCCCGCCTCGCCGATGATCTTCATCAAGCCGTCGACGTCGGTGATCGGGCCGAACGTGGCGATCGCGCTGCCCGCCTCCTCCGAGCGCGTCGACTACGAGGGCGAGCTCGCGGTGGTGATCGGCCGCCCGTGCCGCGACGTCCGCGCGGAGAACGCGGCATCGGTCATCCTGGGGTATGCCGTCGCCAACGACGTCACCGCCCGCGACCAGCAGCGCGCCGACGTGCAGTTCACCAGGGCCAAGGGGTACGACACCTTCTGCCCGCTCGGGCCGTGGATCGAAACCGAGCTCGACCCTTCGGATCTCGCGCTGCACACCGAGCTGGACGGCGTCACGGTGCAGGACGGCCGGACCTCGGACATGGTTTTCACGGTGGGCGAGATCGTCGAGTTCGTCTCCGGCATCATGACGCTGCTGCCCGGCGATGTGCTGCTGACCGGGACCCCCGCGGGGGTGGGCCCGATGCAGGTCGGGCAGAGCGTGTCGGTGACGGTGGAGGGTATCGGCACGCTGACCAACCCGGTGGCCGCGCGCCGCTGACGCCGTCGTCGCTGACGCCGTCGTCGCGCGGAGTCGCCCGAGCATCGCTCGCCCGGTGCCGGCGGATTCCCCGACTGATCCCGGGGCCGGGAACAACGCGCATTACTGTTGACGGGCCATGACAGACACCGACATTCCCGCAACCCGGCCGGTCCGCGCCCGCTTCTGCCCGTCCCCGACGGGGACGCCGCACGTCGGGCTGGCCAGGACCGCGCTGTTCAACTGGGCGTTCGCCCGGCATCACCACGGCACCTTCGTGTTCCGCATCGAGGACACCGACGCCGCCCGCGACTCCGAGGAGTCCTACGACGCGCTGCTCGACGCCATGACCTGGCTCGGGCTGGACTGGGACGAGGGCCCGGGTGTTGGCGGCCCGCATGCTCCTTACCGGCAGAGCCAGCGCGCGGACATCTACCGCGCGGTGGCCGCCGAACTGGTGACCGCCGGGCACCTGTACGAGTCCTACTCGACTAATGACGATGTCACTGCCCGGCACCTCCGATCAGGACGCGATCCGAAGCTCGGCTACGACAACTACGACCGCACACCGGATCCCGAGCTGGTCGGGGCGGCCGTCGAGGCCGGGCGGGCGCCGGTGCTGCGGCTGCGGATGCCCGACCGCGACATCGGTTTCACCGACCTGGTCCGCGGCCGGATCACCTTCCCGGCCGGCAGCGTCCCCGACCCGGTACTCGTCCGTGGCAACGGTGAGCCGCTGTACACCCTGGTGAACCCGGTCGACGACGCGGCCATGGGGATCACCCACGTGCTGCGCGGCGAGGACCTGCTGCCCTCGACGCCACGGCAGATCGCGCTCTACGAGGCGCTGATCGACATCGGCAGGGCCGAGATCGTCCCGGAGTTCGGGCACCTGCCGTTCGTCACCGGCGAAGGGAACCGCAAGCTGTCCAAGCGCGACCCACAGTCCAACCTCTTCCAGTACCGAGACGACGGGTTCATCACCGAGGGGATGGTCAACTACCTGGCGTTGCTCGGCTGGTCGCTGGGCGACGATCGGGACATCTTCTCGCCCGCCGAACTCGTCGCGGGATTCGACGGCAAGCGGATCTCCGGCAATCCGGCCCGCTTCGACCGGCGCAAGGCAGAGGCGATCAACGGGGCTCATCTGCGGCTGCTGTCCGCCGAGGATTTCGCCGCCAGGCTGCAGGTCTATCTGGTGATGACCGGCGTGCTGCCCGCCGAGCCGTCCGCGGCGCAGCGGGAACTGGTCGCCGCGGCCGCCCCGCTGGTCCAGGAACGGTCGGCGCTGCTGTCCGAGGCCGCTGCGATGCTGCGCTTTCTCTTCGTCGGCGACGGCTTCGCGATCGAACCGGTGGCCGCCGACAAGGTGCTGACGCCGGCCGCGCTGCCCGTGCTGCAGGCCGCCATCGCGGTGCTGCCGCCGGCGGAATCGTTCACCGCGGCGGCGGTCGCCGAGGCGCTGAAGGGCGCGCTGGTCGAGGACCTCGGTCTCAAGCCCAAGGCCGCGTTCACCCCGGTGCGGGTCGCCGTCACCGGGCGCACGGTGTCCCCTCCGCTGTACGAGTCAATGGAACTGCTTGGCCATGAGTCGACACTGGTGCGACTACGGGCCGCGCTCGACCGGGTCGCTTCGGCGGTCTGAGCGGCAACCGGCCGGGTCGGCCGGGTCGGCCGGGTCGGCCGGGTCGGCCGGCTCGGGCGCGGTTCGCGCACTGGGCCCGCACCGCGAAAACGAGGAGCGGCATGGATTTCCGCGTTCGCTCGCCGGGCAGGTAGACTCGACCCCCGGCGCCCGCCCCGGCGAGGCCCTTGGGGTATGGTGTAATTGGCAACACAGCTGATTCTGGTTCAGCCATTCTAGGTTCGAGTCCTAGTACCCCAGCGGAATTTCCGCTGATCAAAAGATCGCCCTCGGTGAGACCAATCGGTCGGTACCGTCGTGCGGCAGCGTGGTCGAGGCCTTGGTCTTGGCGTCGTAGCGGGCCCGATCGTTCGTGTAACATCGTGTTCCGGAATGAGCCGCCTGATGGCGAGTCATTCCTCTTGGTTTCTAGGGCCCCGTCGTCTAGCGGCCTAGGACGCCGCCCTCTCACGGCGGTAGCGAGGGTTCGAATCCCTTCGGGGCTACGCAGGCAGTAACAGCGCACAACCCCCACCGCGGCTGGCGGTGGGGGTTGTTGCTGCTTTGGGGTGTTCTAGTGCCGGCCTCGCGCCCCGCGCAATGCCTCCAGGCGGGTCGCCTGGCCTCTGATCTACCCCGGAGTCACCCGAGCCGTCCACCGGGCGTCACAGGCGCGCTGTGAGCGCGTCAGCGGCCTCCACCAGGTCGCCGGCCCACCGCGCGCCCGGGCGCCGGCCGATCCGCTCCACCGGCCCGGAGACCGACACGGCGGCGATCACCGATCCGCGCGGGTCGCGCACCGGGGCGGAGACGGAGGCCACCCCGGCCTCCCGTTCTGCCACCGACTGGGCCCAGCCGCGCCGGCGGACCTCGGCGAGTATGCGCTCGGTGAACGTGGCGTCGAGGAGCAGCGCTCGCTGGGTGGCGGGATCGGCCCAGGCCACCAGCACCTTTGCGCCGGACCCCGCGTTCATCGGCAGCCTGGCGCCGAGCGGAACGGTGTCGCGCAACCCGGCAACCGGCTCGGCCACCGCGATGCAGATCCGGGACAGCCCGTCCGGGCGGTAGACCTGCACGCTCTCGCCGGTGCGATCCCGCAAGCGCGGCAACACGTCCGCCGAGGCGGTCACCAGCGGATCGGGAGCGCCGGCGGCCAGCACGGCGAGATACGGCCCCGGGCACCAGCGGCCGTTGCTGTCCCGGGTGAGCAGTCCGTGCACTTCGAGGCCGACCGCCAGCCGGTGGGCCGTCGCGCGGGGCAGCCCGGTGGCGGCGCACAGATCTGCCAATCCCGATGGGGCCGCGGTCGTCGCCTCGAGCACCTGGACCGCTTTGTCCAACACCCCGATGCCGCTATGCTGTCCCATGCAGCGATACTAGATTCCCGAATGCTGAGATGTCCAACAAGCGGTTCCGGCCGCGGCAGGACATCCCGAGTTTCCCTCGCCTCGGCCGAACGGCAGGCGGCACAACGATTGACGGCCACTCACCCGGTCGGACGGACGGAAAGGTCGGCAATGGGGCAGACACTCGCCGAAAAGGTGTGGGCAGCGCACGTCGTGCATGCGGCGGAGGGCGAGCCCGACCTGCTGTACATCGACCTGCACCTGGTGCACGAGGTGACCAGCCCGCAGGCCTTCGAGGGCCTCCGGCTGGCCGGCCGGCCCGTGCGACGACCGGGTCTCACGCTGGCCACCGAGGACCACAACGTGCCCACCCTGGGGATCGACCTGTTGATCGCCGATCCGGTTTCCCGTATCCAGGTCGATACCCTGCGGGCGAATTGCGCCGAATTCGGTGTCCGGCTGTTCCCGATGGGCAATGCGGAGCAGGGAATCGTGCACGTCGTCGGCCCGCAGCTTGGATTGACCCAGCCCGGAATGACGATTGTCTGCGGCGACTCGCACACCTCCACGCACGGTGCCTTCGGCGCTCTCGCCTTCGGTATCGGCACCAGCGAGGTGGAGCACGTGCTGGCGACCCAGACGTTGCCGCTCAAGCCGTTCAAGACGATGGCCATCACCGTCGAGGGTGCGCTCGCCCCCGGCGTGACGGCGAAGGACATCATTCTCGCGGTCATCGCCAAGATCGGAACGGGCGGCGGCCAGGGCTATGTCCTGGAATACCGCGGCGAGGCCATTCGCGCGCTGTCCATGGAAGGCCGGATGACGATCTGCAACATGTCGATCGAAGCCGGCGCGCGGGCCGGGATGATCGCCCCGGACGAAACGACCTTCGCGTACGTTGCCGGCCGCGATCACGCGCCTGCCGGCGCACTGTGGGACGAGGCAGTGGCGTACTGGTCAAGCCTGGCCACCGATGACGACGCCGTCTTCGACGCCGAGGTGATCATCGACGCGTCGGCACTCACGCCGTTCGTCACCTGGGGGACGAATCCCGGGCAGGGGCTGCCGTTGTCGGCGTCGGTTCCCGATCCGGCCGCGATCGGTGATGACAACGAGCGGATCGCCGCCGAGCGGGCGCTGGAGTACATGGGGCTAGCGGCCGGCACGCCGCTGCGTGACATCCGCGTGGACACCGTCTTTCTGGGCTCCTGCACGAACGGCCGGATCGAGGACCTGCGGGCCGCTGCCGAGATCCTGCGCGGCCGGCACATCGACCCGGACCTGCGGATGCTGGTGGTGCCCGGCTCCATGCGGGTGAAGGTGCAGGCCGAAGCCGAGGGTCTGGACACGGTCTTCACCGAGGCGGGCGCCGAGTGGCGCAGTGCGGGCTGCTCGATGTGCCTGGGGATGAACCCGGACCAGTTGAGCTCCGGCGAGCGCAGCGCCTCGACGTCGAACCGCAACTTCGAAGGACGGCAGGGCAAGGGCGGCCGCACCCACCTGGTTTCGCCGCTCGTCGCGGCGGCCACCGCGGTACGCGGAACCCTTTCCTCCCCGGCCGATCTCGAGCCGGTCGGCGCGCTGGCCACCGCGGGAACCTGATCCGGCTCACCCGGTCGGCTCGATCAGCAGGCGCGAGAAACCTGCCCGACCGACCGACGAGGCCCTCGAAACAGACTGACCTTTCCGGCTCGACCAGCGGGCACACCCGTGACAGGAGACAACCATGGACGCCTTTCGCACCCACACCGGAGTCGGGATCCCGCTGCGGCGCAGCAATGTGGACACCGATCAGATCATCCCGGCGGTCTATCTCAAGCGGATCACCCGTACCGGCTTCGAGGACGGGCTTTTCGCCGCGTGGCGGTCGGACCCCAACTTCGTGCTGAACCAGCCCGCGTTCACCGCCGGCTCGGTACTGGTGGCCGGCCCCGACTTCGGTACCGGTTCGTCCCGGGAGCACGCCGTGTGGGCAATGCTGGACTACGGGATCAAAGTGGTCATTTCGTCCAGATTCGCCGATATCTTCCGCGGCAACTCCGGCAAGGGCGGATTGCTCGCCGCGGAGGTGACCCAGGACGATGTCGAGTTGTTGTGGAAGTTGCTGGAAAACGAACCAGGCGCCTGCGTGACGGTCGATCTGGAGCAGCAGACCATTGCCGCGAGGTCCCTGGTGATCGGTTTCAGCATTGACCCGTACACCCGTTGGAGGCTGCTGGAGGGCTGGGACGACATTTCCCTGACCCTGCGACATGCCGATGAGATCAGTGAATTTGAGAACAGCCGGCCGGCCTTCGCGCCGACCACCGGGTGAGCCGCATCGGCCCTGATCATTATCGGTTTAGCCGACGAAGCATATTGTGCGACAAGCGTTTTCACGAAAGGTACGCTCCTCCAAGGACTGCCGCCGGAGCCGCCGGAACCCCCATCGAGATGCCAGTTCAAGGCGTGAGAACCCTTAGAACACACAGGATCCTGGGCATGTTGGGCTGGCGCTTGCCCGGATTTGCGCCTACCGTTTGCGGCTAATCGGCCCTCACACTGCCGTGGGCCGGAGAGTCCTGGGAGGGACCGTGAACAAGACCGATCTGATCAACCAGCTCGCCGACCGGTTGGACGGCGACAAGAAGGCCGCCCAGACCGCGGTCGAGGGCTTCATCGACCTGGTCCAGCGCGAGGTGCAACGCGGCCGGAATGTGTCGATTTCGGGCTTCGGTGTCTTCGAAAAGCGGGCCAGGGCCGCGCGAACCGCACGCAACCCGCGGACCGGCGAAGCGGTCAAGGTGAAGAAGACCACCGTGCCGGCATTCAGGCCCGGAAAGTACTTCAAGGACGTCATCTCCGGTTCGGTCAAACTGCCGAAGGCGACCGCGAAGCCGACCAGCGCTCGCGCCGCCGCCGCCGCTGCAAAGTCCACCGCACCGGCCGCTGCCGCCGCAAAGACCACAAGGGCACCGCGCGCGACGGCCGCGGCCAAGCCCGCTGCCACCGCACCGCGCACCCGGGCCGCCGCCGCGAAGGCCGCGCCGGCCACGCGTACCCGCGCCGCTGCCGCGAAACCAGCAGCCGCGAAGGCAGCGACCACGCGGGCCACCAGGGCGACCACGGCCAAGGCCGCCACCACGGCCAAGGCGCCGGCCACCCGCCGGACGACCGCCAAGGCTGCCGCGAAGTAAGCGGCCTATTCACGGGATTCGCGCTGCACACCCGGCCGGTGCCCTGGATCGTGGGGCGCCGGCAGGGGTGTCGCCGGACTTACCCGAGCACAGGCGTTCTCCGCCCGATGTTCGGCAGGAACTGGTCCGAATGGAGATCCGCCGGCATGTGATGCCTCGCTGATCGACCGCCGGATCAGACCACCGGCGCCGGATACGGGTCGGCCTGAACGAGCCGGCGGTCCTC
>JBBQGJ010000234.1:0-10638 GCA_038322925.1 Mycobacteriales bacterium
GGGCGGGGGGGGCCCCGGCGGGCGGGGGCCCCCCGCCCCCGGCCGCGGGGGGGGGTGGGGCCCCCCCCGCCCCCCGGCCGCCCCCCCCCCGTGGTGGGGTCCCCCCCCCACCCCGCCCCCCCCCCCCCCGACGGGTGCAACCCGATCGAACTCTGCCGGCAGATCGCCGAGGCGCTGCCGAAGGGCGCGGTGATCGTCGGCGACGGTGGGGACATCGTGGCGACCGCGTCATACGTGCTCCGCCCGGACGGTCCCTTGCGCTGGCTCGATCCGGGAGTGTTCGGCACCCTGGGGGTCGGCGCCGGCTTCGCTCTGGGTGCTGCGATGGTGCATCCGGACTCGCCGGTGTGGATCGTCCTCGGTGATGGCGCGGTGGGCTACAGCCTGACCGAGCTCGACACGTTCGTCCGGCACGGGGTGCCGGTGGTCGCGGTGGTCGGCAACGACGCGAGGTGGTCGCAGATCGCCCGCGCCCAGATCGACCTGCTCGGCGACGACGTCGGCACCGTACTGGCGCCCACCAGGTACGACCAAGTCGCGGCCGGGTTCGGCGCGATCGGACTGCATGTCGACACTGCCGGCGACCTGCCCGGAGCGCTGGCGAAGGCACGGGACAGCGGACGGCCGGCACTGGTCAACGTACGCATGGGGCGTAGCGAGTTCCGCAAGGACTCGATCTCGATGTGACAAGGACCACCGGAAGAAACTTGGCCGCTGGGGTGACCTGAAATTGTCGTGATTTGTCGTGTCGGACCCAGGCTCCCACCTCACGTCGGCGCCGACCCGACTCAGGTGTAGATTTCCGCCATTACGGTCGGGTGAGGTTCTCGCGAGACGGGGGATGATCGTGACCGGCGCCCACTGGGAGGCGCCGTCCCTGCGGGTGAACGACCTGAGTGTGCGGTTTCGCACCGAGGACGGCGTGGTTCGGGCAGTCGACCGTATCTCGTTCGCCGTTGCGCCCGGTCGGACTTTGGGAATCGTCGGGGAATCCGGATCGGGCAAGAGCGTGACTGCGCTGGCAATCCTGGGTCTGCACGACCCGCATCACACCACGGTGACGGGTGAGATCCTCATCGGCGATCTCAACGCCGGGGGATTCAACGCTGGGGCAATCAACCCTGGGGGAATCAACCCTGGGGGAATCAACGCTGGGGGAATCAACATTGTCGGCCTGGACGACGACACCGTCAGCCGGTTGCGCGGCCGGGACATGGCCATGGTCTTTCAAGATCCGCTGTCCGCGTTGCATCCCTACTACACGGTGGGGAAGCAGATTTCGGAGGCCTACCGTATCCATCACCCACATGCAGGGCGGGCCGAGGCGCACCGTCGGGCCGTCGAGATGCTGGACCGGGTCGGCATTCCGGATCCCGGATTGCAGGTCAGCCGATACCCCCATGAATTCTCGGGCGGCATGCGCCAGCGGGTGATGATCGCCATCGCCCTGGTGAACGACCCCAAGCTCCTGATCGCCGACGAACCGACCACCGCTTTGGACGTCACGATGCAGGCTCAGATCCTTGACCTACTGGCAGACCTGCAGCGGGAATTCCATTCCGCAATCGTGTTGATCACGCACGACTTCGGGGTGGTCAGCCAGCTGGCGGACGACGTGCTGGTGATGTACGCCGGGAGGATTGTCGAAAGCGGGAGCGTGCAGCAGGTACTGCACAGGCCGCAGCACCCGTACACCTGGGGACTGCTCTCCAGCGTGCCGCACCTGCACCGCAATGGTGACGCCGCGCTGATGCCGATCCCGGGTAATCCGCCCAGCCTGATCGATCTGCCGGCCGGGTGCGCGTTTCATCCGCGGTGCAGGTATCAGGACCGCACGGCCGGCCGTTCACGAAACGAGGTCCCGGAGTTGGCCCCTGCCCGGGAGCCGGGTCATTTCGTCGCCTGCCACCTCCCCGTGGAAGAGCGCGAGACTCTTTACGTCAGCGAGATCGCTGCCCCGAGGGCCGGTCAATGACGAATGTGTTGCTCTCGGCGGAGGGACTGACGAAACATTTTCCGGTTCGCGGGGGTGGACTCGCCCGGGCGGTGGACGGGGTCGATTTCCAGGTCAAGCAGGGCGGTGCACTCGGTCTCGTCGGAGAATCCGGGTGCGGGAAAACCACCACCGGCAGGATGCTCGTCCGGCTGCTGGAGCCAACCGGTGGGCGAATTGTTTTCGACGGGCGGGACATCACGCATCTTCGGCGTTCACAACTGCGACCCATCCGGCATCAACTACAGATCATCTTCCAGGACCCTTATGCCTCGCTGAACCCGCGTCATACGGTCGGCCGCATCGTGGCCATGCCCCTCCAGGTCAACCGCATCCGGCCGGCCGGTGGGATGAAGGCCAGGGTGCAGGAATTGCTGGAGATCGTCGGGCTGAACCCTGAGCACTACAACCGCTATCCCCACGAATTCTCAGGTGGGCAACGCCAGCGGGTGGGGATTGCCCGGGCCTTGGCTTTGCAGCCCCGGCTCATCGTGGCCGACGAGCCTGTCTCCGCTCTCGACGTCTCGATTCAGGCACAGATCATCAACCTGTTGCGCTCTCTCCAGCGGGACCTGGGCCTGACATTCGTGTTCATCACCCACGATCTCGCGGTGGTCAGCCTTTTCTGCCCGGAGGTGGCGGTGATGTACCTCGGGAAGATTGTCGAAGTCGGTGACCGTGCCGACATCTTCGCGCACCCTCAGCACCCCTACACCAGGGCTTTGATGTCGGCCGTCCCGGATCCGGCCGCGCTCGGAACCTCTCGGCGGATCAGGCTGAGCGGCGATGTGCCGAGTGCGCTGAACCCGCCGTCCGGTTGCCGTTTCCGCACCCGCTGCCCACAGGCCCGGGAGCGATGCTCCGGTGACGAACCGGCGCTCGTCACCCGGGGCGCTACCCAGCGCACCGCCTGCCATTTCCCGGAAGCGATTGCACCGCAATGAACGCGACGCGGGGGCCGGAAAGGCAGCTCGAGGAAGCGACGCTGTCGTCGGGCCCGAGCGAGAATCGTGGCGGGACGACCGTCGCCGGCCGCTCGCCCGCACAACTCACGTGGCTGCGCCTGCGGCGCGACCGCACCGCGGTCATCAGCGGCGTCACCCTCGTCGTTCTGCTGGTGATAGCGCTCGCCGCACCGCTCATCGAATGGATGTACGGAATAGGACCGCAGGATCAGTTCCAGCACGCGCTGGACAGGTACGGAATGCCGGTGGGCCCCGGCGGTGGAGTTTCCGGTGAGCACTGGTTCGGGCTCGAGCCCGGACTGGGCCGCGACATCTTCATCCGGATGACGGCCGGGATGCGAACCTCGCTGCTGATCGCGTTCGCGGCCGCGACGATCACCTCCGCTCTCGGCGTCGTGGCCGGCACGCTGGCCGGATACGTCGGTGGCTGGGTCGACTCGTCGATCGGCTGGTTCATCGACGTGGCGCTGGCGCTGCCCTTCCTGATCTTCGCGCTCGCGGTGGTACCCACCGTTTCGCTGCGCTTCTACGGACCCCGGGAGGCAGTTCCGGCGGGCTTCCAGGTTGCCGTGATCATCGGGATCTTCGCGGTGTTCGGTTGGGCCGGCACGGCTCGGCTGGTCCGCGGGCAGGTCGTCTCGCTGCGGGAGCGGGAATTCGTGGACGCGGCCAGGGTCAGTGGTGCCGGGCTCGGCCACATTCTGTTTCGTGAGCTGCTCCCCAACCTGTGGGCTCCGATCCTGGTGTCCTTCTCGCTGGCGCTACCCGCCTATATCACCGCCGAGGCGGCGTTGTCGTTCCTGGGGATCGGGGTCCTCGAGCCGGTCCCGGATCTCGGACGGATGATCGAGCGCAGTCTGGGCTATCTGCAGACCGATCCTGCCTACGTCTTCTTCCCGGGCATCACCATCTTCGTCGTGGTGTTCGCGTTCAACCTTTTCGGTGACGCGCTGCGCGACGCGCTCGATCCCCGATCGACGCGATAGAAAGGGGGGGCATGGGCCGGTTTCTTCTAAAGCGGTCGTTCTCGGCACTGCTCACCCTCCTCGCGGTGAGCGTGCTGACATTTCTGATGTTCTTCGTGCTCCCGCGCGATCCGGTGACCGGGATGTGCCCGAAGAACTGCAATCCGGAGCGCCTGGAGCGCGTCCGCCAGGAATTGGGCCTGAGCGATCCGAAGGTCGAGCAATACCTGGGCTACATCAAGGGGATCTTCGTGGGTCGCGATCTCGGCAGCGCGCAGGGTGGTTACTGCGACGCACCCTGCCTGGGTTACTCCTACGTGAACAACGAACCGGTCAGCGCCACGATCACTCGGGTGCTGCCGGTGACGATCAGCATCGTTGTCCCGGCAGCCATCCTGTGGTTGTCATTGGGAATCGGACTCGGCATGGTATCGGCGGTGCACAGGGGCACGTGGCTGGACAGAGCCGCTATCGGCTTCGCCTTGACGGGCGCTTCGTTACAATTGTATTTCGTCGGCGGCGTGTTGCTGCTCGCGTTCACCTACCACTGGGGCATTGCGCCGGTGCCGCACTACACGCCGTTCTTGGACAATCCTGTCGACTGGGCGGGAGGCCTGGTGCTGGCCTGGGTCGCCCTGGCCCTGCTGTTCTCCGCGATCTACGCGCGGTTGTCCCGCGCGCAAATGCTCGAGACACTCTCCGAGGATTTCATCCGTACGGCGCGCGCCAAAGGTGTCCCGCGTTCGCAGGTGTACGGACGCCACGCGCTGCGCGCTGCCATCACGCCACTGGTGACGATTGCGGGCCTCGATATCGGTGCGGCCCTGGGCGGAACCGTCATCACCGAGATAACTTTCGGCCTTCAAGGCCTCGGCCGGACGGCGGTCGACGCCGTTCGCTCAGGAGATCTGCCCACGATCATGGCGACAGTGTTGGTTGCTGCGTTCTTCATCGTGACGGCGAATCTGGTGGTCGACCTGCTCTACGCCGCTATCGATCCACGGGTGCGACTCAAATAACACGCGCATCCACCGAACAGCCCTTTCGGCAGGAATCGCCACGTGGTATCACCTCTGTATTGCCTTCAGGGTCGATATTTTCCGAGAGGGGAATCACCATGCGACCTCGGACGACGCTTGCTGCTGTCGGAGCCCTCCTGCTCATCACGAGTTCGAGCGGTTGCAGCCAGGACAGCCAGTCAAGCAGTGCGACGGGTACCAATGTGATGACCATCCCAACGCAAACCGGAGTCATTGCGGCCAACCCGGGCGATTCGCAGGGTCCAGCAGCTGAGGTGCCGGACGCCACCAATGGCGGCACGATCACCATCATCCGCGAATCCAAGATCTCCCATCTCGACCCGCCGCGGGTCTATTCGTTCGCGGCCTTGATGAATGCACCCTTGTACAGCCGATTCCTCACCACGTGGAAGGACGATGGCAAAGGCGACCTGACGCTGGTCGGCGATCTTGCCACCACGCCAGGCACCAACGTCAACGGCGACTGCAGGGTGTGGGAATACACGATCAAGGACGGTCTGGAATTCGAGGACGGGCAGCCGATCACCTCGAAGGAGATCGCCTACGGCATCGCCCGATCGTTCGATCCGGACCTGACCAGCGGTCCCACGTACCTTCAGGAATGGCTGTCCGGCACCCCGCAATACGACACGGCATGGGACTTCAAGGCGAACAAGACGTCGCTGCCGCCGGGGCTGACCACACCCGACGCGAAAACTCTCAGGTTCCAATTCGCCGACCCGCATTGCGATCTGCCGTTCGCCGCTTCGCTGCCCACCAGCGCCCCGGTGCCCGCGGACAAGGACACCGGGGTCGACTACGACACCAAGCCGGTCTCGTCCGGGCCCTACAAGATCACCGAGAACACCCCGGGCGTCCAACTGGTCCTGGAGCGGAACGCGAACTGGGACCCCGCCACGGACCCTGTCCGTCATCAATACCCCGACAAGTTCGTCTGGACCTTCGGGCCCGATCCCGACGCAGCAGCGAGCCGGGTGATCGCCGACAACGGCCCGGACCAGAGCGCTGTCGCGTGGAATGGCGTGCCGGCATCGCTGGTTGCCAAGGTGGCCGCAGACCCGGCACTGCAGGAACGCACGCTGCTGAGCCCGACGCCAAGTGCCAACCGGTTGACGATCAACACCCAGCGGGTGACCGACCTGTCCGTGCGACAGGCCCTCAACTACGCGATCGACCGGGACGGCCTGGTCAAGGCGCTCGGCGGCGAGACCGTCGCGTCGCCGACCACCACGTTGATGCCCCCAGGCACGTTGGGTTATCGGCAGTACGACGCCTACCCGGCCGGCCCGAACGGCAACATCGACAAGGCGAAGGAGCTACTCGCGGGCAGGACGCCCGAGCTGGTGCTCGGCGCGGC
Source organism: Mycobacteriales bacterium (assembly GCA_038322925.1). Lineage (GTDB taxonomy): Bacteria > Actinomycetota > Actinomycetes > Mycobacteriales > Nakamurellaceae > Nakamurella. The sequence continues at coordinate 6,321 of JBBQGJ010000234.1, forward strand.
CGACGACTCCTCGGGTCAGGAGGTCGCGACCCAACTCAAGGCCAACCTCGAGAAGGCCGGCTTCACGATCACCGTGAAGAGCATCCCGGCGGATTCCAAGCTCGACGAGACCAAGAAGAAGGACAATCCCTGGGACCTGTACGTCGATTCCTGGGCCGCGGACTGGCCCAGCGGCGCGGCGATCCTGCCTGTCCTGTTCGACGGCCGCACGATCAGGGCCGATGGCAACAGCAACTCCTCGTTCGTCAACAGCGACGCCGTCAACGCCGAATTCGACCGAATTCTGGCCCTTGACCCGGACCAACAGACCTCGGAGTGGGCCGCCGTCGACGAGCAGATCATGACCGAACTGGCGCCCGCGGTTCCGCTCTACGTCGACGTTGCCGACAACATTCACGGCTCGAAGGCGGGCGGACTGTTCATCTCCGGAATCTTCGGTTCACCGGCGTTCGTCAACGCCTACGTCAAGCAATAAGGCCGAGGCTCAGGAAACCGTTCAGGAAATCGTGGAGGAAATCAGAGGGCCTACGGCGTGCGCCGGCGCAGCGTCGCGGCGCCGAGGACGACCAGCGCGATGACGAAGCCCAGCACGATCGCCACGTCGCCGAGCACGCTGGCGGTGCCGTTCGCATCGATGGTGATGGTCTGCATGGCGTCCACCGCGTAGGACAGCGGCAAGAGGTCGGAGATCCACCGCAGCACATCGGGCAGCTGGTCTCGCGGTACCAGCAAGCCGCAGAGCAGGAACTGCGGCAGCACGAAGGCCGGCAGGAACTGCACCGCCTGGAACTCGGTGGTCGCGAAGGCGGACAGGAACAACCCCAGCGCGGTGCCCAGCAGGCAGTCGACGACCGCCACCAGGATCAGCAGCCAGGCCGCGCCGGCCACGTCCAGCCCCAGCACGAGCAGCGCAAACGAGGACGCGATGACCGCCTGCAGGGCGGCCAGCAGACCGAAGGCCAGCGCGTAGCCGCCGATCAGGTCGGCCTTGCCCAGCGGCATGGTCAGCAGACGTTCCAGGGTGCCGGACTGCCGCTCGCGCAGGGTCGCGATGCTGGTCACCAGGAACATGATCAGGAACGGGAACATGCCCAGCAGCGGGGCGCCGATGGCGTCGAACACCGGGGTGTTCTGGTAGATCCACGCCAGCAGACCCATCAACACGCACGGGACGATCAGCAGCAGCGCCAGCGTCCGCCGGTCGTGGCGGATCTGCTGCAGCACCCGGGTGGAGGTGGCCACCGTGAGCCGGACGCTCATGTGCTGGCCTCGTGCGACGGCCGGTGGCCCGGCGGAGTCTCCGGCTCCGACCGTTCGCGAGCGGCGGAGTTGGCCCGGTCGACCAGCGCCAGGAATGCCTGCTCGGCGTCGGTGGAGCCGGTCGACGCCAGCACGCCCTGCAGGGTGTCGTCGGCGAGCACCGTCCCTGCGCGCATCAGCAGCAGCCGGTCGCACCGGATCGCCTCGTCCATCACATGGCTGGACACCAGTAGGGTGACGCCACCCTCCGCGAGCCGGCGGAAGATCGCCCACAGATCGCGGCGCAGCACCGGATCCAGCCCGACTGTCGGCTCGTCCAACACCAGCACCTCGGGTTGGCCGACCAGCGCCGCGGCCAGCGAGACGCGGGACAACTCGCCGCCGGACAGGTTCCCCGCCCGCGACGCGGCGTGTTCGACGAGATCGACGAGGCCAAGCACCCGCAGCACTTCCGCGTCCACACCTTGCCGCGGCACCCCGACAACAGTCGCGAAGTAGCGCAGGTTCTCGGTGATGGTCAGATCGAGGTAGACGCTGGCGTCCTGGGTCAGGTACCCGACGCGGCGCCTCAGCCCTACGCTGCCGGCTGGTTCGCCGAGCACCTCGACGGTGCCGCCTGCCACCTGCTGTACGCCGACAACGCAGCGCATCAGCGTGGTCTTCCCGCAACCACTCGGACCCAACAGACCGATGAGCTGACCACGCGGCACCGCAAGGGTCAGCCCGGGCAGCACGGTGCGCCCGCCGCGGACCACGCGCAGCCCGTCGACGCGGATCGCTGGCTCCGCATCGGACCTGTGCGTCACCATGGGATCAAGTTAGCCCCGACCGCCCACACCGGGTACGCGAAGCGGTGTGGCCTGGGTCTCGGGGTGACGATCCATCCGCGTCGATGGCGCTGCGCCCGTTCAGTCGCCGCGGTGCGTCGACGGGGCGGCGGCCGCCAGCACCGCGACCAGGTCTCCCGGGCGGTACCGGGAGCGGCGAGGCCGACCGGTCAACCCGACCGACACAGTGCCACCGCCGACACCCTCGATGCGGGTGGAGGTGACCGTCGCCGGTCCGTCGTCACAGAGCACCCGGTCCCCGATGCGAAGCTCGCCGGCTCGCCGCAGTTGTGTCCGCATGCCCTGTCTCTACTCCGCGGCACCGACACCGGCCCTTGACCTGGTCTGCCGGCGCCGGCGTCCCGCTCAGCTCCCGGCCGGCAACCCGCGGAAGAAGGCGACCACGTCGCCAACGAGCAGCTCGGGGGTTTCCATCGCAGCGAAGTGGCCACCGGTCTCGACATCGTTCCAGTGCACGATGTTTTGGCCCTGCTCGGCGTATCGGCGGATTGCCACATCCTCGGCGAACACGGCGACCCCGGTCGGCACCGTCGACGGAGTCGGCCAGTCCTGGGAGTGCATGCTCTCGTAGTACATGTTGGCCGAGGAACCCGCAGTGCCGGTCAACCAGTAGATCATCACGTCGGTCAGGATGCGGTCGCGACCGATCGCCTGCTCCGGCAGTTCGTACCGGGAGTTGGTCCACTCCTTGAATTTCTCCACGATCCAGGCCAGCTGCCCGACCGGGGAGTCGGTGAGCGCGAAGGACAGTGTCTGCGGACGGGTCGCCTGAACCTGGAAGTACCCGTTGCCGTCACCGAGGAATGCCTGCAGCCGCGTCAGCCGAGCCTTTTCCACCTCCGAGAAGGTGGCCGATTCGCTGTCGGGAACCTCACCCCACGGGATGAAACCGACGGTCGCGGCGTTCACGTGCACGCCGATGACGTGCTCGGGATCGACCCTTCCGAGATCGGGTGCGACGAATGCCCCGAAGTCCCCGCCCTGCGCGCCGTAGCGCGAATAGCCCAGCCGCGCCATGAGTTTCGCAAGGGCTGCGGCCATTCTCTTGCTGTTCCAGCCTGTTCCGACCAGCGGTCCGGAGAACCCGAACCCGGGCAACGACGGAATCACCAGATGGAAGGCGTCCGCCGGATCGCCCCCATGGGCCACCGGATCGGTCAACGGGCCGATGACGTCGAGGAACTCGGCGAACGAACCGGGCCACCCGTGCAGCAGCAACAGCGGTGTGGCGTCGTTCTCCGCGGAGCGGATGTGCAGGAAATGAATGCGCTGACCGTCGATCTCGGTGACGAACTGCGGGTACCGGTTGAGCAGCGCCTCTTGGCTGCGCCAGTCATATCCGTCGCGCCAATACCCGGTCAGGTCCTGGAGGTAGCCCACCGGGACGCCCTTGGTCCACGGATCGCCGGGCAGCTGATCCGGCCACCGCGTCCCGTCGAGCCTGGCGTTCAGGTCATCGAGCGCCACTTGCGAGATGTCGATGACGAAGGGGGTGATGGCGTCGGCCGCCGCGCCAGTGGCGGGCGCCGCGCCAGTTGGATTGCCGGCCGGCTGACCGGCTGTGGGATCGCTGGGGGTGCTGGCGCTGGTCGTGGGGTTGGTGACTGACACGGGAGTCCTCGCCTTCCTCGGCTTGCTGCTCGGGCGGAGTGTCGTCCGATGCTTGAACGGAACGAAGCGTTCCGTTCAAAGATAGCAGAGCGGAACGCTTCGTTCCACGATAAACTGGACCAATGACAGTGCCCTCCACGCCGCTCGTTCCGCTCAGCGGCCGCCGCGCGCAGGCCGCGCGCAACGACGATGCCATCCTCGCGGCGGCACGAGACGTGTTTGTCGACGATCCGTCGGCACCGATCGCGGCCGTGTCGCAGCGCGCCGGCGTGGGCATCAGCGCGCTCTACCGGCGCTACCCCAGCAAGGAAATCCTGCTGGGCAAACTTTGTTCGGACGGGCAGGCCATCTACATCGCGGAGGCGGAGCGGGCGCTGGCCGACGACGGTGACCCCTGGGAGGCGTACGCGAAGTTCCTGCGCCGCATCGTCGCCGCCGACACCCATTCGTTGACCGTGCGACTGGCGGGGACCTTCGTGCCGACCGAGCGGCACATGCAGGACGCGGAGCTGATGCGGCGGTTGAGCAAGCACCTGTTCGGACGGACGCATGCGGCCGGCGCCATCCGGCCCGACGTGACCGAACTGGACGTCGCATTC
>JBBQGJ010000235.1:0-10603 GCA_038322925.1 Mycobacteriales bacterium
CGACACTCTGACGCCGTATCGCGAGGCCTGGACTGCCCTTGCCGACCCGAGCGCTTGTCCCGGCGGATATGTCGGCCAAATGGCCAACGGCTGTCGGCAGATGGCGACGGGTCTGGATGAGGCTGCGAAGGGGATCGAGGAGCTGCGCGACAAGATCGATGCCATGGTCACGGGTGGGGCGGCCGTGACCATCGGGGTCGGTCTGATCACCTTCGGTGTTGGCAGCGCGGTTGCCGGCGCGGCCACCGCTAGTACGGTCGTCGTGACCACGTCTCTGGTGATTTCTTCGTTTCTGACCCGCGTCGCGATTGTGGCGGCGTTCGAGTTCATCGGTGGCTATATCACCAGCATGTCGCTCCAGGCCCTGCGTCAGCAGATTTTCGATCCGGGCAAACCGATCGATTTCGACCAGGGAGAAGCGTTGACGTTTGGCGCGGTCAGCGCCGGCACCGGCGGCCTGCTGTACGGCGCCCCCGGCGGCATTCGGATGTTCGCGAACCAGCGCTACCTCAACTCACTGCCCACGATCGGGCGGAACAACATGCTGGGCTACTTCGGTGAGGCAGCGTCCGGTCAGCAACTACTGCCATTCGGCCCCGAGGAGATCAACACCCAGCGATATGTCTCCAACGCCGCTGGCAAGGCATCACGCACAGACATCCTCATTGACCAGCCATCCGCAGCATTGCGCGCCATTTTTCCGGACGCAGCCGACCCGTGGCGCCTCGGAGTCATTGACGTGAAAACCACCGACACGGCGAAGGAAGCCTACGGCTTGCTGACACCGAACCAGCAGGCTGTGCTCGTCCCTCTTGCCACGAGCGGCGGAACGATGTCGGGTCCCCTGGCCGATTTGCTCCGATGGGGAACCAGGGAGATCGCGCCCGGGCAAGCGAGTCAGCTGCTCGTTTTCCGGGTCGGACCCGGAGACTTCCTGCGAATGCCCATCAGCCTCCGCAGGCTGCTCAACACCTACAAGTTCGAGCAGATTCTTGGCGGCGCCGCCGGGACCCGGAACGCCGAACGCATGGCGTCCTTCCTGAAGACCGTCGTCATCCTGGTCGAACCCGTCAAGTAAGGAGTGACACCGTTTCCGCCACCGTGCTTTTGCAGTTGAGCGAGCGTCAGCTTCGTCAGCGAGGCCTGTGGCCGGACCCGGCGGACACCTATGTCGACGTCAACCTCATAGACGGTCCTGACGGGATGACCATCTCCGCCGCGTACTCGGGGGAGATGGATGACAGTGACAACAGCCGCGAGCAGATCGAATACTTGATCTTCCGACGGCTCACCTTCATTTACCAGGGCGGCCTCATTTCCCGGGTTCCCGATGCGGCGACGAACGGTAAGGACCTCGTGATCATCCTGCTGCTTCCCCCGGAAGACATACCGCCATTGACGCTCGAAATGCTGCAGGAGTACAACGATATTTGTGCTGGGCGTGAAATTGGCCTGCGCGTCATCCAGCTCCCGCGCGACGTCCTTTGACCTGGTTAAGGGTGGCGCGCCTGCAGCTCGCGCAGCCGCTCCATGGCGGGCGCTGGACACAGGGCGGTCAGTTCTTCCGCCATCCGGTCGGCAATTTCATACTCGCCGGTCCATGCGGCGGCCAGCCCAAGCCTCACTCGATGCCCTGTCGCGAGCCGTTCGCCGCTGAGCTGATGCACCACTCGCCGTCGCAGTGCGTCGACGTTCGGGAACTGTTGTGCATATTCCTGCGCCAAGGCCACAACTCGTTCTACTCGGCGCCGCTCCGCCTGTTCACCATCATTGAAGAACAACAGCACGGCCTTCAGTTGACGTTCCTCCAGAGTGTTCTTTCCGGAAAAGGGGAGGAGCCGTCCTAGGGTGCCCATGGACTTCCTGTACTTCTCTCCCAGCACTGTTGCCACCCCACGTTCGAGGTCGACGTCGTGCACACCCACCAGCACGGCTGAGCGTTCCGGTGGGTCGCGGTCGGTCAACTGATCGAGGATCAAGCCCCACAACTTCCCTGGGACGATGTCCTTCGCGAAGGCGTAGGAGTTGAGCGCGCGGTAGCCGTGGGACGTGTAGTTCCTGCGATCTGACTCGCGAATCAGCAGTCTCTGCTCCGGCGCGGGGATTCCGGGGAACGTCCCCGGTGTGGGCTGGCTACTACGACGAAAAAAGGCCACGGCTCCACTCACAGGGTCGGTGTCGTGCTGGCGAAACAAGCTGGCATTATAGGGGTCTCGGCCCCCGAGTACGCTGTCGACTTGGTGAGCCGGGTAGACGCCGGCCCGGCTCACGCGTTGCACGGCCCTTGCGGGGGCGGTGCCATGCTAGCGCGGTTCGAATCGAGCTGTTGCAGATGTACAACGATATTCATGCGGGAGGTGGCTTCGGCCGCGGGTCATCAGCTCCCGCGCGACCTCCCCTGACGACTCAAGGGCGGTGAGACTGAAGTTCCCGCAACCGCTCCATGGCCGGCGCCTCGAGTTCCGCGGTCAACGCGATCGCCATGTCTTTGGCGATGTCATGCTGTCCGGACCACGCCGCGGCGAGCGCAAGCCCGACCCGATGGCCGGTGACGAGTCGATGCTCGCTGAGCTGTTCCATTACTACCAGTCGTCGCACCTGGTCCACGGTCGTGAATCGGTCCGCAAACCCCTGGGCCAAGTCCACGACGCGTTCCACTCGGTGCCGCTCTGCTTGTTCACCATCTGGGAAAAACAACAGCACCGCCTTCAACTGGCGTCCCTCGATGCTCCTGTCCCCGTCCCCAGGAAGGAACTGGCCAAGTGTGGCCGCGGATCGGGAGTACTTCTCTCCCATTACCGTCGCCGCGCCGCGTTCGAGGTCGACGTCGTGCACGCCGACCCACACAGCATCGCGTTCCGGTGTGCCGCCGCCCTCGGTCAACTGATCGTGAATCAGGCCCGACAACTTCCCTGGGATGATGTCCTTCGCGAACGCGTAGGAGGTGAGTGCGCGGTAGCCGTGAGACGTGTAGTTCTGCCGGTCCGACTCTCGGATCAGGCGTCTCCGCTCTCGCGGCGGCATGTGGGGGGCCGGCCCCCGGGTGGGCTGCGCGCTGCGACGAAAGAAAGCCACGGATCCATTCCCATTGGTGTCGGAACCGCGAAATCAGTTGCCTGGAAGGCGTCTCACCCCTTCCAGGGCCATGCCAGCGCCGTTCGCATCACTGTTCGGCAGGGCGACAATATCCCGCACCAGTCTCCGATCGATAGTAGCCGCCACCATCCAGGACAGCAGAGTAGCTGCGTCCCCAACGCCTTCTGGGCGTGATCGCGGAGCCGGCCCGTCACGGCGCCCTTCTCGTCCGGAATCTCCGCCTGCCGGTGGCACCTGGGAGACTGCCGCCATGGGACCGGGGCTGGCGCTGGCGATCCTTGCCTCTATCTGCTCCGGTCTAGGGTCGGCGACCGAGGCGTTCGGTGTCAGGCGGGCGCATGCTCGGAGGCGGCAGCCTGGCATCCTCCCGCCGCTGCTCCGCGAACCGCTGTACTTCGGTGGGCTCGCCGTCGATCTGCTGGGGTTCGCGTTCACCATCGTCGCGTTGCAGCTGCTGCCGTTGTTCCTAGTTCAGGCGATAGTGGCGTCCAGTGTCGCGGTGACCGCGATTGTCGTGGTGGCGACCGGGCGGCCGTTGGGTCGGCCCGGCTGGATCGCGCTCTCCTCGTCGGTGTTCGGGCTCGTCCTGCTGTCGTTCTCGGCGGTGTCCGGCGATGTCCCAGCGCTGGCGTCGATCTGGCACTGGCTGTTGCTGGGGATGGCCCTGCCGCTGGCCGCCCTGGGCGCACTCGGCCTGCGGATCGAGAATTCCTGGTCGGCGCCCGTTCTCGCGTTCGCCGCTGGTTTGGCCTTCACCTGCGTCGCGGTGTCCGCCCGTGGGCTGGACATCCCGGACCCGGCCTGGCGCCTGCTGTTACAGCCGTCACTCTGGGCGATCGTGGTGGACGGCATCCTGGGCACCGCACTGTTCGCGCTCGCCCTCGAGCGCGGCCGGGTGACGGTGGTTGCGGCGATCACCTTCACCACGAACACCGTGCTGCCCGCCGCGATCGGCATCCTCGTGCTCGGCGATCGCGTGCGATCCGGGTACGTGCCGGTGGCCGCCGCCGGCTTCGTGATGGCCGTCGGCGGGGCCATCTCGCTGGCCGGTTTCACCGCCCCGCTGCCGCAGACCACAACACCGGACTCGAAGGCAACGACGCCGTAGCGCCCCACAGAGTCGATTCCCGCGTCGGCTACCTCACCGATTCCCGCGCCGACTACCGCCGCGAGCGCACGCCCGGACGCGGGGGCAACGCGTCATCTGGTCGGATCAGACCACACCGGTAGGCAGTGGCCACGGCTTGCGCGCGGTCACGGAGACCGAGCTTGGCGAAGATCCTGCTGACGTGCGTCTTCGTCGTCCCCTCCCCCACCACCAGGAAGTCCGAGATCTCCGCATTCGACAGGCCGTGCGCCATCAGTACCAGCACCTCCCGCTCCCGGCCGGTGAGTGCGCGCAGTTCCTCGGGCGAGGGCAGGCCCGGTTCGGATCGGGACGCGAACTCGTCGATCAGCTGACGCGCCACCGCCGGGTCCAACCACGCCTCGCCGGCGGCCACCGCCCTCACGGCGGCGACCAATTCGGCGGGCGCGGCGTCCTTCAGGATGAATCCGGACGCGCCCGCACGCAGTGCCGCCAGCACGGCCTCGTCGACGTGGAAGGTCGTCAGCACCAGCACCTTCACCGGGACCTGGCCGGTGTCCCCCGCACCCTCGCTGATCGCGTGCACGATCCGACGGGTTGTTTCCACGCCGTCCATTCCCGGCATGCGCACGTCGGCGATGACAACGTCTGGGTGATGCCGGACGGCGAGGTCCACCGCTTGTTCGCCGGTGTCGACATCGGCGATGACCTCGATGTCCGGCTCGCCGCTGAGCAGCAGGGCGATGCCGGCCCGGACGATCGGCTCGTCATCGACCAGGATGACCCCGATCACGGCTCTGACCCCGCGACGGAGCCGGACGTACGGCCGGCGTCATCGCTTGGAATGCCGGAGTCGGCAATCTCGGACGGCGGCCCCTCCGATTCCGCCGAGTGCTGCTGCGCCGGGATCCCCTCGTGAGCAGGTGTGGGCCGACCCGGTCGCCGCGGCTCACGCTCGGGACGGGTTGTCTCGTGCCTGCTCGGCACGACGTGGATCGCTGACACCGGAAGTCGTGCGGCGACCCGGAATCCACCAGTGTCGGTCGGCCCGGCCGCGTAGTTGCCGCCCGCGATGGTGATGCGCTCGGCGAGCCCGGCGAGCCCGTTACCGGTCGACAGGGCCGACGCACGGTAGACGCGGCCAACGCCGTCGTCCTCGACCGCGATCGTCACCTTGTCCTGGCCCCAATCGATCGAGACGACGGCTCTCGCGCCGGCCCCGACGTGCTTGGTGACGTTGGTGAGACCTTCCTGGACGAGCCGGAACGCGGCCAGGTCGATGCTCGGATCCAGTGGCTGGGGTTCGCCGTGCACCTCGACTTCGACGATCACGCCGGAACTGCGCACGGATCCCACGACGACGTCAAGGTGAGCAAGACCTTGCAGCGGAAGGGCCGGTGGGCCCGGCTGCGCGTCACTGTCCCGGAGCACGCTCAGCAGTCGGCGCAACTCGCCCATCGCCTGCTTGCCCGACTCCTCGATCGTGGACAACGCCTCGCCCGCGCGCACCGGGTCGGACATCAGGACCCGCTGCGCGCCGGCCGCATGCAGCACCATGATCGTGACCGAATGAGCAACGATGTCGTGCAACTCCCTGGCGATCCGCAGCCGTTCCTCCGAGATCGCGTGCTCGGCTTGGCGCTGCTGCTCGGCCGCCAGCGCCCGATGTTCGGCGTGCAGGGCCCGGACATGGCGGCGATTGGCACCTGCCCAGCGCCCGATACCCCAGGCCAGACCGTTGAGCAGGGAGTAGAAGAAGGTCGCGATGGCGGCGGCGGCCGCGCCTGCGGGCGACGCCTCGCGCACCGCGTTGCCGATGGCCAGTGCGCTGGGGATCATCGCCGATCCCAGCGCGACCAGGGACACCGCTATCGAGCAGAGTTCGGCGACGGCCGCCAACGCGATCAGCAGCGTCAGGACCGGATAGAAGCCCGGGATGAACAGGTAGGCCACCATCGCGTGCACCCACAGCGCGGCGAACACCGGGATCGGCGCCCGATACCGGATGACCAGCAGCAGCACCCCGACCGCCGCGTACCCGATGATCCCCCACCGTCCGACGGCCGAGAGCGTGCCGTCACGCACCACGGTCGAGAAGACGAAGAGCTCGATGAGCAGTACGAGCGGAATGACAACGAGGTCCGTTCGCCGCCAAGGCGGTCGGACGGAGGAAGCGTCGCCTGAATAGTCCGGGGTCGTCACGATCCAGGACGGCTCGATGATCTTGACCACATGCCAGCCCATCCGGTTCGTCGGCAACGCCACCCGAAAGTAGCAGCACCGCCATCCGGTGTGATGACCTGATGGCGCCGCGCCAGAACGCGGCCCGGGCGGCAGCGGACCCGCCTTCATCCTTACAGCGGGAGGTCGCAGATCCACTGCCGCCGGCCCCACGGCGCCGATCTGGGGAATGCTCGGCAACCGGGGTCGAGAGAGCCGAGGCAGCGGCATCCCGACCACACCGCACACCCCTCGAATGCGGCCCGGCACATGCCGTGTCTCGTTCCGGATGCGCTCGATCCCCGGCCTTTGGGGTCGGTGCGCGCGACGAATCCGATCAAGCGGACTGAGTGTGACTGCTTGCTCAGCTGGGCAGCGTCAGCCTCGAGGATGATCTCGCAGCTCTATCTGGAGGGGGACGACGGCGCGGCGCGTCTACCCCCGGTCAGAGGAATCGGTACATGAGTGGCGCGCAGCAGATCACCCGCTCGGACCGAACCGCTCCACCCGCACGTCCGCGCTCGGGCATCCCAGCTGCACCAACAGCTGGCTGGCGAACTCCGCGAAGGCCGCAGAGCCGCAGACGAACGTGGTCGCACCCCTGGTCACCAGCGGGCCGAGCTCGGCCGCGGTCAGCCGCCCGGCCGGCCGATCGACGTGTGGTGCGCGGGACAGCGCCACGACAGCTCCAGCGGCCGCCAGCTCTTCGGGGAAGGGCAGGTCCGCTAGGGTGCGGGCGGCGACTGCCAGGTGCAGCATTTCAGGTCGGCCGATCACCGCGGCATGCCGCGCCATGGCCAGCAGCGGGACCGCTCCGCTTCCGCCGCCGACCCCCACGGCGGGGCCGCTGCCGTCCCAGACGAACCACCCACCGATGGGTCCGCGAACCTCGAGATCATCGCCGGCCTGCACCGCATCGGCCAGGAAGGTCGACACCTCGCCGTCGTCGAGCCGCTCGACCCACAACTCGACCAGCGGATCGGAGGGCGGGGACGAGACCGAGTACGAGCGCGAGGCGGTGTAGCCGTCGTCAGCGGTCAGCCGCACCACGTAGTGCTGGCCCGGCAGGTGGTCGATCCGATCCTGCACATCCAGCCGGAGTACCACCGAGCGGGGCGTCGGGTGCGCGACCTCGACGACCTTGGCGCTGCGCCAGCCACCGGACGGTGCGGCCGGTCGAGTGGGGTCCGCGAGCGTGTCAGTCACCCTGGTACCTCTGCTGCAGCCACGGGTCACCGCGGTCGTGGTAGCCGTTGCGTTCCCAGAAGCCGGGCTCGTCGTGGTCCATCAGGGTGATCCGGGTGATCCACTTGGCGCTCTTCCAGAAGTACAGGTGCGGGACGATCATCCGGACCGGTCCGCCGTGATCCGTCGGCAGCGGACGGCCCTCGTGGGTCCAGACCACCCACGCCTTCCCACCGGTGACATCGGCCAGCGGCAGGTTGGTGGTGTACCCGGTCGACGATCTGGCCATCACGAACGAGGCCTGCGGCAGCGGGCCCGCCGCGTCCAGCAGGGTGTCGACACTCACCCCGCCGAAGGAGGTGCCGAGTTTGGACCACGTCGTCACGCAATGGATGTCGCCCTCGTAGACGGACGCCGGCAGCCGATGCGCTTCGTCCCAGGTCCATGTCGACGGGGTGGAGACCAGGCCGTCGACCGAGATGCTCCAGCGCTCGGGGACGATCCGTGGGGTCACCTCCGCGGTCAGCACCGGGAAGTCGTCCCCTACGTCGTACTGGCCAGGCGGCAGCCGCGGGTCCACCTTTCTCGCGCGCCCGAGGAACCCTCGTGTCGAACCGGCCATGGCAACCGCCCTTCCCGTGTTCGCGCCGGCGAGCCAAGTTGATCAAGCGATTCTGCCTGGTTCACGCCCCGGTGGGAATACCCGAAATGTCACCGCGGCCGGATGTGCGGGGTGAGCACCGGGCACGCCGGGCACTCGACGGCAGGATCGATCGGCTGAGGTGGTCGGGGCGGCGGCGGTTGCGCATGCGGCGGTAGCAGCCGCGACCGTTGCAGCGGGGACGGCGACCGCACGGTCGCGAAGGCCAGCACACCGCCTGCCGCGCAGAGGATCCCGGCAATCACCACGGCGCGCTGGAAGCCCGCCGAGAGCAGTGCGGGATCGGCGTAGGCGGCCGGGGTGATCCCCGCCAGCGCCGGCAGCACGGCCACGGCCAGCAGCCCGGCCACCCGGGCGACATCGTTGTTGATCGCCGAGGCGATGCCCGCCTGATGGTCCGGCGCGGACGCCAGCACGGTGGAAGTCAGCGGCGCGACGGTGAACGACAACCCCAGCCCGAACAACGTCATCGGGGCCAGCACGTCGCCGAGATACGTTGACCCGGCGCCGATACCGGACAGCCACACCATCGCCGTCCCGGCGACGATAGGCCCGACGGTCATCGGGATGCGCGGGCCGATGCGGGTGGAGAGCCGGCCCATCCTCGCCGACAGCAGCAACATGACAACGGTGATCGGCAGGGTGGCCGTGCCGGCCGCCACCGGGCTGAAGCCCGCCACCAGCTGCAACTGCACCGGCAGCAGGAACAGCCCGCCGGCCAGCGCCGCGTAGACCGCGAACGTCACCAGGTTCGACGCACTGAACTGCCGCACCCGGAACAGCCGCAGCGGCAGCAGCGGGTTGTCCTTGCGGCCCTCCAGCACGATGAACATGGCGAGCAGCACCACTCCGGCCGCAGTGATCAGCAGGTTGACCGCGGACCAGCCGTTCGCCGGACCCTCGGTCAGTCCGTAGACCAGCGCGCCCAACCCGAGCGACGCCAGGATCGCTCCGGCGACGTCCAGCGCTCCGGTTGCCTCCTCGTCCCTTGACTCCGGAATGTACTTGCGGGACAGCAGGATCACCGCCGCGGCGATCGGCACATTGATGAGGAAGATCAGTCGCCAGCCCCACGGCGCGATTCCCACCAGGAGGCCGCCCAGCACCGGGCCGATCGCGGTGGCCACCCCGCCAAGCCCTGACCACGCCCCGACCGCGGCCGCCCTGTCCTGCCGGCGGAACGAAGCCTGCAGGATGGCCAGTGACCCCGGGGTCAGCAGGGCCGCCCCCGCGCCCTGCAGCGCGCGCATCGCGATCAGCACCTCGGTGCCGGGGGCCAGCGAACAGCCGACCGAGGCAAGCGTGAACCACAGCACGCCGACCACGAAGATCCGCCGGCGACCCATCCGGTCGCCCAGCGAACCGCCGAGCAGCAACAGTCCGGACAGGGTCAGCGTGTAGGCGTTCAGCGTCCACTGCAGGCTCGTCAGCCCGCCGCCCAGGTCCTCCCCGATGCGCGGCAGCGCGACATTGACGACCGTGCCGTCCAGCTGCGCCAGGCCGCTGCCGAGCACGGTGGCCGCCAGCACCCGACGGCCACGCGGGCTGCCGTAGACCAGTGCCGAGCCATCGGCATCGGTCGCCGAACCTGCGGCGGGGTCGTCAGACGTCAACGCGCCTCACCGCGTCTCGTCTGATCTGGCCCGGTCACCCCGTCAGTGTCCGCCGCGGTACCGGCGGCGCGCTGCCGGTCAATCGGCGGCACCGGGGCTGGGACAGATTTCCCTCAGCGCCTGGCCAGCAGCTCCTCGAACGGCACCAGGTTCTGAAACGGGTCGCCCTTGGCGGGCCCGCGGTGGCGAGTCGGACCCGGACCGAGATCGGCGTCCACACGGACGGTCTCGTTCCGGGTGGGGCTGGGCCGGGAGAGCAACTCACCCGCGGCCCTGCCGATCCGGTCGGCCAACGACCGGCCGGCGTCATCGGACCCGAAGTCCGATGTCGCCGCGAACACTCCCGTCGGCACGATGTCCGCCTTGAGGTAGGCGAACAGCGGCCGCAACGCATAGTCGAGCACCAGCGAGTGCCTTGCCGAGCCGCCGGTGGCGGCCAGCAGCACCGGGGTGCCAACAAGAGCGTCCCGGTCGAGCACGTCGAAGAACGACTTGAACAGCCCGCTGTACGAGCCGCTGAACACCGGCGTCACCGCGATCACCGCGTCCGCCGAGCTGACGGCGTCGAGCGCGGTCTGCAGCGTCACGCTGGGGAATCCGGTGAGCAGGTTGTCGGTGATGTCGTGGGCGAGTTCGCGTAGTTCGAGGGTGATCACCTCGACCCGGCCGCCGCGGTCGGCCGCGGCGGTCCGCACAGCCCCCGCCCGCAGGTCGGCCAGCAGTCTGGGGGACGTGGGCTGA
>JBBQGJ010000236.1:0-10587 GCA_038322925.1 Mycobacteriales bacterium
ACTCCCGATGGTGCAGCACGAGTGCATCGATCAACTCGGCCGCTCGACCGGTAGTCTGGTCCGTGGATCCCTCCATACCAAGAACGCTACAACACGGGTACGACACTCCCGATCCGAGCGAGAAGCCCCTGTTGCCAGCCCGTCCCGACTGGATCATGAGCATCGTGACCGGCGCGATGGCCGCGTGGACGGGATTGCACTATTGGTATCAGCCGCGACGGTGGCTCGCCCAGGACGGCGCGTTCGGTCGGCGATCCGAATCAACGCGACCCAGGGTTGGCCACCGTCCGCTGCGCATTGGCCGGGCATCCGCAGGCTATCCAATCTGTCGGATTGATCTGGTCAACCGGAGGTTGCCAGATAGTCCGCGCCTGGATCGCGAGAACGGCGAGGAACCATTGCGAACATCGAACTGGGGACGATTTCCGGGGTGAACACCGGGCAGCGCACCGCTGACGAGGACGAGGACGAGGACGAGGACGAGGACGAGAAATGCTCAGCGCGAGAAACCGAGAAACCGAGAAACCGAGAAACCGAGAAACCGATCCTGGATGAAACGCCCGCGAGAACCCGACCAATGTGGTACCGCACCAAGTTCAACGAAGTGTGGTGACAAACCGGGACAGTGCGAGTCAGCATTTCACCAACACATCAACCCGGCACCAACACCCGAACAGCCCCAGGCACGACCTCGCAGGTCAGCGGCAGCGCGCCCACGAACTCCCCGTCCCCGTACCCAGCAACCCCAGGGCACGACAGCGCCACAGCCGAACAGCGGAAGGTCTCGACCTCGGGATACCGCACATGCTCGCCGGAGTAGACCGACGGGAACAGCCGCAGAAACCGCGGCCGTGAAAGCCGCCTGACCACGGTCACGTCGAACAAACCGTCGTCGACAGCGGCCCCGGGACATACCCGCATCCCGCCGCCGTAGGACGGACCGTTCCCCACAGCGACGAGCATCGCCTCCAGCTCACGTCGTGCTCCGTCGACCTCGATGACGAACGGCAAAGGCCGGAACCTTGCCAGGGTTGCCGCAATCGCAACGGGATACCGCGCCCGACCACTCGGCCAGCGCATGGTGTTCATCCGATCAGGGACCAGGGAATCGAAGCCTGCGGCCAGCACCGTCCCGAACCACCGCTCCCCCACCCGACCGAGATCGACGGCCCTGGTGACGCCGTCGAGAACAACCGCGGCAGCCGGAGCCGGATCATCGACGGGCAGACCGATGGCGCGGGCAAAATCATTGCCCGCGCCGGCGGCCACCACACCCAGCGGGACCTGACTACCAGCCACCGCCTGCAATGCAACGTGCACGGTTCCATCGCCACCGCACGCCACCAGCGCGCCGCACCCCTCGCGCACCGCAGTGGCGGCGAGCTCGGCCGATTGCACCGAACCGCCTCCGACGAGTTCGCGGACGGTGAGGCCCGCGTGTCGGACAGAAGCCGCGAAGTCCCGAGCCACGCGACCCGCCCGCCCCCGACGGGCAGCTGGGTTGATCAACAATGCAATGTCGGTGATCATCCGACCCTGGTGGGCAACGACGCCGCCGCCACGCAGCGGCGTGACGAGGTCGTCATCATCTCCCAGCCAGGTAGGGCGCCGACCCGAGTGGTCGCCGCCCGATGAGGTGAGTGTAGGCCCGCTGAGTCGCTGAAATGCGCCGGTAAGCGCACACGATCGGGCGAAATTGACGCTCACGGCAGCGGGTTGGTGCACTGCATTGTGCACCGAACCCGCGTCCGCGCTCCGGCGGCCGACACTGCGACCGCCGCCATCGGCCCGCCCACGGGCCTCAGGTCTACCCCCACAGCTCCGGCAGCCCTCAGCCCGACGCCGCGACCGGCCCGTGCGTCAGCGCCGGTACCCAGGCATTGGGGAGGATGACAACGGGGCACGGAGCGTGCCGGACGACGTCGGCACTGACCGAGCGACGGAGAACGTCGATCATTCCGTTGCGGTGTCCGCGCCCAAGGACCAGCAAGTCCGCGCCAACGGCCTCCTTGACCAGTACGCGAGCCGGCGATCCGTGCACGCTGCGCTCGACGATCTCGGGGCTGACGCCCACCTTACGGATCGCCGTGGCGACCTCGGCACCGATCATGCAGACGGAGGCACGCCGTTCGGCGTGCTCATTGGTCTTGCCCGCATCGCGCACCGGGTCGAACGACCAGGCATGGACGACCGTCAGGGGGCACCCGCGAAGCCCGGCCTCTCGCACGGCCCACTGGAGTGCGGCCTCGCTCGCGTTGGTGCCTTCGATGCCCACGACTATATGGGGACGAGAAACCGTGGTCATCTGGTGTCTCCTCTCACAAGGCAGGCCCGCCCGGGTCCGCCGCTGTACTCGACGGTAAGCGGGCATCGACGCCGCTGATCAGGGCCGAAAGTCCCCTCCCAACAGAGGTTCAGCCCTACTTGCATCCCGTCGGACGGCGAATGTCCTTGATGCCGGCAGCTGCGCCATGCCGATACCCAAAGCCGATGCCCAATGCCGATACGCGGGGAATCGGACGGATCAGACCGGACCGGCATACCGCGTAGGCTGACAACTCGTGAATCTCGACGACGCGGCAGCAGTGAAAGCACTCGACACCACCCTCGCGAGCATCGAAGCCGTGATGGACGTCGGGAAGCTCAAGGCCACCATCGCCGAACTCTCCGAGGCGGCCAGCGCGCCCGACTTGTGGAACGACCAGGAGCAGGCGCAGAGGGTCACCAGCAAGCTCTCGCACACCCAGGCCGAGCTGAAACGGATCCAGGATCTCCGGCAGCGGCTGGACGATCTGTCGGTGCTGTTCGAACTGGGCGAGGACGACCCGGACACCCTGGTCGAGGCGCAGCAGGAACTTGTGGCCTTGCAGTCCGAGATCGACGCCCAGGAAGTCCGCACTCTGCTTTCCGGCGAGTACGACGAGCGGGAGGCGCTGGTCACCATCCGGTCGGAGGCCGGCGGGGTGGACGCCGCCGACTTCGCCGAAATGCTGATGCGGATGTATTTGCGCTGGGCAGAGCGCCATGGCTACCCCACCGAGGTCTACGACACGTCCTACGCCGAGGAGGCCGGCATCAAGTCCGCCACCTTCCAGGTCAAAGCGCCCTACGCCTACGGCACGCTGTCCGTCGAGCAGGGCACCCATCGGCTGGTCCGAATCTCGCCATTCGACAACCAGGGTCGCCGGCAGACCTCGTTCGCCGGCGTCGAGGTCGCTCCGGTGGTGGAGACCAGCGATCACGTGGAGATCGACGAGAAGGAGATCCGGGTCGATGTCTACCGGTCATCGGGGCCAGGCGGTCAGGGCGTGAACACCACCGACTCCGCGGTGCGGATCACCCACATCCCGACCGGGATCGTGGTCTCCTGCCAGAACGAACGATCGCAGATCCAGAACCGGGCATCGGCGATGACGGTGCTGCAGGCGAAGCTGCTGGCCCGCCGCAAGCAGGAGGAAAAGGCCACCATGGATGCGCTCAAGGACGCCGGGAACTCCTGGGGCAACCAGATGCGCTCCTATGTGCTGCACCCCTACCAGATGGTCAAGGACCTGCGGACGAACTACGAAGTCGGAAATCCGAGCGCGGTGTTCGACGGCGACATCGACGCCTTCATCGAGGCCGGGATCCGCTGGCGCCGGTCGGCCGAAGCCCGAGAATAGGCACGCATCACAGTCCCGGCCACTTCGGACGCACCAGGATCTTGCCCGTCCCACCGACGGCGCGTTACCGTCGAGGTCGGCGCGATCCGCGCGCCTGACCTTCTTCACCGGTGGCTCGCGCCCACCGGATGACCGACCGGTCGTTGCAGGCTCAGGTGGCCACCATGCCATCGCGGAGACGTCCGGTGTACCCGTCGAGCCCGCGCCGCCAGGCGCACGGAACCCGATGCGGCCGGCGCGTCGTCCGCGCGAGGGATGCCGCGCACAGCGACCGCAGAAGGAACTCGCGATGACCGAGCACAAGGCGCGCAAATCCCTCGTCCGGCAACGGATGGCGCAGACCGGCGAGTCGTACTCCACCGCCCTCCGGCACGTCACCACCCAGCGGCACGACACCGACCAGCCGCACAACACCGACCAGCCGCACAACACCGACCAGCGGCACGGCACCGACCAGCGGGCGGCCGCACCGATCCCGGGCTTGGTGGCTGGCTACCCGGCCTTCGGTGCCCAGTACCACCGCCCGTCCGCGCTGTCGCGGCACCTTCTGGCGCAGGCGGGGCTGGACATCTCCGAACCGATCGCGTGTGGGCTCGGCGGCGGAATCGGTTTCCTGTACGCCATTTTCGAGTACGTAGGGCTTCCGGCCCCGCTGCTGACCATCGTCGCCCAGCACCACCCCCAGCCGTGGTTCGAGGCGGTCACCACGCATCTGGGCGCCGCGACGACGACCCTGACGTCCTCGTCGCCCCGCACGGCGCTGGCCAAGTTGGATGCCGCCCTGGACGCGGGCCGACCGGCGCTGATCGTCACAGGCCGCGGCCCGTTGCCGTGGTACGGCGAGCTTTCCGAGTGGGAGGCCGCAGACGCGCATCCCATCGTGGTCGCCGGTCGGGTCGATGACGACTACCTCATCGACGACCGGAGCCGGCAGCCCCAGCACATCGATCGGGACACCCTCGGGGCCGCCTGGGCCGCTCACCGGAAGTCCCGGTTCGCGCTGACCACGGTCACCGCACTGCCGGACCGCGTCGACCTGCCCGCCGCGATCCGGGCCGCGCTGATCACCACCACCGACCACCTGACGGGGCCCGTGCTCGGCCACTATTTCGACGCCAACATGGGCCTGCGCGGCATGGCCAAATTCGTCGCCGAACTGCGGGACTCCCGAACGAAAACCGGCTGGGCACGACGTTTCCCGACCGATGAGGCACTGAGCGCCGCGTTGCGACGGCTCGCCGAGTGCCTCACCACGCAGTACACCGTGGTGGGCGGCACCCGGCCGCTCTACGCCCGATTCCTGACGGAAGCCGCCGACGTCACCGATCTCGATCTGTTGCCGGCAGCGGAGTATGCTCGGCTGTCCGGCCAGATCTGGACGCAGCTGGCGGATCTCGCCGAGCGTGCATCCCGGTCAGGTGAGATCGAAGATCCCGCCGCGCTCCGCGGGCAGATCGCTGACCTGGCCGAAACTGCCGTCGACACGGAAACCGTGCTGGTGCAGCACATCCGGTCGGCGATGCGCTGACGACCCGATCAGATCGGCGCCGGCATCCGGGCCAACCCGCCTGCCAACTCGTCCTCCTCGTAGGCCAGGTGCGACAACAGCAGATCGTTGAGTTCGGCTGCCAGGACGGCGATCTCGGCCGCACCCGAGCGACCGGGCACCCCGACCCCGTCCTGCTCACGGACGAGATCGACCAGCGCCCTGTCGAACCTGTCGAGGACATCGGCGATGACCTCGTGCTCGGCGCCCAGTCGTTCGAGCACCGGCTCGAGGGATGGTTCCAGCTCCTGCAGGGCCGGGAACATGTGCGCGTCCTCCACCGTGTGGTGGATGGTGACGATCCGGCAGTAGGAGGCGCAGAACGAGCCGAGTGTCCAATGGTTCTGCCGCATCGTCATCCGGCTGATCAGCGAACGGGCCTCGCCGGGCGCCAGTTCGCCGGCCGAGACCTGGCTGACGGCCTGCAGGATCTGCACCATCTCGGACCGCAGATGATCATGGATGGCGACCAGGTTGCGATGGTTGTCCCGCCCGCCGGGGTTGGGCACGCCGGGGTTGTGAACGCCGTCGACGCCCTGCGCGGCCTGCGCACGCGGCCGCCCAGTGACCGGCAACCCGCCGGCGTCACCCCAGTGACCGTCCCGCTCGAGCGGCCGCTCCGCGATCACGGCAGGCCCGTCCGCCACCGGCCCCACGCCCGACAATCCCGACGCCACAATGGATTCGCTGGCCGCACCGGCCCCGGCACGACCGTCCGTGCCGGCACCCGAGGCGCCGCCGGCGCGTTCCCTTGCCACCCGCTCGCGAACATCCGGCGCCACCTGCTCGGCGAAAGTCCCTATCGAGGAGATGATGTCGCCGGATGGTGCCAGCACAAAGCCGGAGAAACCCTGCAGCAGCACCAGTTCGGTGAGCTGTTCGGCCCAGACCGCCGGCGAACCGTCGAGAAACCCGTGGCCGCCGGCCGTGAACCTGCCGTTGATGTTGTAGATCCGCACGAGATCGGCGGGGGCCCGGCCCGCGTCGATGACCAGATCGTCCAGCCGAGCGGTGAGAGCGGCCACCTCGTCGGGGCCGGCGTCCCCCTGCGACGGCACCCAGCCGTCCGCCAGCCGAGCGGTCAGCTCCAGCATCCGACGGCCGTAGGAGCCCACCCAGATGCCGATGTCATGATCCGGCCGGGGCCCGGGTGCGGCACCCAGTAGGTGATGGAATTTCCCGGGCAGCGTCACCGGCTCCGTCGCGTTCCACAGCGCGCGGATCACCCCGATCGCCTCGGCCAACGCGTCCACGCTCTGGCCACGGGTCAGCTCCGGGGCCCCCATCCCGGCGATCGGTTCGAGGAAGAATCCCGCGCCCAGGCCCAGTTCGACGCGTCCACGGGACAGCAGGTCCAGGCTGGCCGCAGACCGGGCCAGCACCGCGGCCGGCCGCAACGGCAGGCACGTCACGTCCGGGAACAACCGCACCCGCTCGGTCGCCGCGGCCAGATGGGAGAGCAACGTCCAGGTGTCGAGCAGGTCCGGGTTGTACGGATGGTCCTGGATTCCGATCAGATCGAGGCCCTGGTCCTCCGCGAGCTGCGCGAGCCGGACCACCGTGGCGGCCTGGGAGGCCGGATTCGGCAGGAAGATGCCGAAGGACACCTCGTGGCCGAGGTCCGGCATGCGAGTCCCCCTCCCCGCCCGCCGGGTGACGTCCAACAGGGCTCCGACTCACCGTAGGGGAGCGCGGCCAGGCCCGCTGGCGGAGTGGCAGCGGTTCCACCAAGCGGTGGAACGCGGGTGGCGTGCCCGATCCGGCCCGCCTACCGTGTGGGAGGCCGCAGGGCTGACCAACCCACCGTTCGGCCAAGAACGGGCAGGAAACGCCCGGCGACCTGTCGGAGGATTCAGGAGGATCAGTGGACACGTCGATCGTTGCCGCGGACGTGGCAGGAAGGATGCCGGCACTGATCGACGACTTGAAACAGCTGGTGGCCATTCCGTCCGTGGCCTTTCCGGGATTCCCGGCCGAACCGGTGGAGCGCATGGGCGCCGCCGTTGTCGACCTGTTCCGCAGGTCCGGGGCCAGCGACGCCCGACTGCTGGACATCCCCGGCGGGTACCCGGCGGTGTACGCGGAGATCCCCGGGCCGGCCGGCTCACCCACCGTGCTGCTGTACGCGCATTACGACGTCCAACCGGCACCCCTCGATCAGGGTTGGGACACCGACCCATGGAAGGCGACGACCGGCGCCGACGGCCGGATCTACGGCCGCGGAACCGCGGACGACAAGTCCGGCCTGATCGTGCATGCCGGGACCCTGCAGGTGCTGGGATCTACTCCCCCGGTCGGCATCAAGCTGCTGATCGAAGGCGAAGAAGAAACCGTCAGCCACCTGGAGGACTTCGTCGACGCGAACCGATCGCTGTTCGACTGCGACGCGTTCGTCATCGCCGACATGGGCAACCTGGCGGTCGGCCGGCCCGCGCTCACCACCGCGCTGCGCGGCGAGGTCTCCTGCACGGTGCGGGTCCGCACTCTGCGGCACGCGGCGCACTCCGGCGTCTTCGGCGGCGCAGCACCCGACGCACTGGTTGCGTTGATCAAGATCCTGGCCACCCTGCACGACGATCAGGGCAACACGGTGGTCCCCGGTGTCAGCGGATACGACTGGCCCGGCGCGGATTTCGACGAGTCGGTGTACCGGGACAGTGCCGCCGTGCTGGACGGCGTCGAGCTGTACGGCAGCGGCAGCCTGGCCTCCCGGCTCTGGTCGAAACCGTCCGCGACGGTGATCGGGATCGACGCGCCCAGCGTCGATCAGGCGTCCAATGTGCTGATTCCCGAAGCGACGGCGAAGGTCTCGATGCGGATCGCTCCCGGCGCCGACGCGGACCGAGAACTGGATCTGCTCGCGACGCACCTGGAGTCGGCGGCGCCGTGGAACGTTCACCTGGAGGTCACCAAGATCAAAGCCGGCTGGCCGTACACCGTCGCGATGACCGGGCCTACTCTCAAGGCCGCCGAGGACGCACTGGCTGCGGCGTTCGGTGCACCCGTCGAAGCAGTCGGATCGGGTGGATCCATTCCGTTGATCAACTCATTGGCGCAGGCCAGCCCACGAGCGGAGGTGATCCTGTGGGGCGCCGAGGACATGGCCCTGTCGCGGATCCACGCATCCAACGAGAGTGTGGACCCGCGGGAGATCGAGAAGATGATCACCGCTCAGGTGTTGGCCCTGCATCACCTGGGCGAAAGGTCTTCAACCGACCGGATCTCAGTGCAGGTGCCCGACGCGTTCAGAACGCCGCATCGCTGAAGAACAGCTCCTGCGCACGGCGGGCGACCTCGTCAACCGGCACGTCCTCGACCTTGGTGCAGACAGCCCGGCGATGCCCGAACGGGTCCATGACGACGCCGTGCCGATCACCGGAGAAGGTATCCGACACGGGGGTGTGCAGGGTGACGCCGGCGGCCACCGCGCGGTCGACGAATGCGTCGGTGTCCGGGACGTACACCACCAGAGACGAATGGACCCAACCCTCTTCGGGCGCCTTCAACCCGAAATCAGGCATCTCCGATGACATTCTGCAGCATGGAATCGCCGATCCTGAGCTCGGCGTGCATGAGCAGACCGCCTGGCGCATCCATCCGTGACACCACCTCGGCGCCGAATGCGCGCTGGTAGAAGGCGATGGCGGTGGCCCCGTCGGGCACGGCCAGGTACGGAGTGAGCGTGCGATAGCCGGTGGGGATCGGGTTCACGGTGTGGTTCTTGCTCTCGGTCATGCCGACCATCGTGCGGTCCGTCGACCAGCGGTTCTTGTACTTCTGCGCCTCGGGCGGCGGCCTTCCGCAAGCGACCTGCCTCGGATTCACCACGGCCTCGGCGCAGCGGAGCCCGGGACTGTCGGGCACCCCTGGTACACATTCAGGCATGGACGCGACCACCGCCACCGAGAAGGGCATCCTGGACCCCGGCACCGCCGAGCGGGTGCATCTCGAACGCTGGTTCCCCAGTCCGGCTGGCGCCCAGATCGTCGAACGATTCTGGACGCTGCGCTTCGACGTGCCCTTCCCACAGGTACAACCGCTGCTGCCGCATCCGTGTGCCAACATCGCTTTCGGGACAGCGGATCCCGGCGTGCACGGCCCGCCACGCCGACGGGACGATCATCGAATTGCGGGGCGCGGGTGGGTGCTCGGGGCCAAACTCCGGCCCGGTGCGCTGGTCGCGATGGGTCTTGGCGACGGGCCGGCGTTGGTCGATGCGGTCCTGCCCATAGGCGCGGTGTTCGGTGACCCGGGTCGCGCGGTGGCCGACGCCATCAGTTCAGATCCCCGAGCAGATCGTGAAGCAGCTCCCGACGCAGGTCCCGCAATAGATCCCGCAGCAGATCCTGCGGCCGACCTCAGAGCCCGTTCGACACTGATCGAGGGACTCCTGCAGCGGTACCTGCCGATCGCCGACGAGACCTGGCCGGACTTCATCGACGTCATCGCCACGATCCTCGCCGACCGGAGCCTGGTCAGGGTGAGTCAGGTCGCCCGGGTCAGCGGCTGGTCGGCCCGGACGCTGGAGCGATGGTTCGGCCACTACCTTGGCCTGTCGCCGGCGTGGGTGCTGAGCCGGTATCGGTTGCAGGACGCCGCCGACGTACTGGCCGGGGCCGAGCACTACCATCTGGCCGATTTGTCCGCCGAGCTTGGCTACTACGACCAGGCGCATTTCACCCGGGCATTCACCTCGGCGGTCGGGATGCCCCCAGGGACCTACGCGCGGTGGTGCCGGGATCGCCTCGCCGAGCCCGTCAAGGCATTGGCCGGGTGACGTTCGAGGATGTCCGGCTCGGCGTGAATCGCACCTGACGCCGACGGGATCATCCACTGTCCCCCAGCGGTTCCACCGAAGGAATTGCGCCGCATTCGCATTGCATCCCGTGAAAAATATCCACGTTCGCGAGGCAGCGGCAAGGGCTGAATTGCAGGCGGACCTGCAGCACGTGCGGAGTGACGCCCAACTGGCGGGCAACGCCGACAACCCCGATCACCGGAAGCGCACCCATGGCGTAATCGGCCGAGGGATCGTCGATCAGCCATTTGGCGGTCAACTCCCGGGCTTCCATGTCCTGCCGCATTGACATTCCCCAATGGCCGAGCGCACGGTGCGCCAGCGCCAGCGCGACCGTCCCGCGCTTGAAAATGGGTCCAAAAGATGGCTGGAGCGCGATGGTCTCGGTACGGGGACTCCACACGAACCATTCGACGTCGTCATCGTTGACCACGCTGACACCCAATGCCGTTGACTTAGCGATTCCGGGGCTGATTTGCCCGTTGAGTCTTGGTTGCCTTTTTGGCGGGTCTCCCAATCGGTAGGAAAAGTGTGCTCTCGGTCGTTTGCGTGTCGGGCTGACCTGCGGTTATTTCGGTGCA
>JBBQGJ010000237.1:0-10561 GCA_038322925.1 Mycobacteriales bacterium
GGGGACTTCCGTGACGGGATTGTGTAGGAACTCGATCGTCACGGGGCGTCCCCTGTCGTCCCATCAGCAACACTTGTCACATCCGTCACACACGTAACCGCTGGTCACCGGCCCTGAACACCGACCTTGCCGAGCCCCTGATGGTTGACGTCCGCAATGGACATCGTCGCGTTGGCAGGTCCGAAGACGGTCCACAGCATGCGCGGAGTCAGAAACGTCTTCAGCGGCTGGAAATGTAGCAAGCCGTCGGACCCGCGGGCGAGCCCGTTGATCGCGCTGTAATGGTGGTCGGGGTAGATGTGCAGCTTCGGCACCGGGGTGCGGTTGTTCACATCGCGGAGGTCGTCCCTACGCGGATCGATCATCTCGACGAGCAGGGCCATGCCGTGCTCGTCGGAATGGTCCAGATGCACCCAGATGACGCCGTGGGTACGGGCGGCGGCGTCCGCCAGGTCGGCCTCAGGAAGGTGTTTCACCCCGGTCGTCGTGATCCACCGAAATCTCCACCGGTACCTCCAGGGGGCTACCCGCAGGGCGCGGTGAGCTTCGTCCCGCGAACAAACTATCCCCGCGACCGGCTCGCTCGGCCGGTTCTTTCGCTGCGCGGAACCCCTCGCCGGCAAGCCGGGGCCGATGTCAGGAGGAACCTTCCACGGCCGTCAAGACCTCGCCGGTAATCCGAGTTGGGTTGCCATCGCGGTGATCTCATGGTCGAAGAACTCGTCGGCAGGATCCACGCTGCCGACCAGATGGCCGAACAGCTCGAAGCTGATCAGGCCGAACAGCCTGGTCCACGCGCTGATCGCGGCGCCGATCGCCGCCGGCGGCAGGTCCGGCGCTATCTGCTCGGCGAGAGTGTGCAGCTGACCGGACAGACCGCTGGTCAGCCGAACGGTGGTGCGGTCGATGACGCTCCCGGCGCGCCAGCCGTCACGCAACGGGCCGAGCAAGGCGAGCGGAATCCGTGCCGCGGGATCTATGGTGTCCGCGGGTGCGCGGTATCCGGGAACGGGCGATCCGTAGAGAAGTGCGTATTCGTGAGGTTGCTGCCGAGCCCAATCCCGCACCGTCTTGCACATCGCGAGCCAGCGTCCGGTCACATCGGTCGGGTCAACGCGTGCGTCGGCAGCCTCGATGGCATCACCCAGCGCGGTGTAGGCCTCGATGATCAACGCGGTCAGCAGCTCGTCCCGGCTCGGGAAGTACCGGTAGAGCGCCGAGGACGCCATCCCGAGTTCCCGCGCGATCGCCCGCAACGACAGGCCGTCCGCGCCGTGCTCGGCGATCTGCCGGCGGGCCTCGGTGGTGATGGCCAGGGTGAGTTCGCGGCGGGCGACCGCGCGCGCCGACGTCGAGGCATTCACCGGGCCGACCATACCTGCACGCAAGAGCGCCAGTGCACAAAGAGAGCACCGCTCTTGACTTGGTGAATATTGCGGCGCATGCTCTGTAACGAGAGCAGTGCTCTCAACGACGAACCGAAGGGATTGGACATGACGGATCTACGAGGCGACCGGTACCTCGAGCCGGGCCGCGCGACCACTGTCTTCAACTCGGCGGTGGCCTGGCTGGCCCGGGCCGGGGTCAGCATCCTCGGTAGCCGCGAACTGCGGGTCCGTGGCCGACGCAGCGGGGAATGGCGGACCACCCCGGTCAACCTGCTGGTCGTTGATGGTCAGCGCTATCTGGTGGCGCCGCGCGGGCAGACCCAGTGGGTCCGCAACATCCGGGTGGCCGGCGGCGGAGAACTCCGCCTGGGACGTCGCATCGAGCCGTTCCGCGCCGTCGAACTGCCCGATGGGGACAAGCCGGTGATTCTCCGGCGGTACTTGAAGCGGTGGAAGTTCGAGGTCGGCGTCTTCTTCGACGGGGTCGACGCGAAGAGCTCGGACGCGCGACTGCTGGAGATCGCGCCGGGTTATCCGGTCTTCCGGGTAGACGCCGGCTCCGCCGCGTCGTCGTAGCGCGCGTTTCTTCGCGGGCCAGACCCGCCCTGGGTTGCCGGGACCACCGGCGATCCGGCTGATCAGCCCAGGTCAACGCCCGTGCAGGACACCTCTGGGGTGACCGGATCGACACCCCGAACGACGCTCGCCGGCTATGCGGGTGGGGGATGGTGGAGGTGTGACGGTCGGTGGACGTGGCGGTGTCGATGCCGTGCGCGCCGACGGCGGACTGGTGCACATCCGACCCGTGGTACCGACCGACCTGGACGCTCTGCGCGAGCTGCACCGGGGTGCGTCCGACCGGTCCTTCTATTTGCGCTTCTTCGGCTTGAATCGCGGTGCGACGGATGAGTATGTGCGACGGCTCGGGCGACCGCCGGGTCCCGCCCACCATTCGCTGACCGCCTGGGTGGGCGGCCGACTGGTCGGTGTCGCGACCTATGAGCGGTTGACCGACGATTCCGCGGAGTTGGCGTTGCTGGTCGCAGACGCCAGCCAGCATGTCGGGCTGGGCACGTTGCTGATCGAGCACCTCGCCGAGGACGCCCGCCGGGCCGGCATCGGGGAGTTCACCGCAGACGTTCTCGTGCAGAACTACTTGGCCATGCATGTGGTGCGCGACACCGGGTTTCACACCGTGGTGCGATACGACGGTGGCACCGCGGAGGTCACCATCGACCTGACCCCCGACCAGGAGGCGGTGGGCGCGATCGACGCCCGCGAACGCTCCGCCGACCAGGCGAGTCTTCGTCCGCTACTGGCCCCGGCCGTGGTGGCGGTGATCGGCGCGAGCGAACGGCCGTCTGCGGTCGGCCATCAGATCCTGCGCAACATTCTCGCCGGCGGGTTCACCGGCCAGGTCTACGCCGTGAATCCGCGGCACGAAACGGTGCTGGGCGTCCCCTGTGTGGCGTCGGCCGACCTGCTGCCGGTGACGCCGGACCTCGCCGTCGTCGCCGTATCGGCGCGCCGGGTCGCCGACGTGGTGCGCGCCTGCGGTGCTCGCGGGGTGCGTGGCGTGGTGCTGGTCACCGCCGGATTCGGCGAAACCGGCCCCGCGGGGAGGATCTTGCAGGACGAGGTGGTCGGTATCGCTCGCGGCTACGGAGTGCGACTCGTTGGCCCGAACTGCCTCGGTCTGCTCAACACCGATCCGGCCGTTCGCCTCAATGCGACGTTCGCGCCCTTGCCCCTGCAAACCGGTGGGCTGGGCCTTGTCTCCCAATCCGGAGCGCTCGGGATCGCGGTCGTCCAGGCCGCCAGTCGGTGGGGACCCGGTGTCTCACAATTTGTTTCCGTGGGGAACAGGGCGGACGTGAGCAGCAACGACCTGTTGTTGGCATGGGAGAACGACGACCGCACCCGGGTCATCGCGATGTACCTGGAGTCCTTCGGCAACCCGCGGAAGTTCGCCCGGATCGCCCGCCGCGTGTCCCGGCGGAAGCCGATCATCGCGATCAAGGCCGGTCGCTCGACGGCCGGGCAACGGGCGGGGCTCTCGCACACCGCTGCGGCGGCAGCGTCCGACGACGTGATTGACGCGCTCTTCGTCCAGGCGGGTGTCGTTCGGGTGGACACGATGGAGCAGATGCTCAGCGCCGCCAGGGTGTTGTGTGATCAGCCGCTGCCGCAGGGGAATCGCGTCGCCGTGATCGGAAACTCGGGCGGCCCGAACATCCTCGCTGCCGACACCGCCGAGAGTGTTGGGCTGGAGGTCGTTTCACTGGAACCTTCCACGGCGCAACAACTGCGGGCGATCGTGCCGACCGCGCCGTCCGCCGGGAACCCGATCGATCTCGGGGCCACCGCGATTCCCAGCCAGATCTGTGATGCGGTGCAGCTCGTGCTGACAGCCGCCGAGGTGGACGCGGTGCTGGTGGTGCTGACCGATACCGCCCTCGCCGATCCCAACGACGCACTGGAATTGATCGCCGACGCCGCGAGCGCCGCCGCCAAGCCGGTGGTGGCGGTGCGGGTGGGTGGCACCTCCTCCTCGATCCGGCGGGACGAGTCGATGCGAGCATTGCCGGTCTTCACCTTTCCCGAACCGGCCGCCGTCGCGCTGGCAACCGCCGCCAACTATGCGCGCATCGCCGCGGCTCGCACGGCGTCGCCAACCCGCCCGGCAGGCATCGACGTCGCGGCGGCCGCCGAGGTCATCGACCGGGCGCTGACCGTCGGGCAGGAATGGCTGGCAGCAGACGATGTCGCGCGGGTGCTGGCGGCCTATGGCATTCCGGTATGCGCGCAGCGGGTGGTCACCGACGTCGAGGCCGCGGCGCTGGCGGGTGCCGAACTCGGCTATCCGCTGGCGGTCAAACTCGCCTCCGGCGGCCGGCACAAGACCCGGATCGGTGGCGTCAGGGTGGGTGTCAGCGATGAGGCGGCCCTGCGTGCCGCCTTCGGAGAAGTATCTGCGGTCGCAGCCGTTGACGCGCTCGATGACCGTTCCACCGCAGTGCTGGTGCAACCGATGGCGCCGCCGGGCATCGAGATGATCATCGGTGCGGTCCAGCACGAACGGTTCGGCCCGGTGGTGATGGTCGGTGCGGGGGGAATTCTCGCGGACGTGATCGCCGACCGGGCCTTCCGGCTCGCCCCGCTGGCTGTCGACGACGCGCACGCCATGCTGGGTGAACTCAGGACCGGACCCTTGCTGGATGGCTACCGGGGCGCCGCCGAGGTGTCCAGGGACGCGTTGTGCGATGTGGTGGTCCGGGCCGGAGCGCTGGCCGACGGCCTTCCCGACGCCGCGGAACTCGATCTGAACCCGGTGATCTGCCGCGGGCGGGACCTTGTCGTGGTGGACGCACGGATCCGGGTGGTGGCAGCCGCCCCGAGGCCCGATCCACTGCTCCGAAAGCTGGAGTGAGCTCAGCACCCGACGCCGGCTCCCCGCCGCCTTCCCGAGCGGCCGTGGCGACGAGTCAGCGATAGGCCGGTAACCCGGTGAGAGCCTGCCCGATGACGAGCGTGTGGATCTCGCTGGTGCCCTCGTAGGTGAGCACGGATTCCAGGTTGTTCGCATGCCGCAGCGGTGAGTACTCCAGCGAGATCCCGTTGGCGCCAAGGATGGTGCGGCATTCGCGCGCGATCGCGAGCGCCTGGGACACGTTGTTGAGCTTGCCGACGCTGATCTGCTCGGGCCTGATCCGTCCTGCTTCCTTCAACCGACCAAGATGAATCGCCAGCAGCATCGCCGAATTCAGCGCGACCGCCATGTCCGCGAGTTTCTTCTGGGTCAATTGGAAGCCGTTGATCTTGCGGCCGAACTGGACGCGCGAATCACCATAGTTCAGGGCCGATTGCAGGCAGTCGCGCGCCGCGCCCACTGCGCCGAACAGGATGCCGAACCGGGCCTCGCTCAGGCAGGACAGCGGTGCGCCGAGACCTTTCGCCTCAGGCAGCACAGCGGACGCCGGCAACCGCACGTCGTCGAAGGCGAGTTCGGAGGTGATCGATGCCCGCAGCGACATCTTGTGCTTGATGTCATTGGTGGTGAAACCCGGCGTTCCGCGAGGGAGGAGGAATCCACGCACGCCGTCGTGGGTCATGGCCCACACCGTTGCGACGTCGGCGATGCCGCCGTTGGTGATCCACATCTTGCTGCCGTTGAGGATCCAGTCGCTACCGTCCTGCACTGCCCTGCAACGCATGTCGGAGGGGTTGCTGCCGAAATCGGGCTCGGTGAGGCCGAAACAGCCGATCGCCTCGCCGGCCGCAAGGCGCGGCAGCCATTCGAGTTTCTGTTCCTCCGAGCCGTACCGCCAGATCGAATACATCGACAGCGAGCCCTGCACCGACACGAAACTGCGGAAACCGGAATCGGCGGCTTCCAGTTCGAGGCAGGCCAGACCGTAGCTGACGGCATTCACACCGGCACATCCGTACCCCTGCAGGTGCATGCCGAGGACACCCAGCTTGCCCAGCTCGGCGACCATTTCCCTGGGGAAATGGGCGTTTTCGAACCAGTCGCCGACGTGCGGGCGGAGATTGTCGGCGACGAACTGGCCGACGACCTGCTGGATGTCGCGCTCCTCGGGTTCGAGCAGTGCGGAGGTGTCGAGCAGATCCAACGGATCCCTCATGGGTGCGGCGGTGGTCATGGTGTGCTCCTGGACGCTGGGCGGATGGGAGATGGGTCGGGGTGGACGGGGTCCAGCCAGGCGGCCAACTCGGCGGTGTGTTCGCCGAGCCGGGGCGGCCGGGATGCTGACTGGATGCTGGTTCCGCTCAGCGCGATCGGATTGGCCGGGAGGGTGATCGCGTCGTCCCCGTCACCCGCCTGGATGGTGGGCTCCAGGCCGAGGGTCTCGGCGAGATCGAAGGCTCCGGCCAGATCGTTGACCGGTCCGCACGGCACGCCCAGCGGCGCCAGGATGGCGCTCCACTGCGCGGCGGAACGGGTGATCAGCCGGCTCGTCAGCACGGACGCGAGCTCGTCGATGTGCCCGACCCGGTCGGTGTTGCTGGCAAATCGCGGGTCACCCGGGAGTTCCGGCAGTTCGAGTCCGGCGCACAACGCCGTGAATTGACGATCGTTGCCGACCGCGACGACCATGGGCCGGTCCGCGGTCGGAAAGGTCTCGTACGGTGCGATCGACGGGTGCCGATTGCCCAGGATTCCGGGGATCACCCCGGCGGCGGTGTAGCCGGCGCCCTGGTTCACCAGGCTGGACAGCAAGGTGCTCAACAGGTTCACCTCGACCAGTTGGCCCGCGCCAGTCGATTCCCGCCCTCGCAGCGCGGCCAGCACCCCCACCGCGGCATGCAGCCCGGTCAGCACGTCCACCAGGGCCACCCCGACCTTCACCGGCTGGTCGGGAGCGGGCCCGGTGATGCTCATCAGTCCGCCGACAGCCTGGACCAGCAGATCGTAGCCGGGCATCGCGGCGCCCTTGCCGGACCCGAATCCGGTGATCGAGCAGTACACCAGCCGCGGATTGATCGTCCGCACCTCGTCGTAGGACAGGCCGAAGGTGCCCATGGTTCCCGGCCGGAAGTTCTCGATCAGCACATCGGCCCGCCGGACGAGTTCGCGCACCCGGCGCAGGCTCGCCGGATCGCGGAGATCGGCGCCCAGCGAGCGCTTGTTGCGATTGACCGACTGGAAGTAGGTGGCCTCTCCTGCGGCGAAAGGAGTTCCCCAGGAACGGGTGTCGTCACCGCCGTGCGGATTTTCGATCTTGACGACCTCGGCACCCAGGTCACCGAACAGCATGGTGGCGTAGGGTCCGGCCAGCACCCGACTGAAATCCGCCACCAGTACTCCGGACAGCGGCAAGCCCGCGGTCACGGGTGCAGCCCGCCGGATGCCCGAAGATAGACGGTCTTGGTGGTGGTGAAGAACTCCCGGGCGGCACCGCCCTGCTCCTTCGGCCCGAACGCGCTCTGCTTCACTCCGCCGAAAGGCACGTGCGGGTCCGCCCCGGCCGTCTCGGAGTTGATGTGCAGCACGCCGACGTCGACGCGTTCGATCGCCGCCGTCACCGCCCGCAGGTTGTCGGTGAAGACGGCCGCCGACAGACCGAACCGGCTGTCGTTGACCAGGTCCAGCGCCTCGCTGTCGTCCTTCGCCCGCCGGACCGTCAATACCGGCCCGAACAATTCCTCGCGCCACAGCGCGTCGCTCGGACCACCGCCGTTCCGATCGGAGCTGCCGGCAATCTCTACCACGGTCGGGGCGATGTACGCACCCGTGGCGCGCTCGGGATCGGCATACCGACGGCCACCGGCCAGCAACCGGACGTTCTGGCGCGCAAGCCCTTCGTCGATGGCACCCTGGATGTCCGCGCCGGCGCGGACGGAAATCACCGGCCCCATCTGGGTTTCGGGATGCAGTGGATCACCCACCACCAGAGACGTGGTGCGCTGGGCCAGCCTGTCCAGGAACTCGTCGGCGACCCGGTCGGTGAGGATCAACCGTGAGGTCGCGGTGCATTTCTGGCCGGTGGAGCGGAAAGCGCCGGCCATCACCTCGGTCACGGCCAGCTCGAGGTCGGCATCGGCCAGCACCGCGGCCGCATTCTTACCGCCCATCTCGGTCTGGATGGGTCGCGCCAGCTCGCCGCAGCGGGCGATCAGTCGCCGGCCGACAGCGGTGGATCCGGTGAACGTCACCGCGTCGATGCCGGGATGTTCCACCAAGCGGATGCCCGCGTCGCCGTCACCGAGCAGCAGGGACAGCACACCGTCCGGCAAACCGGCCTGCACCAACGCCTCTGCGAGCCGGACGGCCAGCAGTGGAACGGAGCTCGCCGGTTTCCAGACCACCGTGTTGCCGTAACTCAGCGCGGGCGCGATCTTCCACGCCGGGATCGCGATCGGGAAATTGAAGGGCGTGACGACGGCGACGGCGCCGATCGGCCGGCGGATGACCTGAATCTGCTCGCCGCGTCGTGGCGAGGCAAAGACCTCGCCGATCGCCCGCGTCGATTCCGACGCGAAGAAGCGGAAGATCTCAGCGGCCCGGCGGACCTCTCCGACGGCCTCGGCTCTGGTCTTGCCCTCCTCACGGGCCAGCTCCTCGCCCCAGGCATCGGCATTGCGGGCCAACACCTCTGCCGCACGCAGCAGGACCTCGCCGCGGGCCGCGTGCGGGGTCGCCGCCCAGGCGTGAAACGCCGACCGGGCGCCGGCGACAGCCTCGTCGACGTCCGCCGGCATGGCGAGCCGTCCGGCGGCGACGACCTCGTCCAGGTGGGCGGGGTTGATATCGAGCAATTCCGCGCCGAATCCGACACGCCAACGACCACCCACCAGATGCCGGAGCGCGTGGGGCGCGGCGGGCAGCCCGTGTTCGGGCACCCGAAGGGTCATGGCGTTGGCGGTCTGGGTCACCGAAGGCTCCGTCTCCGGGCGCGGTGGCCCTGCTCAGAGCTTCAGGGTGGGCCCGTCCCGGGCCGGGCGCACTGGACGAAACGGCCCGGAACGCTACGGAGGTGGGCCGCTTCGTCCATCGACCGGTGGTGACCGGGCTGGTTACCTCGGACTCGGCGTCACAGCCGTGTCGCGGTGACCGATCGGAGACCGGTATGACCATTCTCGACGAGACCGCCCGCCTGACAGGCGGTCCCGGGTTGCCGCAGGTGCGCAGGGTTCGTACGGCCGTCCCGGGCCCGAACTCGCGCATCCTCGCCGAGCGTCAGCGGGTCGCCCTGCCCGCCGGCCTGGGGTCGGCACTGCCGGTGTTCGTCGCGGCCGCCGGCGGCGGCGTCGTCGTGGACGTCGACGACAACTCGTTCATCGACTTCGGCAGCGGGATCGCGGTCACGTCCGTGGGCAACTCGGCGACCCGCGTCGTGCACAGAGCGGCCGAGCAACTGCAGCGGTTCACCCACACCTGCTTCCTGGTCAACCCCTACGAGTCCTATGTGGCCGTCTGCGAGCAGCTCAACCGACTGGCGCCGATCGCCGGTCCGGCTCGCACCGCATTGTTCAACACCGGCAGCGAGGCCGTGGAGAACGCGATCAAGGTGGCGCGAACCGCCACCGGTCGCCCGGCGATCGTCGGGCTCGACCACGCCTATCACGGGCGGACCCTGCTCACCATGTCCCTCACGGCCAAGAACCGGCCGTACAAGGAGGGTTTCGGGCCGTTCGCACCCGAGATGTACCGCGCCGCAATGGCCTACCCCTATCGATGGGCGTCGGGCCCCGAGCACTGCGCGGAAGAAGCCGCCGACCTGATGATCGATTTGCTGGACCGGCAGATCGGCGCCGGCAACGTTGCCGCCGTCATCGTCGAGCCGATCCAGGGCGAGGGCGGGTGCGTGGTGCCGGCCCCCGGATTCCTGCCGGCGGTCGCCGCGATCTGCGCGGCGCGCGGCATCCTGCTGATCGCCGACGAGGTGCAGTGCGGCATCGCCCGGACGGGTCACTGGTTCGCCAGCGAACACGAGGGGCTGCAGCCCGATCTGGTCACGACCGCCAAGGGTCTCGGCGGCGGCCTGCCGATCGCGGCACTCACCGGCCGGGCCGAACTCATGGACGCTGTTCCGGCCGGCGGTCTGGGCGGGACGTTCAGCGGCAACCCGGTGGCCTGCGAGGCCTCGCTCGGGGTGTTCGACGAGATCGAGCAGCACGGCCTGCTGGCGCGCGCCGTCGAGATCGGCGAGGTCATGCGCCGGGCGTTGGTGACCCTGCAGGGTCGCCACCCGGTGATCGGCGACGTGCGGGGCCGGGGCGCCATGATGGCCATCGAGCTGGTCACCGGTGCCGGCGATCGGACCCCGGATGCCGGGCTGACGGGCCGGATCGCGCGGCGCTGCCATGAGAACGGCCTGCTGGTGCTGACGGCCGGAAGCTGGGGCAACGTGTTGCGCTTCCTCCCCCCGCTGTCGATACCGAATGCGTTGCTGGACGAGGGACTTCGGATCCTCGCTGCCGCGGTGGATGCCGAGGCGCTCGGCTAGGTGGTCAGGATCGGATGTTGTTCGGGGGTTGCCGGGATCCAGATGGATGGATCGCAAGGCGCGCGAGGAGCCGATACCGTTGTTGTATCGGCGACGAGTGCAACGCAGCGAGGCGCCATCTGGGCCCGGCAGACCCTGGACAAATATCCGGTCCTGACCACTAGGGATCGGGGCGGGGTTCCGCAGTAGGGCCAACGCCAT
>JBBQGJ010000238.1:0-10557 GCA_038322925.1 Mycobacteriales bacterium
GATCCAGATGGATGGATCGCAAGGCGCGCGAGGAGCCGATACCGTTGTTGTATCGGCGACGAGTGCAACGCAGCGAGGCGCCATCTGGGCCCGGCAGACCCCGGACGAATATCCGGTCCTGACCACTAAGATCCGGCCGGATCCCTCCGCTGGTTCTCTCGACAAGAACGCCCTGCCGGACACCCGACCCGGCCCGGTGTCCGCGAGTTCACCGCCAGGTGAGCAGGCACAGCAACAGTTCCGCGCGCACGTGCGCGGAGTCCAGGTCGACGCCGAGCATCGCCTCGATCCTGTGGACCCGGTTGTGCAGGGTGTGCCGGTGAATGCCGAGCGCCGTGGACGCGGCTTCCCAGTGTCCGTTGTGTTCCAGGAATGCTCGCAGCGTGCCGACGAGGTCGCTGTCGTTTGTCAGGTCGTACTGCGCCAGCGGACGCAATCGCTGCTCCGCGAGCCCCTGGAATGCCGACCGGACCGCCGGAGCGGCGATCAGGGCCTGCCCGGCGATCGACTCGCCGTCCACCAGCGGCACTCCCCGGAGTGCGGCGACCCGGGCGGCCGAGATCGCCAGGCCGGCCGAGTCTGCGAAACCGTCCTGCCCGGTAGGCCTCGCCCGTCCACCGTGGACCACCAGTGCCGGATCCGCGCGGGAGACCGCGTCGATCAGGTCGTCGGACAGCGCCACCGGCTCGGCGGGCAGCAGCACCACCGCGTGGCCATCACTCACCGCGCCGATACACGGCCGGTCGCGGTCCAGCAGCGCCTGGTCCAGCGCGGTGAGCGTCAGGCGCGCATCCGGGCTGCCGACGGCGAGCACCACGAACCCGTCGCGGACTGCCAGCCCGGCGATCCGCAACTGCTCGGCGGCCTGGTCCCCGGTCAGCGTCCGGTCGAGCAGCAACCCCGTCACCATCTCGTTGAACCGGTTCTGTGTCTCCCTGAGCCGCAGCGGCTGTTCCTGTTCGAGGCAGACCAGCGACGCCGCATGACCGAGCAGCAGGTGGTCGATCGGTGTCGGGGGGCCGGCCGTCACCAGCAGGAGGTGTCCGTGCAGCCGGCGACCGACCTGCAGTCGTTGCCCGGTCACCACCCGGTCCGGTCCGGCACTGGCCAGGCCCGCCGGCTCGGCGGTACTGCCGGTCCGCGAGTCCAGCCGGAGTTCGGAGACCACCGCGCCGGCCAGCTGTCGGGCCGCGCGCGGATACGCTGCCACCACAGCGTTGTCGTCGGCGAGCAGCAGCACCCGGCCTCCGGTCGCGGTCGCCAGTTCCTTGACCACCGCGCGGCTGCCGCCGTGCAGCGCGGCACGAGTCATTCTCGGTTGGATGCGCGAGGCGCGGGTGACGCCCTCGTACTGCTGCTCGGCGATCCGCTCCGTCACCGCCCTGGCCACCGCGATGAACGGTGTCGGCAGCGGCACCTGGAGCAGTGGCAGTCCCACGTCGTCGGCGGCGGCCAGCATCGCGTCGGGCACTCGAGTGTGTGACAGGCCGATGCCGAAGCCCAGTGCCGCAACGCCCGCCAGGTGCAAACTATCGACATAGCCGCGCTGCCCGGCGCCGTCGGCTGGCAGGTGCAGCCCCGTGGTCAGCAGCAATTCCCCGCCGCGTAGCCACGGTGCCGGATCGGCGAGTTCGATGCTGTGCACCCACTCGATCCGGCGGTCGAGCTCGGACGCGCCGGCCAGTACCGCCAGTCCCAGCTGACGCTGCTCGATCAGCCAGCCGACCGAGACACCCAGGGCCATGGCACCCCCACGCCGGCCGCCGACGTCGAGGGCCAGGGGTGGCTCTCGCTCAGAGCGCCGATGCGGTGAGGCTGATCAATGGTAACGGCGCGGGAGGCTCGATCAGCGGGCGGCTGACGAACAGTGCCCGGATCCCGGTGATGAATGTCCGGCACCGCTCGGTCAGGTCCTTGGGATCATCCGTCTGCAGGCGGCCTTTCGTCACCAGCACGCCCAGATCCGCTCCCTTGAAACGATAGTCACCCCGTCCGTATACCCGGAGGAAGAAGAACTCGCTCTCGTCCTGCAGGCCGTGCCAGTCCATCGCGGCCCGCTTGAACGTCAGCGTGCCGTCGGTCTCCAGCTTCCATTGACCGGTTCCCGGTGCGGAGTCGATGATCTCGACCGGGCCGTGCGGCTCCTTCATGATCAGCTGGCTCCACACGTCCACCGCGGCAAGTTCACGCCACCGCTCGTTGATCTCGTCGACATCGATGTCGTAGTCGACATCCATGTATTCCAGCAGATGGAAGAGAAACAGCGGGATGTCGGCGTAGGCGCCGGCCGTCACATTGGTCATCGATGACGCACCGGAGATCCGGGGGTTCAATTCGCCGAGGTACACCTCGTCGGCGTCGAGGTCCACCAGGATGTCCACCTCGAAGAACCCCTTGTAGCCTTCCTCCGCCAGGCGATCCCCGAGCCGGCGGACGAGGTCGATGGCCTTGACCCGGTGGTCGGGATTGAGCGCCGCGGGGAACAGGTCGTTGCCGCACCACCCCCCGTGGTACGGCGTCAGCTCGGGGTATCCGGTCAGGTCCGTCATGAACGGACCGACGATGGTGCCGTGACGGGTGATGACGGCCTCGACCGCGATCGCGGTGTTGTGCCGGATCCGCTTCATGATCTTTGCTTCGTTGCCGGCGATTTCCGTGGCGTGCCGATCCCAATCCGCGGTGGACCCGATGAAGAAGGTGGTCTTGCCGGAGTCGCCGTACGGCATCTGGATGACCAGGTCGTTGCCGAGGGCGGCGGCGTCGGCGATCTCCACCAAGTCGGGATAGCTGGAGGCGGTGGCGAGCACGTTGGGCACGCTCGGTGCGCCGGCCTCGTTGCCCAGCCGGGTGGTGGTGATCTTGGAATCGAGCCGGGTGCGCAATGCGTGAGACGGGAGGATGAGCTGGTAGCCGAGTTCGGCGCAGATCGCCTCGGTTTCCTCGTCGAAGAAAACGGAGGCGATGCGTGGCCGCCCGCCGTCGGCCTTCAGCCGTGCCTGCACCTCAGGGTGGCGGAGCAGGAAGTTGACGATGTCCTCCGACGAGGTGAACGTCGCGTCGCGACCGTTCTTCGGGGTGATCATCCGTGGATGGGCGCCGTCCCAGGCGTCGTAGTAGGTGATGTAGTTGAAGTGCCGCACCCATCGATCGAGCCCGAGCAGGTTGAAACCCGTTGGGCCGACGAAATAAATGGGCTCGTCATTGGTCCGGAAGAAGCTGCGGATCTCCGGGATATTGCGCAGTCCGCGCGGCGGTGCTGTCAAGGTGTCGTCTGTCACGTCGTCTCCTGATACGTTCATGGAACGTGGGTTGCTGCGAAGTGGGCGGCAATCGCCCCGAAGGTGCGCAGGGTGTCGTGGAACCGAACCGCGCTCTGCGGTTGGGGCCAGGCCGAGAGTTTGACGCCGACCGTCCGGGTGGCCTGGTCGACGTACACCATCTGCCCGTGAATCCCCAGGGCCAGGACAACCTGCCCATCCGCGAAGGGCACCCAGAGTTGGTGCCGGTAATGCCCTCCCGGCATGCCGGTCTCGAAACTGCTGGTGTGCGCGAAGGCGTCCTTGGCGTCCGTCGCGCCGGTCAGCACATCCCATGTCCACCACGACGGCAGTACCTGCGCGCCGGACATGGCTCGGCCGTCGTCCAGCAGGAGTTGGCCGAATCTTGCGACGTCCCTGGCGGTGGCGCACAGGCCGCCGTCGTGGATCGCCGCGCCGGTCAGGTCCACCGCGATGTAGGCGTCGTGTTCGGTGCCCAGCTGTTGCCAGATCAGCTCCGACAGCAGGGTTGCCATGTCGGCGCTGCTCGCCCGCTCGCACACCCAGCCCAGCACATCGGTCTCGCACGAGCGGTACTGGAAGCCGCCGCCGTGCGGCCGATCCGCCCGCAGCCGCGCCAGGTACTCATACGTCGACAACGGTGATTCACCGAAGGGCGGGCGCCAGCCTGCCAGATGCTCGAGGACACGGACCTCCGAGTCCGGGTTGAGGTAGGTCTCGTCGAAGACGATGCCGGAACGCATGTCGAGAAGGTTGCGGACGGTCGCGCCGTCGTACCCGAACCCGATCACCTCGGGCACCAGCGCGGCGATCGGACCGTCGAGATCGAGCACGCCTCGTTCGGCGAGAATCCCTGCGACCGCGCCGATGTAGGATTTCGTCACCGACATCAGCAGATGCCGGGAGTCGGTAGCCACGTTCGAGGCATAGCTCTCGTGCACGATGACGCCGTCGTGCAGCACCAGGAATGCATCGGTCTCGGTGTCGGCCAGCACGTCGGCCACCGTGCTCCCCGAAGACCCGGGCAACCTGCTCACCGGTAGGTCCAGAATCGGCCGTTCCGCGACGACAAGGGGCTCCCCGCTCTCCCCGCGCCGGACCGTCGCGGTCGGCAAGAGCTGATCGACGTGCAGGAAACCCCAGCGGTTGAACGGCGGATCCTGCCAGTTGGCCAGTGTGGTCGGCCCCGCAGGCGACTCCGACATGACACGTTCCTTTCGTCGAGCGGACCAATGCGGCAGGTACGGCACACCCGCTCCGGTCGAAGAATCTCCGAGCGGCTCCCGCGCGAACCCGGCGCGCAGGAGCCGCTATCAGGGAATGGCCACCGGTGGAACGATCTCCGCAGGAGTGGTCGCCACGATGTGCCGGACGGGAAGATGATAAGTGCTGCGCGCCTTGCCCACCACATCCTGCCCCAGCCAGGGTGATCTGCTCTCCGGGTGGGTCGAGATGACGATCCGGTCCGGATGGAACGAGGCAACGCCCGCCTCAAGGGCGCGCATCGGTCGGTAGTCGCCCAGATCGCCGTTGGCCGTCAGACCCTCGGCTCGCAGGGTGCCAAGGGTGCCGTCGAGCCTGGCCTGGGCCGCTTCGACGGTCGCCTGCCAAACCCATACCGCGCCTTTGCGTTCGGCCTGGCCGGTGCCGACCGGGTTGGCGGGCACGCACACGTAGTCTTCCGCGTGTCCCTCCAGGTCGATCTCGCGCAGCGCTGCGAGCAACTCGACGGCACCGACGGTTTCGTTCGCCAATACCAGCACACGGCTCGGCGCGTCCGCGGCTTGCCTGTCGTCGCCTGTCGTCGAAGTCCGCGTCCACCGATCCGCCGCGCCATTTGGTGATCAGGTACAGGCCGATGAAGACGGCCCAGGCCAGCAGGCTGAGCAGCAACTGCTCCCGGGTACTGGTGTCGAAGAACATCATCACCAATACCGCCAGGATGCCGCCGATGGTCAGCAGGGTGAGCCACGGGTAGAGCCACATCTTCACCTTGAGGTCCGCCGCCGGCGTGCGCCTGCGCAGCACGAGTTGCGAAACCGCGATCAGCAAGTAGACGAAAAGGATGACGGCGCCGGAGGAGTTGAGCAGGAACAGGAAGACGGTTCCCGGGGAGATGGCGGCGGCCAGCACACACAGGAACCCGACCACGGTGGAGGTCAGAATGGCCGCCATCGGTACGCCGCGCCGGCTGACGGCGATCAGCCTGACGGGTGCCTCGCGCCGCGCCGCCAACACGAACAGCATGCGGGATGCGGTGTAGAGGCCGGAGTTCAGGCAGGACAGCACCGCGGTGAGTACCACCGCGTTCATGATGTCGGCCGCGTACGGGATGCCCATCTTGTCGAAGGCGCTGACATAGGGGGACGCCGAGAGCTCGGTGGAATTCCACGGCAGGATCACCGCGAGCAGGAACACCGACCCGACGAAGAAGACCGCGATACGGGCCACCACCGAGTTGGTGGCCTTGACCACCGCCCGTGCCGGATCGTCGGATTCCGCCGCCGCGATCGTGGCGATTTCCGGCCCGACCATCGAAAAGATCACTACCACGATGCTGGAGAAGACGGCACCGACGCCCAGCGGGAAGAACCCGCCGTAGGCGGTCAGATTGCTGAAATCCCAGCTCTTGTTGGGCCACAGTCCGATGACGAAAAGGGTGCCGAGCGCGAGAAAGGCGATGATCGCGAAGACTTTGATGCCGGCGAACCAGAACTCGAATTCGCCGAACGAGGACACCGAAAACAGGTTCGTGGCGGTCATCAGAATCATCAGCCCGAGGGAGAGTAGCCACAGCGGCGCATCGACCCAGTAGGTGAGGATCTTCGCGCCGGCAACCGCCTCGAATCCCACCACGATGACCCAGAAATACCAGTACAGCCAACCGACGGAGAACCCGGCCCACCCGCCGAGCGCTCGGCGGGCGTAGTCGGCGAAGGACCCTGTCGACGGGTGCGCGGCTGCCATTTCGCCCAGCATCCGCATGACCAGCACGATCAGCACACCGGTCAAGGCTTAGCCGAGGAAGGCCCCAGGGCCGGTGTTTGCGATCACCACGCCGGATCCGACGAACAGGCCGGCGCCGATCACCCCGCCGATGGCGATCATGGTCAGATGTCGCTGCTTGAGTCCTTTGGACAGCTTTGTTGGAGGTCCCGACATGACGTGCTCCTGATCCCGTGGCGACAACCTGGGAGTGCGAGGGTGCGCAGCGCCGTCAGGTACGGCTGAGTCCGGAGGCTTTCCCAGGAGGCGCTGGAGTTGTCGACACTGACCTTGCTGCGTGTCGCGGTGGTGCGCCGATTCGTCGAGATGTCGTGGAGCTGCAGGCCGTGGGCGCCTGAGTCCGTGGGTGTCGGGTGGTCGATCGTGGTGGACCACCGCCGGGACCGCCTGGTAGTCGTTCGGTGCCATTCGATGCCATTCGATGGGCCGCGACACAGCCGAGCCCGCAACGAC
The DNA here is from genome assembly GCA_038322925.1 of Mycobacteriales bacterium. Lineage (GTDB taxonomy): Bacteria > Actinomycetota > Actinomycetes > Mycobacteriales > Nakamurellaceae > Nakamurella. The sequence continues at coordinate 6,738 of JBBQGJ010000238.1, forward strand.
ATCCGCGTGCCATATTCCGCCGAAGAATCGCAATTCCTCAACGCGTCTCACAATACCCCGCTGGGACGCGGCCACCGACCATGTCCCAGCAATGGTTTACTTCCGCCTCAGTTGCGTGGCACCGAGTCCGCCGGCGAGAAGTCGGCACTCGTGTCGTACAGCGCGCCGGCGTTTGGGCCGTCGCCGGCTCCGGTGGCTTCCGGCCAGGTCCAATCGCGGACCGACGGAATGTCGTCGCCGTAGTCGCGGGTCCACCGCTTCGCCTCTGCGCGCGCATCCACCATTTCCTGGCGCAGCATCGCCGCGGAGGATCGCAACGACGGGACACGGTCGATGACGTCCATCACCAGATGGAACCGATCCATGTCGTTCATCATCACCATGTCGAACGGCGTCGAGGTGGTGCCCTCCTCCTTGTATCCGCGGACGTGCAGATTGTCGTGATTGTGCCGCCGGTAGGTCAACCGATGAATCAGCCACGGATACCCGTGATAGGCGAAGATGACCGGTTTGTCGGTGGTGAACAGCGTGTCGAAGTCGCGGTTCGACAACCCATGCGGGTGTTCGCCGGCGTCCTGGAGCCGCATCAGGTCCACCACGTTGATGAACCGGACCTTCAGCTGCGGCAGCCGGTGGCGCAGAATCGCCGTCGCTGCAAGGGCTTCCAGGGTGGGCACGTCGCCGGCGCAGCCGATCACCACGTCCGGATCGCCGTCATGGTCGGTGGAGGCCCAGTCCCAGATGCCAAGGCCGCGGGCGCAGTGCAGATTGGCCTCGTCGGGTGTCAGCCAATCGAAGGTGGGCTGCTTGGCAGCGACGACCACGTTGACGTAGTTCTTCGACGCCAGGCAGTGCCGGGTAGTGGACAGCAGGGTGTTGGTGTCCGGCGGGAAATAGACCCGGACCACCTCGGCCTTCTTGTTCACCACATGGTCGACAAATCCAGGGTCCTGGTGGGAGAAACCGTTGTGATCCTGCCGCCACACGTGCGAGGTCAGCAGGTAGTTCAGCGAGGGTATTGGTCTGCGCCAACCGATCTCGCGAGTCACCTTGAGCCACTTGGCATGCTGGTTGAACATCGAGTCGACCAGGTGGATGAACGCCTCGTAGCAGGAGAACAGGCCGTGCCGACCGGTCAGCAGGTAGCCCTCCAGGAAGCCCTGGCAGGTGTGCTCGGAGAGGATCTCCACCACCCGGCCGTGATGAGCCAGATGCTCGTCCACCGGGAGGATCTCGCCCTGCCAGGCCTTGTCCGTCACCGCGTAGACGGCGTCCAGCCGGTTGGATGCCGTCTCGTCCGGGCCGACGATGCGGAAGTTGTTGGTGTTGTCGGTCATCACGTCCAGCAGGTATTGGCCCATCACTCTTGTCGGCTCGTGCACCGAGGCGCCGGGCGCGATGACCTCCACGCCTCGCTCGCGAAAGTCCCGCAGCACAAGAGGTTTGAGCAGCAGGCCGCCGTTGGCGTGCGGGTTGGCGCTCATCCGTCGATCACCGGCCGGCGCCAACGCGGCGATCCGGTCTGTCACCCGGCCGTCGTCGTCGAACAGTTCCCGCGGCCGGTACGACTCCATCCACTCCTGCAGCATGCGCCGGTGCTCGGCGTTCTCCCTGGTCGCGGTGAGCGGCACCTGGTGCGATCGCCAGGTGCCCTCGTACTGCAGGCCCTCGATGAACTTCGGTCCGGTCCAGCCCTTGGGTGTGACCATCAGGATCATCGGCCAGGGCTTGCGCTCCAGGTCACCGTCCTCGCGGGCGGCGCGCTGGATCTCCCGGATCCGGCCGAAGACCGTGTCCATGGTCGCGGCCATCGTCTCGTGCAGGACCTGCGGATCGTCGCCTTCGACGGTGAACACCTCGTGGCCGTAACCGGTCAGCAACGCCTCGAGTTCCGCGCGGTGGATGCGCGCCGGGATGGTCGGATTGGCGATCTTGTAACCGTTCAGGTGCAGGATCGGCAGCACGGCCCCGTCGTTGACCGGGTCGAGGAACTTGTTCCCATGCCAGGACGCCGCCAACGGTCCGGTCTCGAACTCGCCGTCACCGACCACGGCAGTCACAACCAGATCCGGGTTGTCGAACGCGGCGCCGTAGGCGTGCGAGAGCACGTACCCGAGTTCGCCGCCCTCGTGGATCGAGCCCGGTGTTTCCGGCGCGACGTGGCTGGGAATGCCGCCGGGGAAGGAGAACTGCCGGAACAACCGCTGCATCCCCACCTCGTCGCGGGTGACATGCGGGTACACCTCGGAATAGGTGCCGTCCAGGTAGGCACTGGCGACCGCTGCCGGCCCACCGTGTCCGGGACCGACCATGAAGATCATGTTGACGTCGTTCGTCCGGATGATCCGGTTGAGGTGGGCGTAGACGAAGTTGAGGCCGGGTGTGGTGCCCCAGTGCCCCAGCAGTCGCGGCTTCACGTCCTCGGGCACCAGGTCGCGGCGGAGCAGGGGATTGTCCAGCAGGTAGATCTGGCCTACCGCCAGGTAATTCGCCGCCCGCCACCAGGCGTGAATGTCAGCAAGTTCGGGGTCGGTCAGCACCCGTTCGGCAGCCGTCGCAGATCGAGTCGCGGGCAGGTCCGTCACCGGCGCTGCAATGCCCTTTCCGAACGGCTCGGCGATCACGGACGCCGGGCCGCCCGGGGAGTTCACGATGGAGGGGTTCATAAGGATGCCCTTCTACGCTGGTTTGGGCTGATGTGCGGAGGGCACAGGCACGGTCCGGGACGCCGAGGATCCTCAGCGGAACCGAACGGGGAGCCTTGACGGGTGTCGCTCCGTGAGGAGGTCACCGGGTAGTGCCCGGTTGCGAGTGGCAACTCCCCCGGTGAGGTGGGCTCACCGTGGTTCCGGGCTGGCTGTCGAGTCAACCGACTCGAACGCTACGCCCATTGGGCGGCAGGCGCTATGTGCCAGCCCTCAGGCGGCCCGCGGACCGGTGCCACGACCGGGCACGGCTGTCGACGTGGACGGGAGCCGCGGGGGCTATTTCTCGTGCCAGTTCATGGCTTCCTGCCGGCTCTCGTAGATGTGCGGGGCCAAGCCACGCCCCGACAGCTGCTCGCTCAGCTTGAGCCGCATGAAAGAACTGGTGGTGTACCTGGTCACCCCGGCGTAATAGTGCTCGGCCAGCCGGCGTACCAGCGTGATGTAGGCATCGGTGAGAACCGGTGCCAGATAGAAGTTGTCATAGTTGACCACCATCTGCACCTTCTTGCCGACGGCGGCCAGACGCTTCTCGACCTCGGTACCGATCGCCTCGACGTCATTTTCGGTGAGCAGCGACATTCCCTCCATGTTGAGGAAGAACATGTTCCGGGCGGAGTCGTAGGCGAACCGCGCCTCCAGCGGCATGGCCAACAGGTCGTCCTTGAGGCCCATCAGTCCGGCGGTGAAGATCCGTGAGTCCATCAACCGCGGTGCTCCGTTGATGATCGGGGTGAACCCGATGTGCGCGAGGATGTCCTTCTCCAGGTCCAGCCACGGGGCGATCTCGATGAGTTCCAGCCCGTCGGGAGTCAGCTGCAGCACGCACCGCTCGGTGACGTACAACACCGGCTGACCCGCGGCCGCCGCATATTCGCCGCTGAACGTGCGCTGCTCGACATCGGCCAGGAACTTGGGCGAGACGATGCCGTCGGAGATGACCAGCCTGCCGTCCGCGACGTGTGCACGGCTGGCAGGGGATCGGCAAAGTAGTTCATGCGGTGAGCAGAAGGTCGATAGGGCGGCTGGTGCTGCGGCCGTTGTGTCGTAACGAGGTGGCTATTTTGGTGTGCCCGCCGAGGCGGAGCACGCTGATCGCGGTGTTGCGCAGGGTG
>JBBQGJ010000239.1:0-10540 GCA_038322925.1 Mycobacteriales bacterium
GACGCATCCGGCCGCTGTGCCGCAGGGGCTCCGGCACTACCACACCCGATACCGCCCCCGCCCCCACCCGACCCTTCGGAGACATCGATGCCCAATCCCGTTCGCTCCGCGTCGAAACGTCGATCGCGGTTGGCCCTGCAAATCCTGAGCAATTTCCTGGTGCTGGTCAGCGCGTTGCTCTTCTACTACTACGTGCCGATCAGCCTGGATGAGCCGCACCCGATCCTGGAGATCATCACCTTCGTCGTCGGGGTGGTCGTGCTGATCGGGTTGATCGTTCGTCAGCTGATGAAGCAGCTGGCTGCCGGGCCGGACCCCGGTGTCAGGGTGCGCAGCTTGCTGACCTTGCTGTATCCGGTGGTGGTGTTGTTCGCGCTGACCTATTACGTCATTGCGCATGCCAATCCGGCTCAGTTCGAGGGCATCGCAACCCGTACCGATTCCCTGTACTACACAGTGGTCACGCTCGGCACCGTCGGGTACGGTGACGTCCACGCCGTCGGGCAATTGGCGAAATGGGTGACCATCATCCAGGTCGCTTTCGACCTGGTCGTCATCGGTGCATTGATCGCAGTGGCCAGTTCACGCTTCCAGATCGTCCCGACTAAGTCGCAGACATCATCACCGGAGGGACCCCCGCAGTGACCGACGCCGGCAGGAAGAACCGCCCAAGATGCGTCAGCGCAGGGAATTCCGGATCGCAATCGACCATCCTCTGTAGATTTCCCTGATCATCAATTCGTGGTGAACATCCTCGCCCGGCAGATATCCGAGTTCATCACTCAAGTGACTTCGGCCCTGTCTTCGCCGGATCCACGCGCATGACAGCGGACCGGTGTTGGTCCCGTTTGCCGGATCGCCCAGAAACGCACCGCGGATGGACGGCTTTCCTGTGCGCCGGCCCGACGGATCCAGATGACCGCCACCACGACATTCCGGCGTCGGATCGACCCGGCGAACCGACCGCACCGGTGATGACCTCATCCGACGCCGACGGTGACGCAGGTTGTCGATCAGACCGGATCGATGGCAGTGCGCACGCCGACGAACTGTGGGACGTCCTGCTCCGGGCGAGGGTGTACTCCTATTTACAGAAATCGGTCCAGTTCCTCCACCAGATAGACGACCTCACCCGGCGCGTACCAGGCCAGGTCGAAATCCTCCACGGAGCCGAGCACGAATTCGGCGTCGTCGTCGCCGAGGTCCGCGGCGTCGATCACCGCCACCGCTTCGCGGACCGCGGGACCGGCGTCGGCGCCGTCGATGTGTACGGCCGCGACCTGCGACCACCCGACGGTGCCGGCCACCGCGACCACCGCCCGGTCAAGTTCGGGCCTTGGTTGCACCGCCGAGTCGTTCACGTCCACCGCGACGACCACCCGCAGCAGGGGTTCGGTGGCGGCCGGGCCTGCTGCTTCCACATCACCGGACGGGAAATTGCTGCCGGTCCGGTCGTCCCGGTGCCCGTCGCGGCTTTCCTCCTCGACCGCGGCCAGTAGCCGCAGCGACGCCCGCGAGGCATCCTGCATCGCCACGTATTCCAGATCCTCGTCCGACCAGTCCGGGTACTCCAGCCGGAGCGGCCCGGTGACCGCGAAACCGTAGCCACCGGCGACGGGGACGCTGCCGGTCGCCAGCGCCCGCCGGACACCGCTCATCGTCGATGGCAGGTAGATCCGCACAGTTCCGCCCCCTCCGCCGCCACCCGTCAGGACGACGACCGCGACCTGCCCCGCCGCCGCGGATGGCTTGCGGGGGAACCCTTCTCGTCCGGAATGGTGGAGAGCAGCTCGTCCACCGCCTCGTGAATCTGCACCGCGAACTCGGCGACGTCCGGGATGGCCTCCCGGTCGGCGGTCATGCCGAAGTACACCCCGTCGTTGTAGGACGTGCACGACACGGCCAGCGCCTGACCGAGCGCCAGCGGCGCCACCGGGAACATCGCCTCCACCGGGAAACCCGCTGCGTACAACGCCACCTGCGGGCCGGGCACGTTGGTGATCAACACGTTGTACATCCGGCGGGAGAGCTGACTGGCCACCCTGGCGCCGAGGGCGTGCAGCGTCGGCGGGGCGAACCGACCCAGCTCGACCAGCGAGTCGGCGGCGACCTGCCTGCCGGATTCCAGGTGCCCACCCATCGCGAACGACACCTGATGCAGGCGCATCGCCGGGTTCGGCTCGGCGACCGGCAGGTCGATCAGGTAGGAGGCGACCGCGCTCCCGTCCTCGCCCGTGCCCGGTCGGATCGACACCGGCACCATCGCCCTGACCACGGTGTGCGCGGTGACTGCCTCGGCCCGGGACAGCAGCCACGACCGCAGTGCACCGGTGATCACCGTCAGGATGACGTCGTTGACCGAACCGCCGTGGGCGCGCCGGATCTTCTTGAAGTCCTGTAGGTCCGCCCGCACCGTGGCGAACCGGCGCTGCCCGCTCTTGGCGTCGTTCAGCAGCGACCGGGGCGCGGGATTCACCGCGCGCCACACCACCCGCAGGATGTTCCCCGCGGTGCCGGCCACCTTGGTGACGGCCTCGCGGACGTCCGATGCGGCGAACCGCACGACGTCCAGCATCTCGCTGGGCCTGGTGGTCAGGTCGGCCACCGCGTCCACCACCAGATCGATCTCACTCGGCTCTGGGCTCGGGATCCACGGCTGGTCCGGCAGATCGCGCGGTCGCCGGTTGACGTCCAGGATGGCCGCCGCGACGTCGACGGCGCCGATCCGGTCGACCATCGCGTGGTGGGTCTTGTTGACCAGGGCGACCCGACCGCCGGTCAGTCCCTCGATGACGTAGACCTCCCACAAGGGCCGGGTGCGGTCCAGCGGCCGGGAGATCAGCCGGCCGACCAGTTCGTCCAGTTCCAGGTCGGTGCCCGGCTTGGGCAACGCGGACCGGCGGACGTGGTAGGTCAGGTCGAAGTCCTCGTCGTCGACCCACACCGGGCGGGCCAGCCGGCCGGGGACGAACCGCACCTTCTGCCGGTACCGCGGCACCAGCGACAACCGGGACTCGATCAGGTCCACGATGTCCGAGTACTGGAACTCGGCGCCGTCCGGGCCTTCGGGTCCCAGAATCACCACCCCGCCGACGTGCATGGGGCTTCCGGCGTCTTCGGCGTACAGGAACGCGGCGTCCGTCGCGGAGAGCCGGTCGGTCATCCAGTCATCGTGGCACAGCCGGACCAGTCCCACGCCCCTTCGACCGTCCCGGCCCCGTCACAGCCGCGGACAGCTCCTCAGCCGGCTTTCCGGGAACCCGCCGGCTCACCGGCATCGACGGGCGCAGGCGGCTTTCCCGGCTTGTCCGGTCGCTCGAAGAGCTGTGCAATACCGGCCGCGCTGAAGCAGAACGCCCCCAGCGCGGTCCCCCAGTTCATCAGGTCCGTGTTGATCACCTCGTCGGTTACGGGGCGGACATAGGCGGCCAGCCCGGACAGGAAGAACAGGATGGATCCCAGCTGATTGACCGTGACCACCCACCAGCCCAGCGACCGGGGCATCAGCCGGAACCGGCCGTGGCAGATCTCCTCGATGGCCACGTGTCCGGACACCAGGAACAGCACGCAGCCGATCATCTCCGGCGCCCAGATCAGGTGATCCTGTTGCTTGGCGCTCAGGCTGGACAGGAACACGTCGACCAGGCTGATGGCGAAGGCCAGGGTGCCGACGAACAGCACGAAGGCCGACACCCAACCGGGGCGCATGGGTTCGTAGGCCCACCACCGCCAGCGGGTCTCGGCCAGCGAGCCGTCGGCGTCGATGCTGCGCGGCGAGTTGATCTCCTGCACGATCGAGGCGTAGCCGCCGGTGGAGAAGAAGAATCCGCCGCACAGGAACACCAGGTCGATCGTGCTGGCGGGGGCCGTCGACCATTGAGCGAGGACCGCACCCAGGGTGAACAACGCGCCGCCGATGGCGAAGGACACCCCGGCCACCGCGTTGACCCTGATCAGCCTGATCGCCGTCGCCGGACGGGTGCGGATCCGGTGCACCACACCGCCGACGAGCACCTCGATGTAGCCGCGCTTGCGGGCGTTGCGGGAGTCCCAGGTCGCGGTCCCGCCATCCGGTCGTCGCCATTGCACGCTGCTGACGAAGGGACCGCGACCGCCGACGGACTGCACCTCGTCCTGGTCCGGCACCTCGAAGGCGGTCTTCCGCGAAACGAGGTCGGCGCGAGGATCGGTAGTCGTCACCGCGAATGCCTTTCGCTGATCTGGACTGCGTCAATTCCGGGTCGGGCCGGGTCGCGGTCAGTCTGACAGCAGCGCCCGCCGAGCGGATCGACCGATCAGGACGACGCGCGCGCGACGACCGGCGCAATCGACGAGGCCAGGCTGCGCAGCGCCCGGGTGAGTGGCGAGTCCGGCGCCACCTCGGCGAGCGACAGGCCACCCCGCCATGCCCTGTCGGCGGCGGCGCGGTCCTCCGGGAGTTGTGCGGCCACGCGCGCATCGGCGAAACGCTTGACGGCGTCGGCCGCTTCGTCAGCGGATGCCGCTCCGGACCGGCACCGGTTCAGCACGATCCGGGCGGTGACGCCGGGCAGCGCCTCGCCGAGCTCGGTCAGCGCACGGATCAGGCGTTCCATGCCCGGCGGGTCGCCGGAGCCCACGGCGAACACCACGTCGGCCTCGGCCAGCAAGGCCAGCGTGGCGCCGTTGCGCCGCGGCGCCATGGTGTCGAAGGTGATCTCCTCGTCGGCTTCCAGGCAGAACCCGCAGTCGACGATGGTGAGCGGGGCCATCTCACGCGCGACGGCCAACACCGCCGGAATCGCCGACGGCCGGACCTCCGGCCAGCGGTCGGCGCGGGCGATCCCGGTCAGCAGCCGGAGGTCGTCGCCCAGCGACCAGCACAGCGCCGTCATCCCGGCCAGGTCGAGCCGTCCGTTGGCCGCCGACCGGCACGCCCCGGCCAACCCGGGCGACTCGTCGAGCAGCCCGAACGCGCTGGCCACCACGCCGCCGTACACGTCGGCGTCGATGAGCAGCGTGGGGATCCCGGCGCGCGCCGACTCGGTGGCGATACCGGTGGCGACGGTCGTCCGTCCTGGCGCCCCGGTCGGCCCCCAGACCGCGACCACCCGCCCCTTGGGTGGCGGCGCGAAGGCCTCGGCGAGATCCGTGTCGCCCACCCGCGGGGGCAGCGCCCGGCGAGGATCAGACACGGCACGTGCCGGCGCGGCGGTGGGTCGGCCGTCCAGGTCGCCGACCGCCGCCCTGGCGGCCTCCAGCAGGGCCGTCGAGCCGGCGTCGTCCGAGACCAGGGTGGTGATCCCGATGCGTTCCAGCCGAAGGCGCGCCCGGTCGTCCGCGGCCGGGTGCACGCCGACCACCGCGACCCCGGACGCACGCAAGGCACCGACCGCCTCGGTGTCCAACCGGCGCAGGTCGGCGGACACGATCGCCACCGACGCCTGCCCGGTCGTCGCGATGGCCAGCACGTCGCCGATGTCCACGCAGCGCCGCAAGACCGTCATCGGCGATCCGGGCCGGTCCAGCGCAGCGACGAGGTCGTTCTCCCAGCTCTGGCCGCTGCCGGCGGTCAGCAGGCCGGTGCTCATCCGCCCTCGCCGCTGACCAGCACCACGATCGGCTCACCGTTCGGCAGCGTGCGAACCAGCTTGTCGGCGCCCGCGGCCGGCAGCATCACCGACACCTGGTACCGGTTGGAGGTCGCGCCGGACAGGCCGCCCGTCGCGGGCGCGGTGACGGACTGAACGGTGATGTCCTTGCCGATCCGTTCGGTGGTCGGCGTCCCGCCGGTCCCCGTGGCTCCCCCGGTCGTCAGGTACAGGTCGATGATCGATCCGTGACCGACACCGGGCGGCATGTTGTTCGGTTCGACGCCGACGGCCACCACCCGACCCGATGCGGACTCCTCGACGGCGGAGGCGGCCAGCAGTTCGCCGGCGTGCAGCGGCGTCACCACGGTGCGCCCGATCGGCGACGCGGCGGAGGTGATGTACAAGTCGGCGTTGTCCCCGAGATTGACCTCGGCGGCGGAAAGATCCTCCGCCGTCAGCACGGTTCCGGCAGCCAGGTTGCGGTCCGCCGCCCAGACACCGGTCGTGCGCGCGCTCCCACCGATGACCCGCGCGCCGACCACCACGGCCGCGATCACCAGCAGGATGCCGCCGACCACCCTGACGTTGAGCCACCGGGGTCGGGAGAGCCGCCGCGGGGAGGGCGCAGGGGGCATGGAAGACGAGGCCGGCGCAGACGACACGGTTGGCACAGCCACGGATTGCCCTCCTGCCTGCCCCCGTCGGCGGGGCCTTGGGACCGATCGGTGGACAACTGGGTCGTCGCGCCGCGTCCGGTGTCACAATGCCTCGTGGCAAACTACATCATCATGACGCAAGCTCAGTCAAAACGATCAGTACCGGCCAAGTGGACGCTACTCTTGCACCTCTCGCTCGCTGCCCACCCAGAAAGGACCGCCCAGCGATGACGACGGACCGATTCCTGACGCTCGCCGATGTCGCCGAGATCCTGAACATCTCAGCGTCTCAGACGTACGCGCTGGTCCGCAGTGGCGACCTGCAGGGCATCCAGATCGGTGGCCGCAATCAATGGCGGGTGGAGCGGTCCAAGCTCGAGGAGTACATCGAGCAGGCCTACAAGCGGACCGCCTCGCACCTGTCGGAACTGCCCACCACGTTGCCCAGCGACGCCTGACCGCGAGGGCCGGTGTGGTCGAGTTACGCGGTCAGCGCTGCGTCGGCTGCCAGCAGCACCGCCGCGGCGACTTCGAGCCCCTCGATCCGGCCGAGTTCGACGTCCTCGTGTTCGATGTTGATCAGCATGTCCGGGTCGACTTCCTGCAGGGCGCGCAGGAACTCGGTCCAGAAGGCGACGTCGTGCCCCTTGCCAAGGGCCACGAAGTCCCAGGCGGAGTTCTTGGGCCATTCGTTGGCCCATTCGTCACCGCCGAGATTCACCCGCGGCTCGTCCGCGGACAGCCGGCGGAAGCTATTGTCCAGCACGCCGTACAGCGCGGCGTTCTCGGTGTTGACCCGGACGTCCTTGGCCGCGGCATGGAAGATCAGCGGGCCGAGGGCGCGCACCACGGCGACCGGATCCATCTGCTGCCAGAACAAATGGGAGGCATCCAGTTCGACGCCGACATGGGTCGCGCCGGTCAGCTCGACCAGCTTGAGCACGTCGGCGGTGTTGAACACCAGGTTCTGCGGATGCAGTTCGAGGGCGACCTTCACGTCGAGATCCGCCGCCAGCGCGTCGATCTCCCTCCAGAACGGGGCGGCAATTCCCCACTGGTAGTCAAGGACGTCCAGCGACCCCGAGTTCCAGGCGTTGACGATCCAGTTCGGGTGCGTCGCGCCCGGTTCGCCGCCCGGCAGTCCGGACATGGTGACCACCCGGTGCTGGCCCAGCCGGTTGGCCAGTTTGATCGAACGCCGGACGTCCTCGGCGTGCTTGTCCCCGATCACCGGGTCCGGGCGCAGGGGGTTCCCGTTGCAGTTCAACCCCGCGATCCAGACACCGGTCCCCTCGAAGATCGCCAGGTAGTCGTCGCGGGCCGTGTCGCTCACCAGGATGTCGTCGAAGGTCGGAATGTGCGTGGCGGGCAGGAAGCCACCGGAGTTGATCTCGATGCCGGTCAGTCCGAGGTCGGCGATGACCTTCAGGGCGTCGGGGAGGGGGCGGTCGTGCAGGACCGCGTTGTACACACCGAGTTTCATGCGGACACCATTCCATTGGAGAGGACGGTCTGGGAGGGGATGGCGACGGCGCTTCCGCCGCTGGCCGCGGACTGGGCGACCGCGGCGAGCAACTGCATGTTGTGTACTCCTTCGTCGAAGGTCGCGCAGCGGGGCAGCGAGGACGCGTCGTCGATACCGGCGACCTCTTCCAGGAAAGCGCGCGCCTGGTAAGCGAAGGCGTCGTTCTGACCGAAGCCCACGCCGGGCGCATCCATTGCCAAGCCGCCGGAGAGGTAAGGATGCCCCGGGCCGAGAATGACCTGGCGGTAACCGTTCTCGGTGGCGTTCCCGGACGACAGGAACAGCTCGATCTCCGCGGGGCGGCGCTGGTCGAAGCGGGCCGCGCCGTTCTCGCAGAACACCTCGAAGATCAGGCTGTTCGCGTGACCGGCCGCCACCCGGGACACCTCGAGCCCGCCGACGCCATTCTCGAACTCCGCGGAAAACGCTGCATAGTCATCGTTCTCGACCGCCTCGTACTCCTCGCTGACCGCGACGTGGTCGTGGCCCATCACGTGACCAAGGGGCAGCGGTCGCTGCGTGATGGCGGTGCTGAGACGGCCACCGCTGACCGAGAGGGTCTGGCCGCAGAGGAATTCCGCGACGTAGGCCAGGTGGCTGCCGACGTCGGCTAGCGCCCCCGAACCCGGGTTGCCCTTGAACCGCCAGCTCATCGGGGCCGTCGGGCTGCACGCGTAGTCGGTCCAGTAGCGTCCGCTGAAGTGCAGCACCTTTCCGAGTTCGCCGGAGCGGACCAGGTCACGGATGTAGGCGATTCCCGGCGTACGGCGGTAGGTGAATCCGACCCTGGCGATGCTCGATGCGGTCCGCGCGGCGGAGGCCATCGCCCGAGAATCGTCCAAGGTGTCGCTCAGCGGCTTCTCGCACAGCACGTGCTTGCCCGGCCGCGAGCAGACCCTCCACCACCTCACGGTGCAGCGAATTCGCGATCACCACGCTGACCACATCGATGTCGTCGGCGGCGGCGATCGCCTGCCAGGAGGTGTCATTGCGCTCGTACCCGAAGCGTCTGGCGGCGAGCGAGGAGAACTCGGCGTTCACGTCGCCGATGGACACCAGTCGGACGGGGGGCAGCACCGGGTCGTACAGTGCCGACGCCGTGCGGTAGGCGGCCGCGTGGGCCCTGCCCGCCATGCCGGCGCCGATGACGGCGACACCGAGTCCATCGGCCATGTCTTCTCCTGTGAAGTCAGTCGAGGCGGGGATTCCCCCGGGAGTGTTGGAGCGCTCCACTTGGAGCGCTCCACTTGGATGACATACACTGAATGTCCTGTCAAAGGTTGGTCGGTGCGGCTTTCTGCGCACCCGCCGGGGAGGAGCCTGCCGGATGGTGATGCCCGAGAGCCCGATCCAGCGGCCGACCATCTACGACGTCGCGCGCCAGGCGGGCGTGTCGAAATCCCTTGTCTCGCTGGTACTCCAGGGCTCCAGTCGAGTCAGTGCGGGACGCCGGGCCGCGGTCCTGGCCGCGATCGACGACCTCGGCTACCGACCCAGCCGGGCGGCCACCTTGCTGGCCAGCCATCGCACGAAGAGCGTCGAGGTCGTCATCGACGACTTCCGCAACCTGTCCTTCGTCGGCCTGGTGACCGGCATCCAATCCGCGCTGTCCGCCGACGGCTATCACCTCACGGTGACCGACAGGCGGCTCAACGCCCACCTGGCCGAGCAGGGTGCGGGCAGCCTGCTGTCCACGAATCTGGACGGCCTGATCATCGCCGGCGAGCCGGACGTCGAACTTCTCCGCGGTTGGGAAGGGCCGACCGTTGTCGCCGGGTGGCGCACCGCTCTCCCCGACGGAGCCGATCTGGTCGCCAACGACGACGAGATGGGCGGACGGATGGCCGCCGACCACCTTCTGGGGCTCGGTCACCGCACCATCGGTCACCTCACCGGCACCAGCGGGCCGGCGGCCCACCGACGGGAGGGTTTCACCTCCCGCCTCGCGGAGGCCAGCCTGACGCCCCGGGTGACCGGCGACGAGCAGGACACCTCGGAGGAGGACGGCTACCGGGCGGCGACCCAGCTGCTCGGCGAGAACCCTCTTGTCACAGCCATTTTCGCCGCGAACGACACCATGGCGCTGGGCGCGCTTGCCGCCATCCGAACTCGCGGCCTGAGCGTCCCCACCGATGTCTCAATCATCGGCCACGACAACTCGCCGCTGGCGCAATCTCGCTATCTGAGCATCACCTCGATCGACGACCGCAGCGAAGCAGTCGGCGCGTCCGCCGGTCGCGCTCTTCTTGACCGTTTCGACGTTCCCGGCATCGAGCCGCGCCGCACGCTGATCGAACCCACCCTGGTGGTCCGCGACACCACGGCGCAGGTGAAGCTGTTCAGCTGAGCCGCGTGCCGATGGGCGACGTCGTGAAGACCCCGCCAAGATCAGATGATCTGATTTTTGTGCGAACCGTGACAGCAACCGAGGCCAGTCGATCCTTTGCTGCGCTGCAGGACGAGGTGGAACGGGGTCAGACCGTGATTGTGACCCGCGGGGGGCGACGGATCGCGACGATCGGACCAGCCACCAATGGGAACGGCGCCGGCGTGCTCGCATTGCTCCAGTCATCGCACTTGGACGAAGGGTTCGCGGACGACGTGCGTGCGGCCCGAGAATCCGTCGATTCCAAGGTGCCCGCGTGGCCAGGGGCTCGGCAAGGTCGGTGTTCAGGGCCGGTGACCAGCGGTTACGTGTGTGACGGATGTGACAAGTGTTGCTGATGGGACGACAGGGGACGCCCCGTGACGATCGAGTTCCTACACAATCCCGTCACGGAAGTCCC
>JBBQGJ010000240.1:0-10518 GCA_038322925.1 Mycobacteriales bacterium
CGGCGGGTCTTGATCGATCCCACGGCATCATCCAATGCCGAGGAGATACCCAACACCCGATCCAACTCGGCCACCGCCGCCACACCCGCATGACCGGTCACCCGCGGATCAGCCGGCCCGATCAGCACCCGACGGCCCCCACGACGGCGAGAGGCACCCCGAGACGACGCGACAACAGATAACATCAAACCGATGCCCTTCTGGTGTGGGTAATGGAAGCCTTAGACAGCCCCATTTTCCCATGTCAGAGGGCATCCTCACGTTCACGACACCCTTTCCAAGGCCGGCCTAACCACGGATCTGGGTCTGAGTTGAACACCTTTTCGCCGGTACTTGGTTACAAAGAACCAAGTGCACGTGCAGCGCGGAAACGCACGCCCTACCTCGACGGATGGCGTTGTCGGTGGACGATGGCACTGTAGGGGCGTGCTCGCCCGATACCGGTACCGCGCGTACCCGACGCCGGCCCAGCAGGAACTGCTGGCCAGGACGTTCGGGTGCGCACGGGTGGTGTTCAACGACGCTCTGCGCACCAGGGACGCCGCCCACCAGGCCGGTGAGAAGATCAGCGACACCGAGGTGCAACGCCGGGTGATCACCCTGGCGAAGACCACCCCGGCACGGGAATGGCTCGCCGAGGTCGCCTCGGTGGCGCTGGTCCAGGCTTGCCAGGACGCGCGGCGCGCGTTCCGCAACTGGTTCGACTCCATGTCCGGGAAACGGAAGGGCCGGAAGGTCGGTCACCCGCGGTTCCGGTCCCGCAAGGACAACCGGCAAGCGATCCGCCTCACCCGCAACGGCTTCGGCGTCACCGCGAAAGGTGTCCGGATCGCGAAGGTCGGGAACGTCCGACTCGAATGGTCCCGGGACCTGCCATCGGTTCCGTCATCGGTCACGGTCATCCGGGAAGCCGACGGCCGCTATTACGCGTCGTTCGTGGTCGAGGTTCAGGCCACGCCGCTGCCGGTGATCACCAACGATGTCGGTGTCGACCTGGGCCTGACGAGTCTGGCCGTGCTGTCCACCGGTGAGATCATCGAGAACCCCCGGCATCTGCGCCGCAAGGCGCGAGCGCTGGCACGGTCACAGAAGTCCCTGGCCCGGAAGCAGAAGGGGTCGAACAACCGCAAGAAGGCCGTCACCCGGGCAGCTGAGCTGCACCGCAAGGTGCGGGAAACCCGACTGGACGGGCACCACAAACTGGCTCTGCGATTGATCCGCGACAACCAAGCGGTGTACGTCGAAGACCTCGCGGTAGCCGGGCTGGCCCGCACCAGGCTGGCGAAGTCCGTGCACGACGCCGGCTGGGCCACCCTGGTCCGGCTGTTGGAGGAGAAGGCCGAACGGTGCCACCGGCAGGTGGTGAAGGTCGGGCGCTGGTTCCCGTCCAGTCAGCTCTGCTCGCACTGCGGGCGAAACTCGGGGCGGAAGCCGCTGCAGGTCAGGGAATGGACCTGCGAGGGTTGCGGTGTCACGCATGACCGCGACCGGAACGCCGCGCTGAACATTCTCATCGAAGGTCGCAAGGTCGCTGCCGGGCTGGCAGAGACCGGAAACGCCCGTGGAGCCGATGTCAGACCGGGTCTTCTCCCGGCAATCGGCAGTGAAGCGGGAACCCGCCGGAATGCCGCATGAACAGCGGTATGGAAGGAATCCCGGTCGTTCACGTCCGGGAGGAAGTCAAGGGTGGCTCCCAAATGGCTTGCCGGTGTACGGGCAGGTTGGTGTCCTGGAAGTTGATTGCGAATCGGGGACCGTGCAGTGCGCGGCCTGTGGGCGGTGGTTCAACACGGTCAGTGGCGCGCATTTGACGGCCCGGCACGGTTTGACCGTCGCCCGCTACCGGGAGATGTACGGCTTGGGTCTCCGAACGGTGCTGGAGGCCCCGTCGCGGCCTGCGCAGCGCCGGGCCTCGGCCATTGAGCGGATGCGCCAAGAACCGCAGCTCCGGGCAATGTTGGAAGCCGGCGCCGCGGATGCCCGCAGCGGTGAACTCATCCGGCGGGCCGGGCAAACCAGTCGGCGGGCGATCCAAGAAAGCACCCGCCGCCCGGAACGAGTTCGGCAACTCAGGGAACGCGGCCGTCGGGGCAACCAAGTCATTCAGCAGGCATTCCGGGAACGGATGCGTACTCGGTCGGTCGAGCTCGGCTTCGCCGACCTGACTTCTTACCTGATGGACCGGCACGGGGCGGGGATCAGCGTGAGCAGGATCAGCGCCGAACTCGGCTGCGCCCGCCAGCCGGTGGTCGCGGTCCTGGACGAGTTGTCGTTACCCGGCCGGCTGGACCCGGCGCACCCTGTAGAGGCCGGAGCCCTGGCCAGGGTGGGCTACCCGACCCTGGCCGCTTTCCTGCTCGCGCACCCACCGGGGACCAGCCCGAAGCAGTTGGGCGACGCCCTCGGGCACAGTGTGCCGTGGCTGACCTACCGGGCACGCCGCGACGGCTTGGCCGATCGGCTGACCATTCCACCGACAGCTGAGCAACGCGCGGGCATCGCCGCACAGCAGGCCGGGTTCCCCGACCTGCCCAGCTACCTCAGATTCATGGCCGAGATCGAGCACTGCACGGGCGGACAGATCAGTCGCCGCACCGGTCTGACCGCCGCCCGGATCACCACCCTGCTCGACCATGCCGGGGTGACCCGGCGCAGCAACGAAGAACAACGGGAACGGCAGACACTCGACAAGGTGGGTTGGACCGGCACCCTCACCGACTATGTCGTGAACCGGGACATCGCAGGGTGGAGCATCCAACGGATGAGTCAGGAACTCGGCCGATCCGACGTGTGGCTGGCCCGCCGCCTCCGCAGCCACGGAGCCGGCGACCTCATCCGGCCCACCAGGACACCGTCAGGACCGGGCCGCCCCGACAACCGGCCGGTGAGTGGTGTGCAACACGTGCCAAGGGTGCAGGGGAATATCAATGGCAACAACACCTCCCACCCCGTGCGGTCACCCACTGACCAGGGCCACCGCGAACCCCCCCGACAGCGGAACTCACCGGGGACGAGCTACTTGGGACCCCCGCAGCAAGCTCATGGTCACGGTGTGGGTGGAGATGTTCATGCGTATGGCGGGGCGCCGCATGTCAGCGGTATGGAGAGTTTCGTGGGTGCCGCCGGTGGTGCGGGCTGGGTCGTGGATGGCGACAATTGCGGCGCTGTCGCGGATCATCAGCCGGTTCCGGTTGTGTAGGTTCGCGACGTCGTAACCGTCGGCGAGGACAACGTCGCGTGCTGCGGCGGCTCGCAACCGCGTCCACCGTTCCCGCGCCGATGGCGGCCACCGGTCCGCCTGCTGCGGGTGCGGCAGGTACGACCACAAGCACACACCGGTGTCGATAGCGGCCCGGGCGGCGAGTTGGTCGGCGCCGACCGCCATCCCGCTGATCAGCGTGGTGGTGTCATGGTCAGCGGCGAGCTTCCGGAGCACTCTCGGCAGCTCCGAAGCCACCCACTCGGTTTGCTGCGCTGTCAACGACCTGTGCCCCGTGACGGCAACCCGGGTCCACCTGTCGTACGGGTGCGCGGCCAGGCGCGCCCGCACTGCCATCAGGATCAGCCCGAGGTGGTTGCCGCCGGGGATGCGCCCGTGTTTGGGGCATCGGCAGCACCTCCACAGATTTTGACATCCTCCCCGCCCTGAAAGGGCGGGGATTCCAAACCGCAGGGTCTTATGCTGCGATTTGAGGTTGACGCCCAGGTTCCGTGGGTCGTCCAGTAACCGCCTGCCCGGCGGCCAGAATGTTGCGTGCTGCGTTGGTGTCAGCGTTGGCCGTGTGACCACGCTGGATGCATTGGAAGTCCGCTTGGTTTTCGCGGTTCTCCTTGGCAATGTGTCCACATTGACGGCAACGCTGGGAGGTGTACGCGGCCGGCACCATGACGATCAGAGTGCCTGTGTACCGGGCTTTGTGGTGTAGGGCGCGAGCGAACTTGCCCCACCCCTTCGCGAGGATGGCCCGGTTCAACCCGGCCTTCGCTGCTGCCCTGTTGGGCAAGAACGCGCCGGCCTGGTTCGGGTCCGGTTTCGCCGCCGGGGTTTTCGTCATATTCGGCAACTGCAACTTCTCCAGCCCAATCAGGCTGTGCTGTGCTGTCAATTCGGTGGCGGCTTTAACGGTGAAATCATCACGTCGGCGACGTTGTTTCGCCAGTTTCTTGTTGATTTGGGCCTGGGTGGCCAACCACCTCTTCGACGGTTTCCGACGACCGGCTTTACCCCGGGTGCCGGGCACCCGCGGGCCTTGCTGTCGGGCGGCTCTGCGTTGCAGGAGGGCGACGCTTTCCTGCTCGGCCCGAGTGGTGAATGCCTGGTCCAACATCCGGCCGTCGGACAACGCCAGGGCAACAACCACGCCCCGGTCGATCCCGACCGGGGGTTTCGCCGGATCAACAGTTCGGGGCGGGATCCCGTCTTCCACCAGGAACACGATGTACCAGTCACCGTGCACGCCTTCGCGGGTGATAGTCGCGGACCGGACCTGGCCGCCCAGCCCGCGGGTGCGGCGGAAAACGACCTGACCGAACTTCGGGATCCGCACACTTCCCCACCGCTTCGACAGCCTGCTGACGGGCAGCTTCGACCCCTCGGGAAACCGGAACGACGGTGACCACTTCCGCTGGGCGCGGAAATTGATCGACCAGGTGCCGTGGTCACGGCACGCCTGGTCCAGGTCCCGTAACGTTTGCTGCAGGCAATGACCGGGTGATTCGGCTAGCCAGCTGAACTCGGGATCGGTCTTGGCGTCCGCCAATTCCCTGCACTGCTGGCCGTAGTTGATCCACTTGTGGTCCCGCCGGTACATCCGCCGCTCCGCGAGGCCGGTATTCCACACCGCTCGGCAGGTGCCGGCCACCCGGTCTGCGTACGCCAACTGATCAGGGGTGAACCTGATCTTGAATCGGCGTCCGGCGAGCACAAAACTATCCTTTCAGTAGGGTCCGACAGTCAGCTCCAAACGCTCACCCCGGCCCTGAAACGGGGCCCGCCGCTCCCACTCCTTTCGCAGTGTCGGGGGTTGAGGCCGGTGCCCTCGATGAGCAGGGCATCCCCGGTGCCTACGAGTTGTTGTCGCAGTGCGGTTCTGGTGAAAGCTGACTGGAGAGCCTGCTCCATGATGGTGAACCGGACGGTGGCATCCCAGTCGGGCCGCAACACTGCCCGCCGGCCGAGGCCTTTCGCAGCTCCTGGTGTTGCGGCAGCTCGCACCTTCGCTCGGTAGGTGGGGTCCTCTGATTTCCCGGCCTGGAAGGCGTGCTCACGGCTGCGGTACGTGACCCCGTCAAGCTCGCACTCACCGGCCCCGAAGTTGGACGGCCAGCCATGTTCGCCGTGGAACCGGTCGATCACCCACGGCGCGGGGTCGTCGCCTGCCGGTCGTCGGGTTTGGTCGGCGCTCACGCCGCTGATGGTCCCAGGTATCCCCCGGTGGCTGTTGCATTCGGGCAACTCTGCGACAACAGCGAGCCTGCGGCGTGATACCACTCGCCGCTGTTGGTCATATGGGGGTGCCAGTCGTACGCGGAGGACGTGTCGGTCGCCGCGCCGGCGTCCCTTGAACCGCGTTCAGTTGGTCTCCTCCCCATGCTGGTTGGTTGTGGTGGGCGACAGCGGGGTCGGGCACCGCGATGTCGGCGTATGGCGAGTGACCTCGGCGTGCGCCGCGGCCGCGGACCGTTTCACCTCGGCGGCCTTGTTGGCCACCCCAGGGGTCAAGTCAACGGACATCGAACGAGCCATGGGTCGCTGGATCGAAGGGGAGAAGCTCTTTCCTGGGAGTGGATTCACTGCCCACCGGATTATGTTGCAGATGTGCAGACTCGGGTGACACCCGCGATGGGCAGCAGGAGCAGCGACCACCGGGATCTGCAACATCCGGTAGATGGGCGGCATAGCTTGCCTCTGGCAGCCACCGACCTTGAGGAGAATCAGAATCCGATGACGGTCACGATCCACCCTGAAATCCTCGACGGCGACCTGCAGGGAACGCGCCCAGGACAAAGGAAGACGCCGGGAAGTAAGGGCCCAGCGGAGAACAGCGGAACCCCTCCGGCTAGGCACCGGGGTGCCGACGTTCGAGGAGAGCCCGAACAGCAGTGGGGACTTGGTCACCGTGACAATCGAGACCTGACTCCCGGACGCGCCTCTGACCCACGCAAGCCGATGGGCCGGCCACTTCCACCGACGGGACATCAGAACGCCCGGTACCGCGTCGCGTACCACACTCACTCAGGGGGAACCACTTTGAACATCACCACCCGGCGGGTCGGGTCGGCCGTCGTCGCAGCCTTGGCCATTTTCGTCATCATTGCCGGGAAGGGAGCTTTGCTCGCCGCAGGAACGGCTGTTGCCGCACCGCCAACGTTTCCCTATCCGCACATGAGCGTCCAGACCGCGCAAGAAGCGAACTCCCCCACCGGCACCCTGTTCGTCATCGTCGACGACGGGACCGCTCGACCCGCCAGCGCCAGAGCTCGTGCTGTCCTCACAGATGGCACACTCTCCCGTGATGCCGCCTACAGCGACCCCGCCAACTGTGAGCGGATCCATGGACATCAAGGCGTCTGCTGGCGCTACTGGCAGGTCACCGGGGACGACATCCGGGTCTGGACCACTTACCAACAGCGGTCCTGCGTCCTCATCGGAAGCGTCGCGGGAGAAAAGACCCGAATCCTCTGCGACGGCATCACCGTCCCCGCATGAACTTGTAGAGGTGCTGGTCCCCCACCTACCTCGACGACGATCGTGAGCTGTGCGCCATCCACGGCGGGGATGTGTTGCCCGCTATGGTCTGTCGTTCACGGAGGTGAACGTCCCGAGCAGCAACGCCGCGGTACCTCGCAGCTTTGCTGGGCTTCGAGTGGGACGGTGACTGTGCCAAGTCCGCCGCGGACGACCTGCTGGGCCGGGTAGTGATTTGCGATGGCCGTGAACCGACCGATGCCGCTGTGCCCGCACACGACGAGCAGGAGCAGGGCGGAGTGGTGATGGTGAATTGCAGCCGACCGGCCGGGTGGGGCAGACACCCGCCTCGCGCAGCTGCACGAGCTGCGCGTGGCTGCAGCGGCTGCAGGTCGTGGTGTTCTCTGGGCCTGATCCCGACGCTGCGGGGGCAGGCCGATCACCGCCCCGGCGGGGCGGATACGAGGCATACGCGACGAGGTCATCTCCCCCGCTCCACCTTCGGACAGCGACCTGACTCCGCCACAGCAGCCGGGCAGGTGAGCTTCGTTGCAGCGCAGTCGTTCAAAGCGGCGGAAAAGCGCCGTCGGGATGCTCCCTCAAGGGATCGGCGAGCAACGTCAACGCCCACGCTTCCCTGCCGGCACCTCGGTACGCCCACCCGTCGCCGCCGACAGCGACCACACCGCCGTTGCTGGTGAAGACCACGGCCAGTTCAGCGGTGACCATGATGCGCCGGCCCCTTGGTGATGACGAACTTGTCGGCGCCTGGTGTTTTCGGCCAGGTGGTCCACTCTTACCGCTGCCAGCTGTTGTGTGCGATGGCGCTGCGGATCCGGCCCCTGGCCGTGCTGACTGGGTGGTGGGCACCGATGCCGGCCACGGTGGTGACGGCTGTGGTCCCTCACACACGGTGAACTCGCCGGACTGGGCCCGGTGTCACCGGGGTGCCATACGTCGCGCGCTGACATCACGTCTGATCTGACGGTCGCTCGATTGGGTCATCGGACTGCGCGGCTGACGCGGCAGGTAGCTTGACGGTTTGCGCAGATCGGAAGCTCGCCCCTCAGATGCGTGAATCCTGCATCACCCGGGATACCATTTCTTGGCCTGAAGGGTTATGGTCGGGGCTGAGAGTTCCTGCTGGCACGCGGTTTTCCGTCAGCCGAGCCGACTCGTTCGCGTGCTATTCCGCAGGTTCTGATAACCGTCGTTACCAAGTAACGCCGCCCGGCAGATCTGTTGTCTCGCAGTCGATGACGACGGCGCGGCGGGGTTGGAGCATGGTGCGGGCCCAGTTGACGGCCTGGTCGGAGCGGCGGAGCCAGGCGGGCGCGTCGGCGGTGGTGATCATCGGTGTCCCTCCCCTGCCGGGGTCATGCTGCGGTGGTGCGGTGAAGTTCAGTACAGCCGACCACACCGACACCGCCGAATATGCGCCGCCATTCTGGCGCTTAGACCCGGAGAAGCCAGCTACTTCCTGCAGGAATACGGGCGCGCCGCATGGGACGTCGCGCCAGGGCCAACAATCACCCACAGCGACGTTCTCATCGCCATCACCGATGGCCGGAGGGCTACCACGCCAATCGGCCGGCAATCCGTCTTCTCTCGGGTGCATCGGGCACTGCACCACGAAAGCGGCCCTGCCAAGGCTCTTCTGGATTCAGCTGGTTGCGCGACACGTGTCGGGCACTGTTCTGACAGGGACCGCCACCTGTGGCAAGAAGGATTCAATAGTCACGCGCTACCAGCGTCGAAAGAGATAGCCTCGGCGGTGGGTCCCGACAGGACCAGTCGCGATCGGCGCTCAATACCGCTGATGCAACAGCCGACTGGGACCGGTGGCGGCGTCTGGTGTGCGCGACCCCGCGAAAAGGTAGCCGGCCAGAACCAACCTCGGTGACCGACCCGCAGATCACGGACACGTCCATGCGGTACCCGGTGACCCCGCTGCTGGTCTTCACGGTTGCTCTACAGCTACCTGGACCGGTTCCCCGCCCTGAACGGCGTCGACCTGACCGTTGCCCGTGGGGAGAAACGGCCCTGCTCGGCCCGAACGGCTCCGGCAAAATCCACCCTGCTCAAGGTGTTGAACGGTTTGGTGTTTCCCACTGCAGGGATGTTCACCGCCTTCGGTGAACCGATCACCGAGGACACCCTGGAAGACGAGCAGGCATTGCATCGGTAGCAGCAGTGGGCGGGTGCGTGGCCGCGGGGGTGGACACTTTATCGGTGCAACGGATCGAACGGCGCCCTGGTAAAAGGCTGTCCTTGCGGCCGTTGACGGACGACCAGGCATCTCCACCGAGCTGCTGGGACTCGGGGTGCGGCCGCCGTCGGCTGGTCGCCCGGTCGATAGCGATCGTGGTCCTGGTGATCGGTGGCACTCTCGGCCTCGCCGCTCCGGCCGCCGCGCATCATGCCCTCACCGCCAGCGACCCTGCCGACGGATCGACCGTGAACGACCCACCGGCCGTGGTCAGCCTCACGTTCAACCAGCCGGTTGAGGACTCCGATGGCTTCCGAGCCATGGTAGTCGTGAACGGGCCCGACGATTAGCAGTACCAGGACGGAACACCAACCACCAACGGCGATGTCATCACTGCCGCCGTCGCGCCGCTCACCGCAGCGGGCCAGTACGCCGTCGCGTACCGGGTGATCTCCGCCCAGGGAGCCGTGGGCGGAGTTGTCCACTTCACGCTTCTGCACCCGGCGGCTCGTTCCGGCACGACATCGCCCCGCCCCAGGGTGACCCTGCCACCCACGGATTCCGCCTCCGCGGCGGACGCGGACCCAAGTTCGGGCGGACTTCCGTGGTGGCTGTGGGCGACGCTCGCAACGGTGACCGCCGGCGCCGGGATCATGATCATCCGGGACATGCTCAACGATCCCCCGCTTCACCCCGCGGCAGGGGCGCACCCTGATCCTGCGTCCACCGATGATGACCCACCGCCCGAGTAGATCGACAGGTTACTGTCAGGGTCGGATCTTGGAAGTGGGCAATACCGTGCGTGCGGCGAACCGATGAGCGCCGGCGTTGATGCGCCACGCCCGGATGTCCTTACCGGTGGCGGCGTCCTTCTGGTGGAACCGCACATCACGGCCGGGTGCGCACCCCCGTACCACCGACATAGCAGGTCTGCCTGTCCCTGGCCACGGTGAACGCCGGGTCACCGACAAACTCCTCGAGCCTGTCGGGCTGGTGACCGGATACCTCGGTGACGGTGTACAGACAACCCGACGCCACCGGTTGCGGAGCGGAAAACATCATTGCTCTCGCCATCGCAACCAGAGGTCAGTTACTCGTTTCCAGTGTGAACGCCGATGACTGGCATGAAAAGATCTGCAGCACAATGGATCGAAGGTGCGACACCGCACATCGGTCAACGAAGCTCCCGGCGCGGCCGCGGCGGTCCTGCCGCGCTGCCCAGGCGCCATGTCGAAGCCCGCGGATCGCACGTTCACGGCCCTGCCGTTGAGGGATGGACGATGCCAACAGGTCTCGCCGTTCAGTTGGGGGTAGTCCATCGGCTCGTGCCGTCCCTCCTTGATCTGCCGCCGTGTCCATTCTTGCTGCGGTCCCACGTCGGGTGAGCGGTGCAACCCGCCCCGACCCTCGTCTACCCGCGGAGCGGCAAATCAGGCGGGACCGGCTTCCTCCAACAGTCCCGGGTTCTGACGCCCGCCGCGGCGGGGGCTCGACGGCGCGTGCTTGGCGTGCCGGCGCAGGATCACGCCGACCCGGCCGTTGGGATCGACCACCCAGTAGCCGGCGACCGCGCCGCAGAGAGCAGCCCGAGGCCCAAAGGTGCCGTCCCGACCGACCCGGA
>JBBQGJ010000241.1:0-10397 GCA_038322925.1 Mycobacteriales bacterium
GCATGTCCGCGAGGACACGCTGCAGGCCGGCCTCCCGAGCCGCATTGAGCCCGGATCAGACGCCGAACCAGCCCGGCACGATCTGCCGCGACTGGGTCCAGCCGAACACCCAAGGAATGGCCCGGAGTCCGGCGATTCCGCCACCCGAATCGGGGCGGCGAGCGGGTCGGGAGCCGATGTTCAGCGAAGCGAGCTGCTCAACCGGGGTGGACGACAGGAAGTAGGCAGGCAGGTCCGGGTCGTCAATGAGCTTGACGTAGGCAGAGTAGGCCGCGTCGCTGACTGTCTCCATCCAGCCGTTCCAGTCCCTTAGCTGTTGGGGGGTCTGCCGGGACTCCTGATGCAGTACCGAGGCCCGCAGAGTGGCAGCCACGGTGAGTTCCAGGTTCTCCTTCGCCAGATCGGGCAAGGCGTACTTGTCACTGATCACCTCGCCCTGCTCGGTGAACTTGATCGCGCCCGCGATCACACCGTGCGGCTGCGCCAAGATCGAGTCGTACGTCGGGCCACCACCGCGCCCGACCGTGCCGCCCCGGCCGTGGAACAAAGTCAACGAAACTCCGTGGCGGGCGGCCAGGTCGCGCAGCAGTCGTTCGGTCTTGTGGATCTCCCACTGGCTGGTGGTGATGCCGGACTGCTTGTTCGAATCCGAATAGCCGAGCATCACCTCCTGGACATCGCCGCGGAGCCGGACGATCTCCCGGTAAGTTGGGTCGCTGAGTAGCTCGTCGACGACCTCGGCGGATTTGCGCAGTTCATCGACGGTTTCCAGCAGCGGAGCAAAACCGATGTTCGCGTAGGGCCCTCGATCCGGGACTCCCGGCGTGCCATAGATGTCGAGTAGGCCGGCCTCGCGAGCGAGCACCGCAGCGGCCAGGATGTCGTCCGACCCCATGGTCATCGAGGTGATGTATGTGACGATCACCTCGGGTCCGTAGGTAGCCTGAGCGTCTTTGATCTCGGTGAAGACCGAGAAGGTTCTTGTGCCTGCGGCGTCCAGCGGTGCGGGCAGCGAGGTCAGCGGGCGGTGTGAGGTCAGCTCGGCGGACAGTAGGTCGCGGCGCTCTTCGCGGGTGAAATCGTTGTAGGGTCGGTGTTCTTCGCCGATCCGGTCGATGAGCTGGGCAAGGACCTGGTGGTGCGCCTCCGAGTGCTCACGGATGTCCATGGTCGCCACGTGCAGACCGCTGACGGCCATCGTGCGCTGCACGGCCGCGACCATGCCGTCAGCTGCCAGTGCGCCGCCGTTCTCGGTCAGCGACCGGCTGACGATCCCCAGGTCGGCCAGCAGCTCGCTGCGCTGTGAATAGTCCCGACCCGGTTCGTGTGCCCGACCGGCCGCCACCCGCGCCCTGGTGTTGATCAACTTCGCCTTGATGCACGTCAGCTTGAGCCGCAGTGGCTCCTCACTGTTCAGTTCCTTGACCTTGGGATCGAGCTTGGGCAGGTGGATCAGGTCGGCCTCGAGTGAATCGGCCAATTCCTGCGAGACCGGAACGATCTTGGTCGAGCTGGACAGGTTGATGATCAGGTCGTCGATCTTGCCGATGGCCATGCGTATCGCTGCCTGGTTCTGCAGTTCGAGCACCTCGTGGGTGATCGCCGCGGTCACGTTCGGGTTTCCGTCGCGATCGCCGCCGATCCAGGTACCCAGCGACAGCGGGGCCGCATCCACCGGCAGGGTGACACCGTGCTCGGCGAGCTCTGCGGCCAGGTCCGCGGTGAGCTGCGGGATGGTGTCCCCGACGATGGCCTCCAGGTAGTACAGCGCGTTGCGGGCCTCGTCGACCGGTGAGGGACGGAACTGGCGGAGCTCGTCGGTCTGCCAGATCAGGTCGATCAGCTCGGCGAGTTGCCGGTCCTGCCGGGCTCGGGCGCCTGAGCCCGATGGCGTCCGGATGGCCAGGATGTGCGACAGGCTCCGCATCTTGATCAGCACGGATCGCCGGCTCGCCTCCGTGGGATGCGCGGTGAAAACGGGCTCTACGGCCAGCGAGGCAATGGCCTCGGCGAGCCGATCAGGCCCGAGCGTTGCGGCGACCTCGGCCACGGCGGTGGCCAGGTATCCATCGGTCGCCGGGCGAGAGCGCAGGGCACGGACCCGGTGCACCTGTTCGGCGCCGTTCGCCAGCTGGAAGTACGTCGCAAAGGCCCGGACCAGATCCATGGCCGTCGAGATCGGCAGCTCGGCCAGGATCTCCCTGACCTGGTCGGTGGCCGCGCGGCGATCGGTCTCGGCGTCGGCCTCCAGCGCCTGTTTGGTCAGCGACCGCACCCGCTCGACCAGCGCCAGCAGCTCCGGTCCCTGCTGGCGGACCAGGGTCTGTCCGAGCAGCGAGGCCACCCGGCGGACGTCGGCTCGCAGTTCGGCGCCGTCCTCGCTGCCCTTGCGCGCCGCCGGCTGAGAAGGGGTGGGCTCGGCGAGGTGAGTGTTGGCGACGGACTTCTGCACGTCGAGATCGCTCATGCGTCGATACTGAACCACTCCCATCACGCGCGGATGACACGGGCTGCCCGGCGACGATCCCGACGATCGGTCGTCGGCAGGTTCGGCCGCCGGGTAACGACCGGGCCGGCAAACCCGATGAGCAGATTGGGACGACCCTGCCGACGTCAGCCCGCAATGGGCCATCGTGACGATACGGGTCGGTTGGCTCGCGCTCAGTCAGAGCTATTAGCCCGAACGGGTGAACGACGGGGGATTTGCCACATGACATTTGGGTTATTTGGTCACCTCCGGTTATATTTGAACAGCCAAACGGGCCTATGTGCATGAGACGGGGACAGCTCAGCGCAGCCGTTCAACGTTGTGCAGTGCGACACTTGACCAAGCTCTAGGGGGCTGTTGCCGTGGGCAGGACCCGCAGTTGGAGGCGTGTCATACCGACTTCATCCGGTGTGCTCGCCCGTGCAGCCGCAGTCGGCGCGATGTCGTCGGCAGCTCTGGTTGTCGCTGCCACCACGGCCGGCGCAGCTGACGCGACCGCGACTGCCATGGACTCCTCCAGCCCGGCCGGTTACGCGGTCTTCGGAATACCGGTGGCGACCACCGTCTGGCTGCTTGCGGGCATGCTGGCGGTGCTGGCCGGCCTGATCGGGGCCGCACGCAGCGCGCGCCCCGGTCTGGTTGCTTCCGGCCGGCTGCTCACCGCCGGCGTCGATGACGCCGCCTTCGGCTCGGAGGGGCACGCCACCACGGGCGATGCCGAGGGTGACCGATCGTGACCCCCGCTGGGTCGGGGGCCCAGCCGATGCGCATCGCTCTGGTCGGGACCCGCGGGGTGCCCGCGCGCTACGGCGGGTTCGAGACCTGTGTCGAGGAAGTCGGAACCAGACTGGCCGCGCGCGGTCACGACGTCGTCGTGTACTGCCGCCGGCTCGCAGGAGACTCCTCGCACTCCGCACCGGAACCGAGCAGCTACCGCGGAATGTCCCTGGTCCATTTGGGTGCGCTCAAGCGCCGCAGCCTGGAGACGCTCAGCCACACCGGTCTGTCCGTCGCGCACCTGGCCCGCCATCGCAGCGACGTCGCCGTCGTTTTCAACTCGGCGAACTCTCCCTGGCTGCCGGTCATCAAGATGTCACGGATTCCGGTGGCGACCCACGTCGACGGACTCGAGTGGCAGCGCGGTAAATGGGGTCCGGTCGGGCGTCGCTACTACCAGGTCGCCGAGCGCTTGGCGGTCTGGTGGTCCAAAGCGCTGATCGCCGATGCGGTCGGGATTGCGGACTACTACCGCGAAAAATTCGACGCCGATACCGACCTGATTTCCTATGGCGCGCCAAGGATCGAGGGCGATGCCTCCGACCGCATCGCCGAGCTCGGGTTGCGCCCCGGGGGATTCCACCTCGTGGTCGCCCGATTCGAGCCGGAGAACCACGTCGACGTGATCGTCGACGGCTACCGCAAGAGCGCGGCCACCCTGCCGCTGATCGTGGTGGGATCCGCCCCCTATGCCGACGAGTACACCCGCAAGGTGCACGCATTGGCCGACGACCGGGTCCGGTTCCTTGGCGGCGTGTGGGACCAGGAGCTGCTGGACCAGCTCTACGCCAACAGCTTCACCTACCTGCACGGGCATTCCGTCGGCGGCACCAACCCCTCGCTGCTGCGCGCCCTCGGGGCAGGTGCGGCGACCACCGCCTTCGACGTCATCTTCAACCGCGAGGTGCTCGGCGAATCGGGGCTGTACTTCGCGGGCGCCGACGACGTCGCCAGGCTGGTGGAGCAGAGCGAGGCCGATGTCGAGGGCACCCGGGCCCGCGGGCAGCAGTCCGCGGAACGGGCGTCGCTCTACGACTGGGACGACGTCGCCGACCGGTACGAAGCACTGTGCCGGCGGTTGGTCGCTCAGCGGTCCGGTCGACGAGTGAAGGCACGCGGCAATTCGCCGGCGAATCCCCCGGCGAATTCCGTGGCGAATTCCGTGGCGAATTCCGTGGCGAATTCAGCGGGGGATTCAGACGTGAGTGTGCCGGCGTCATACGGGGTTTCGACGAGAGAGCAATCAGCCGTTGGAACCATCGACCGGTTCCGACGGGGGAGTTCAGTGAGCAGCGAGCGAGTCGAGATGTACGCGGTGACCGGGGGGCAAGCGTGACGAGCACCGACAGGGTCGGGCGCGATGTCATGGAGGATTCCGTCATGGCATCGGCGCAGTCAGATCCCAGCACTCCGGATTTCGGCGAACCCTCGTACGCGGAGGCGTTGCAGCGCTTGCGGTCCGCCCAGAAGTCATCCAAAGGCGCACCCGCCTACTCCCGTTTCGTCAATCGGCGCGCCGGTCGCTACTTCGCGGCCGTGGCCTTCCGTCTCGGTCTGACACCGAACGCCGTGACCGCGATCAGCGCGCTGTTCTCGTTCACCGGGATCGCACTGCTCGCGCTGGTGCCGCCGACCTGGCTGCTCGGCGTCGGGGTGATGCTGGCGCTGGCCATCGGATACGCGCTCGACTCCGCCGACGGCCAGCTCGCCCGGCTGCGCGGCGGTGGCAGCACGTCCGGTGAGTGGCTCGACCACATGATCGACGCCACCAAGATCTCCAGCCTGCACCTGGCCGTGCTGATCTCCGCCTACCGGTTCTTCGACTTCGGCCGGCCCGCATGGCTGCTGGTGCCGATCGGCTTCACCGTGGTCGCCGCGGTGTCGTTCTTCGGGATGATCCTGAACGAGCAGCTGGAGCGGCGTGCCGCGCTGACCACCGGCGCCACCCGCACCCGCCCGCAAGCCACCTCGGCGCTGCGGTCGCTGCTGGTGATCCCGACCGACTACGGCGTGCTGTGCCTGATCTTCCTGCTGCTGGGCGCGCCGATGGTGTTCTTCGCCGCCTACACGCTGCTGTTCGTGGGCAGCGCCGGATACCTGGCGCTGGCTGCCGTCAAGTGGTTCCGCGTGATGCAGAGCTTGGATCGCCGTCCTACTGGCATGCCCACTCCCGAAGGAACGTCATGACCACCCGGCGCGC
Source organism: Mycobacteriales bacterium (assembly GCA_038322925.1). GTDB lineage: Bacteria > Actinomycetota > Actinomycetes > Mycobacteriales > Nakamurellaceae > Nakamurella. Next base: position 5,466 of record JBBQGJ010000241.1, read on the forward strand.
CACGGGTGCGTCCGTCCGCAGCGGTCACACTGTGCTGGCCGGCATCGTCGGTATCGGCCTGCTGCTCACCGCGGCCGCCTGCACCTCCTCGTCGACGGACGCCGCGTCCTCGTCTGCATCGTCTGTGTCCTCGGAGGGGACCTCGACGACGGAATCCGGCCCCGCCGAAGCCTCCCAGGTGTCGGATCCGTCATCCTCCTACAGCGGTGCCGCGCCGACCGTACCGTCCGATGGTGCGCCGGCCTCCGTTGCGGGACCCTCCGCCGACGCCGTCACCACGACGGCCCCGCCGGTGTCGACGTCCGGTGCGGCCCCGACTTCCGGTGACATCAACCAGGTGGTGCCCAATCGTGAACTGGTCACCAATTCGGCCGTGCCGCTCGACGCGGCGTCCGATCTCGGCGGGCAGATCAGCGCCAAGCTCACCGAGGTGAAGGCCATCGACGCGCAGGCAAAGGTTCCGGGCGAGATCAGCGGGCCGGCGGTGGCCATCACCGTCGAAATTTCCAACGATTCGCCCAACGCCATTGGCCTGGACAGCGTCAGCGTCGATGTGCAGGGAGCGGGCGGTGTTCCGACATCGCCGATCACCACAGATCCCGCGTCGCCGCTGTCCGGGGTGCTCGCACCGGGCGAGAAGAAGACAGGTGTCTATGTCTTCACCATGCCCGCCGACGTTCGGAACGGCGCTTCGGTGACCGTGCTCTATTCGACCGACGCACCTGTTGCTTTGTTCACCGGAAACGTACCCACGGGGTGATGGATGTATCGAGGCTGGTTTGTTTCGAAGGAGCGACTCAGACTCAGAACCGTCGGTAAACGCCTTCAGGCGAGTTTTTCCGTCGTTGTGCTGATCGCTACCAGTCTCGCAGTCGGGGTTGTTCTCTCACCGGCGGCTCACGCAGCGCCAGGACAGATCGGTGAGCGCAGCTCCGAGATCGTCACCGCCGACGGCCTGCCCACCGTGCAGGTCGACGGTGTGGTGTGGTCACAGGCCATCGTGGGCAACACTGTCTATGCGGGTGGCAGTTTCGCCAACGCCCGCCCGGCCGGCGCCGCTCCTGGCACCAACCTGACCGCTCGGGCCAACTTCCTGTCCTACGACCTGACCACCGGTGCGCTGAACACCGGCTTCGTGCCCAACACCAACGCCCAGGTTCTGGTCGTCGCGAAATCCCCTGACGGCTCGCGGGTGTACATCGGCGGCGACTTCACCGCCGTCAACGGCGTCACGCGGTACCGGATCGCGGCGTTCAACGCCTTGACCGGGGCGCTGATCACGGCCTTTGCGCCCAATGTGGGCGCCAAGGTCAAGTCGATCTCGGTGACCGATTCCGCGGTCTACGTCGGCGGCACCTTCACCACCGTGAGCGGTCAGCAGCGGGGCCGGCTGGTCGCGCTGAACCCGTCCAACGGTGCCGTGCTGGGCTGGAATCCCGGCGCCGACTATAATGTCAACGCCGTCCTGGTGACGGCGGACAAGTCGCGGGTGATCGTCGGCGGGCAGTTCCAGAACCTTGGCACCACACCCGCCTACGGGCTCGCCGCGGTGGACGCGACCACCGGCGCTGTGCTGCCGTGGGCCGCGACCTCGACGATCCAGGACGCCGGGCCCAATTCGGCCATTCTCGGGCTGACCACGGACGGCACGAACATCTATGGAAATGCTTATGTGTTCGGCACCGGCGGGAACTTCGAGGGAACGTTCGCGGCGGACCCCACCACGGGGGCCATCCAATGGATGGAAGACTGCCACGGCGACACCTATGCGAATTATCCGGCCGCGACCGTCGTCTACACGGTCAGCCACGCGCACTATTGCGGCAATATGGGCGGTTACGGCGAATCCGTCCCCCGCGGGCTCTACATGCACCATGCCGTGGCATTCACCAAGAAAGCCACCGGCACCATCACGCCGGATCCGCACGGCTACCCCAGCTGGGTGGGACAGCCGAGTCCTTCGCAGATCAACTGGTTCCCGGACATGGACAACGGCAGCTACACCGGGCAGAGTCAGGCCGCCTGGGCGGTCACCGGAAATGACCAGTACGTCGTGCTCGGAGGTGAATTCCCCACCGTCAACGGCATCGGCCAGCAGGGCATCGTGCGCTTTGCGGTGACGCCGATCGCACCCGCGAAACGGGGTCCGGTGCTCACCGGCAGCAAATTCATGCCGAGCCTCAATTCCTTTGCCGCCGGAACGGTCCGGGTGGCATTCCAGGCCAATTACGACCAGGACGACGTGACGCTCAATTACAGCGTTATCCGGGACGGCGACACCGAGCACCCGGTGTATCAGACGCCGGTACAGTCGACGTTCTTCAAACGGCCGAACATCGCCTTCACCGATGCCGGGCTGACACCCGGCACCTCGTACCGCTACCGGCTCTACGTCACCGATGCGGCCGGCAACCAGGTCATCGGCGACACCGCGACGATCACCGCATCGGGAACGGGCAGCGCGAGCACCTACGCGAACCTCATCGCCGGCCAGGGCGCCTCGAACCTCTGGCGGCTCGGCGACCCGGCCGGCAGCACCGCCGTGGACTGGGCGGGATCGATGAACGGCACCACCGGCACCGGGCTGACCTTCGGCGCGCCCGGCGCTCTCGTCGGTGACCCCAACACGGCCGCGACGTTCAACGGAACCAACGCGGCCAGGGTCTATTCGCCCGTGCAGGCCAGCGCACCGACTGTGTTCAGCGCGTCCGCGTGGGTCAAGACGACGACGACCTCCGGCGGCCAGATCGTCGGGTACGGCGACTCGCAGACCGGCAACTCCACCATCACCGACCACATGATCTACATGGACAACACGGGCCGGTTCAACTTCGGCATGACGCCGCGCGGCAACGTCAGCATCGTCAGCCCGAAGGCCTACCGGGACGGACAGTGGCACCTGGTGGTCGCCACCCTCGGGCCCGACGGCATGCGCCTGTATGTCGACGGCGCGCAGGTCGCGGCACGGGCGGACACCATCTCCGGCAAGGACATCTTCGGCTACTGGCGGATCGGCGGCGACGCCATCGCGACCGGATGGTCGAACAAGCCGGCCAGCAACTTCTTCAACGGTGCCATCGACGAGGTGGCGATCTTCCCGACCGCGCTGACCAGCGTCCAGGTCGCCACCCAGTGGGCCATCGGCAAGGGCCAACCGCCGCCGAACACGCCTCCGGTCGCGGCCTTCACCTCCACCGCGACGGTGTTGACGGCGACCTTCGACGCTTCGGGTTCGGCCGATCCGGACGGCTCGGTCGCCTCCTACTCCTGGAACTTCGGTGACGGCACCACGGGCACCGGGGCCACCCCGTCGCACACCTACACCGCGACCGGCACGTACACCGTCGCTCTCACCGTCACCGACAACGGTGGCGCGACAACCACTGTCAGCCACCCGGTGAGCGTGACCGCGCCGAACGTGGTGCCGACGGCGGCGTTCGGCACGACCGTCTCGGGTGTGCAGGTGACGGTCGACGGCTCGGGTTCGACCGACACGGACGGGACGATCGTGTCCTACGCCTGGGACTTCGGGGCCGGCACGACGGGGACCGGTGTCACCCCGCCCACGCACACCTACGGCGCCGACGGCACGTACACCATCTCGCTCACGGTCACCGATAACAGCGGCGCGACCGGAGCGGTCACCCACGGCGTCAGTGTCAGCGCGGTCAACGATCCGCCGGTGGCGGCGTTCATCCCGACGGTCGCCGGTCTGACGGCCAACCTCGATGCCGGCGGGTCCGCCGATCCGGATGGGTCGATCGCTTCCTACGCCTGGGATTTCGGCGACTCCACCACGGGAACCGGGTCAACCGCGAGCCACGCCTACTCGGCGGACGGCACGTACTCCGTCGTGCTGACCGTGACGGATGACGCCGGGGCCACCGGCACCGCAACGCACGACGTCACGGTGGCAACCCCGCCGAACGTGCCGCCGACCGCCTCGTTCACCTCGTCGTCGTCGGGGCTCACCGCCTCCGTGAACGGCTCAGGGTCCACCGATCCCGACGGCACTGTCGTCGGGTACGCCTGGAACTTCGGGGACGGCGCCACCGCAACCGGGTCGGCGGCGTCGCACACCTACTCGGCGGGTGGCACGTTCCCGGTGACGCTGACGGTGACCGACGACGACGGTGCCACGGGCGCCGTCACCAAGTCGGTGACCGTCATCGATCCGGCCGCGCCGGTCGCGGTGGCCACGGACGCCTTCGCCCGCACCATCGCGAACGGTTTCGGTTCGGCCGACGTCGGCGGTTCCTGGACGTTGAACGGCAGCGCCGCGCTGTTCTCGATCAACGGTTCGTCCGGGCTGATCAGGATGGCCGGGGCGAACGCCGGCCCCTCGGCGATCCTGTCCGGGGTATCCAGCACCCCGGTGACCGGGTCGTTCGACTTCGCGATGGACAAGGTGGCGACCGGCAGCGGGACGCAGGGGACGGTGATGGTCCGTCGGGTGGTGGCGACCAACACCGACTATCGGGTGAAACTGCGGCTGATGCCGACCTCGACCAGTGTGCAGATCTCCAAGGTCGTCGGCGGCGTCGAAACCAGCCTGCGCAACCAGACCGTCGCCGGGCTGACCTACGCGGTCGGCGACACGGTGCGGGTCAGCTTCGCCGTCACCGGGACCAACCCGACGACGCTCTCGGCCAAGGCCTGGAAGGTCGGCACCAGCGAACCCGCCGCCTTCCAGACGACCGTGAACGACGCCGAGGCGTCCCTGCAGAACCCCGGCACCATCGGCCTGCAGGCCTACCTGTCCTCGAACGCGACCAACGCGCCCGTCGTCGGCCGCTTCGACAACCTCACCGTCACCACCCAGCCCTGACATTTCGAGCCCTGACATTTCGAGCCCTGACATTTCGAGCCCTGACATTTCGAGCCCTGACATTTCGAGCCCTGACATTTCGAGCCCTGACATTTCGAGCCCTG
>JBBQGJ010000242.1:0-10394 GCA_038322925.1 Mycobacteriales bacterium
GAGGAGCAGTTCATGCTGTGGCGCCGCTCCTACGACACCCCACCGCCGCCGATCAGCGACACCAATGAGTTCTCCCAGGCCGACGACCCCCGGTATGCCGATCTCGGTGACCTCGCGCCGAAGACCGAGTGTCTGGCAGACGTGGTTGTCCGGATGGAGCCCTACCTACGGGGCCCGATCTTCGACGACCTGCGTGCCGGCAGCACCGTGCTGGTGGCCGCGCACGGCAACTCGCTGCGCGCGGTGGTCAAACTGCTCGACAACATCAGCGACGAGGGCATCGCGAAGGTGAACCTGCCGACCGGGATCCCGCTGCGCTACGACCTGGACGCCGACTTCCGGCCGATCACCCCAGGTGGGACCTACCTCGATCCCGATGCCGCCGCCGCGGCCATCACAGCCGTCGCGAACCAGGGCCGGTGAACCCGGCGAACGGGTGACCTCCCGGTGAATCCTTCGTGAACGAAGGCCGCCTGGAGGGCGATGACGGCGCAATCCGCCCGTCGGACGGCACGGCGGGACCGGTCGCCGACCTACCATCACGATGTGCCGGCTCTGTGGTTTCTGATCACCGCCCTCGGTGGGGCGATCCTGGGATGGCTGGCGTGTGCCGTGCTCATCCGCCGTCCCCGGCGCATCGCCGAGCCCGAGGGCGATCCACCTGAACCGTTGGAACGGGAAGTGCTGCGCCGCTCCAGCACCGGTTACCTGGTGCTCGACGGCGCGGGCCGGCCACTGCTGAGCAACGAGCGGGCCACCGAGCTCGGGGTGCTGCGCGGCGGGATCGTCGATCCGCGGATCGCCGATGCGGCGGGCCGCGCCGCGATCTCCGGCGAACCGGTCGACGTCGAGATCCGGCCGGTGCCGATGACCGCTGCGCTGCTGGCCGCGTCGCATGTAGGGTCGCCGCCTCCGCCGCCGAGCGCGGTGCTCGCCGTGGCCAGGGCGCTCGACAGCGGCCGGGTGCTGGTGGCGGCGGCCGACGAGTCCGCCGCCCAACGGGTCGAAGACGTCAGGCGCGATTTCTTCGCCAACGTCTCCCACGAGCTGAAGACGCCCGTCAGCGCGATGGGGCTGCTCGCTGAGGCAACCGTGGACGCTGCCGACGACCCGGAGGCGGTCCGGCGCTTTGCCGGCAAGCTACAGTCCGAGGCCGTGCGTCTGGGGTCGCTGGTCAACGAACTGATCGCGCTCTCCCGCCTGCAAGGGGCGGATCCGCTGCTGGACATGGCGGTGGTCGAGATCGATGCGGTGATCGACGAGACGGTTTCCCGGGTTTCCACCGCCGCGGAGAACGGCGGGATCATCATCACCACCGACCGTCCGTCCGGAATGCTGGTCCGCGGCGATCGCTCCCTGCTGATCACGGCGCTGACGAACCTGGTGGACAATTCCATCAACTACTCACCGTCCGGGACCGTGGTGTCGATCAGCCGGGTGCTGCGCGACGATCAGGTGCTGATCGCCGTCACGGACCGCGGAATCGGGATCGCGGCCGAGCATCAGGAGCGGGTGTTCGAGCGCTTCTTCCGCGTCGACCCGGCCCGATCAAGGGCCACCGGCGGGACCGGCCTCGGTCTGGCCATCGTCAAGCACGTCGCGGCCAATCACGGGGGAACGGCCGCATTGTGGAGTCATCCGGGTACGGGCTCGACGTTCACCCTGCGGTTGCCGGTCATTGACGCCCCACCGAGCCGTCCGGCCCCTGACCCCGACGCCCCCGGTCGCCCGGCCCCCGGTCGCCCGGCCCCCGGTCGCCCGGCCGGTTCCGCCACCGTAGTTGTCCCCAAGTCCTTCCCGACACCCAGCCGTACCGCTGGCCAGAGCGCTGAGCAGACCCCTGTGGACACCACCGAACCGGCACACCGAGGAGCCCCGTGACCAAGGTCCTGATCGTCGAGGACGAAGAATCGATGGCAGATCCGCTGGCATTCCTGCTGCGCCGGGAGGGATTCACCACCCAGATCGCGGCCAACGGGCCGGACGCACTCACCGAGTACGACCGCAACGGGGCGGACATCGTCTTGCTGGACCTGATGCTCCCCGGCATGAGTGGTACCGAGGTCTGCAAACAGTTGCGGGCACGCGGCCCCGTTCCGGTGATCATGGTCACGGCCCGCGACGCGGAAATAGACAAGGTCGTCGGCTTGGAGCTGGGGGCCGATGATTACATTACGAAGCCCTATTCCACCCGCGAACTGATTGCGCGAATTCGAGCGGTATTGCGTCGCGGCGTGGAGGCGGAGGATCCGGGTTCGCCGGTGCTGCAGGCGGGACCGGTCCGGATGGACGTCGACCGGCATGTGGTGAGCGTGCACGGCGATCCGGTACCGCTGCCACTCAAGGAGTTCGACCTGCTGGAATATCTGATCCGCAACGCCGGACGGGTGCTGACCAGGGGTCAGTTGATCGACCGGGTGTGGGGTTCGGATTATGTCGGCGACACCAAGACGCTTGATGTGCACGTGAAACGCCTGCGGGCCAAGATCGAACCCGATCCGGCCGCGCCCCGCTATCTGATCACGGTGCGGGGACTGGGTTACAAGCTCGAAGTTTGACCGGGTGTCCCGCTTCACCGGTCGTTCGCCTCTGGTGCCCGCGTGATCCCGGTAGCGTGGTGGATCGCGCGGCGTACACCGGCTGTCCCCCGAACTCCGGCGCGCCGCCCGGATGGGACAAGGACGACAAGGCCGAAGAAGTAGCGGATGCTTGTGTAGGAGAGGCCGTGGGAATGGAGTGGGACGAGGCCCTCGCGGGCGTGGCCCATGCTGTTCGCATACCCGAAATTCCGGTCGGCATGTCTACGGCCGCCGTCTATCCCGAACCGACGGCCGCCGCCTTTGCGCTGGCCGCCGAACTCGGATATGACGGCGTCGAGGTCATGGTGCAGACCGATCCGGTGAGCCAGAGCGTCGACGCATTGTCCGATCTCGTGCAGGAGTACCAGATACCGGTCCTTTCGGTACATTCCCCCTGCCTACTGCTGACCGCGAGAGTCTGGTCGTCGGACCCATTGGTCAAACTCGCGAGGTCCGTGGACATGGCCGAGCGCCTGTCGGCGACCGCCGTGGTGGTTCACCCGCCATTTGTCTGGCAGCGATCGGCGGTGGCCACGTTTACGCCTTCGGTAGCCGAACTCCAGGATCGGACCGATGTCCGCATTGCGGTGGAAAACATGTTCCCCGTCAAGGTGCGCGGCGCGGTGGTCAACTCCTATCGTCCGCACTGGAATCCTGTCGCGGCCGGACATCGCTGGTTCACACTCGATCTCTCGCACACCGCTACTTCGCGAATCGATGCCATGGAGTTGGCCGCCCAGATGGGCGACCGGCTCGGGCACCTGCATCTCGGTGACGGTTCAGGATCGGCAAAGGACGAGCATCTGGTGCCGGGCCGAGGTGGGCAACCGTGCGCGGAAATGCTGGATCTCTTGTCGCGCAACGGATTCGACGGTGCAGTTGTGGTGGAGATCTCGACCAGAAACGTCGCTCAGGAGGAACGGGAGACCGATCTGGCCGAGGCACTGACTTTCGCCAGACTTCACTTGGCCGCATCGGTGTGAACCCTGCACGTTGGGGAACGGCGGTTTGCCCGGGAGTGCGATGGCGGCGTCGGGCTATCGCCCCCAATAGGTAGTCACTGCCGACATAGTGAAATTCTTCGCGCCAACTCGGGTAGGTGTGAGACAAAGTGCCGGATCAGCGCTACGCTGTGTCAGCGCCGGATCGTCGACGAACCGATCGCTGCTACCTCGAGGCACTTCGGGTGAATACCGGGTGCGATGTCGCGGGACGTCCATGGAATGTTCGGCTCGCCCGAGGTGGTCAGTTGTCGATGCGTCGGCATGGACACGGGATCCCCGGACAACTCGAGAAAGGCACACACCATGGCTCAACAGACAACCGTGACGCTGACCGACGACATCGATGGGAGCCGAGCCGCCGAAACGGTGTCCTTCGGCCTGGATGGCAAGGTCTATGAGATCGACCTGAGCAAGAAGAACGCGGCGAGCCTGCGGAAGGTCCTCGGCGAATTCACCTCATCGGCCCGCCGCGTGCGAGCCGGCGCGAAGTCGGCCAAGACAACGCGGCATTCCGCGCCGTCGGCGGTCGACGCCAAGGCCGTCCGGGAATGGGCTCAGGCGCAGGGCATCTCGGTGTCCGCGCGTGGGCGCGTTCCGTCGGACGTCGTCGAGAAGTACCACGCTGCCATTGGCTGACGACTTCGGGACGCCGTCGTGACGGCAGCTGAAAGTCGTCGACCGCGAATTGATTGCCGGAAGCCCGGCCTGCACGCCGCAGGCCGGGTTTTCCGTGTGGTCCCTTGACGTTCGGCAGCAATCGACGAGGATCGCTGGCAATGGTGGCCATTTGCGGGTCGTCTGCCGCGGGCCACTATCGGGTGGAAACAATACCGACCATCGGGTGCGAATTCACCCATCGTGTGCCTTTTGCACCACTGAAGGATGTTAGGGGAATTCTTTGGGGTTACCTGCGGGCCCGGCCCGGCGTGATCCGATTTCAAATCCACCACCCGGTCTTCGTGCTTGCGCGTTCTGCGCTCGCCTTTCGGCGTGTCGCGTACCGGCGGCCACCGCATCGTGGTCGGGGGTGTTTCCCAGGCAATGACTTCGATTCGGCCTGCGGCGACGCCCAGCGCCCGCGATCGCGATCGCTGAGGGCGCCCCGGTGAAATCGCGCCCCGGTGAAATCGCGCTATTCGATTCTCGGCCCGCGTCGCGCGGTGCCGGTTACGGCGCATCCCACGCCGTTGTACCCGTCGGCCCGCGTCGAGCGGTGCCGATTTCGGCGCCTGACGCGGCTGTGTGGCAGTGCCGGCTGCCGCTCGCTTGCGCGATGCCGTGCGCGACGTCATGGACGCCGTCAGGCACGGCGGTACGGATTGGCGATCAATCGCTTTCTGTCGGCTCCGGGGGCAGGTTGTCGCGAGCCCACATCGCGGCGCTGGTGCGGTCCGCCACGCCGAGCCGCCGGAACAGATGCCCGACGTGGACCTTCACCGTCCGTTCGCTGATGCCCAGTGCTCGGCCGATCTGCTTGTTGGGCAGGCCTTTCGCCACCAGTCGGAGCACCTGGGTTTCGCGGACGCTCAGCCCGTCGCCGACCTTCGGCGTTGCCGACGGTAGCAACGCCCGCGCCACCCGCGGATCCAGCGGAGCGTGTCCCTGCGCGGCTGACCGGATGGCCGACAACACGTCTCGCGGATCGCAGTCCTTCAGCAGGTAGCCGACGGCCCCCGCGGCCAGCGCGTCGGCGACCCGAGCCTGGTCCTGGAAGGACGTCAGCACCACGACGTGGGTCTGCGGGCGCAGCGCCAGTATCCGCCGGGTGGCCTCCACCCCGTCGATCCCGGGCATCGACAGGTCCATCAGCACCACATCGGGTTCGTGCTCGGTGGTCATGGTGACGGCCTGCTCGCCGCCGGCGGCTTCACCGATCAGGTCCAGGTCTTCGGTCGACCCGATGAGCGTCGCCAAACCGGCCCGCACGAGCGGGTGGTCGTCGACCAGCAGTACTCGGGTCATCGCGCACGTCCTCCCATCGTGGTGTCGTCGCCGGCCGCGGCCGGCTCGCGGGCACTTCGCCGCCGGCACCGATCATCGCGTGTTCCCCCCGTCACCGCGGCACCCGCAGCCGCCACTGCGTGCCCTCGCCGGGGGCGCTGGCCAGCCAGAGTTCCGCGCCCGCCTGGCTCGCGACGTCGCCGAGCACGCGGAGCCCGAAATGCCCCTCCGGCGGATGCGCGAGCGCTTGGCCGGCGTCGAAGCCGATCCCGTCGTCGGCGACGTCCAGCACCGTGTACCCGCTCTCGCGTGCCAGCCGGACGACGACGCTGGAGGCGTTCGAATGGCGGGCCACGTTGCCAAGGCACTCCTGGGCGACCCGGAAAACGAGCCGTTCGCCGGCCGGATCGAGCCCGGTGCCCGCGGGCAGGTCGAGGGTGACGGCGATCCCGCGGGAGCGCACGCTCGACACCAGGTCCTCCAGGGCGGGCGTCAACCCGGAGATGGCCAGATTCGGCGGATAGATGTCGACCAGCAGGGAGCGAAGGCCCCCGATGCTGGCCCGCACCGTCCTGGCCGCGCCGCGCAGTTCCTGCCCCAGCGCGGGCTGCCCGACGGATTCGGCGCGCTCCGCCGCGCCCGTCACCCGGAACGAGGTCGCGACCAGGTCCTGGACCACCCCGTCGTGCAGGGCTCCCGCGATCCGACGGCGTTCCTCGGTGGAGGCGTCGACGGACCGTTGCAGCAGCGCCTCCCGCTGGCCCTGAGCCAGCCTGAGCCGGTCCAGCAGCCTCCACAGCACCGGGATCAGCAGCACCACGAGCAACAGGATGCTGCTCAGGGTGACCCCGGCGAACCCCCGCCACAGCTGCCCGCTGCGGGCGGTCACGTCGTCGTACTTGAAGTAGGTCTCGAACAACAGCGGGGTGCCCGACTTCGTCCAGACCGGGCGATAGGCCTCCAGCAGCTGCCCGCTGTCCCGCTCGAACTGGTTCTCCGGTGCCTGCAGGTCCGAGACGTCCGCCCTGGTCTGCGGGTCGGTCAGCACGTCCTGCTCCTCCTCGCCGAGCGGGAAGGTCTGGCCGATCAGCCGCGGTTCGTCGGAGTACAGGATCCGACCGTCCGGGTTCCAGATCTTGACCCGGACGATCGAGTTGAGGCTCAGCACGTGGTCTCGGACCACCTTGCTCACGGAATTCAACGCCGTCGGATCGCCGGTGACGATGCCGTCGTCCAGCGCGGGTTGCACCACCGTGTCCGCCAGCAGGTCAGCGGTCTTGGCGGCGTCATTGACCGCCTCGGCCTCGGCCAGTCGCCGCGCCGCCACGATGCCGACCAGGGCGACCGCGATGATCACCACGATGGCGCCGGCGATGACCTGGACGAACACCCGCGGCACCCGGACCGGTGCTTCCGGACGTGACGAAGCGCCCGCGGCGACTGGGATCCACCGTGGGCCTTCGTCGTCGTCAGGTTCGCTCATGAATGACCGGCACCGTCATCCTTTCCGCCGCCGCCACCGTGACTGCCGCTGCTGCCGCCATTGTCGTCTGCGCCGGCGGGGGTCGGCGCCGTGCTGGGGTCGTCGCTGCCGCTGTTGATCGAACCGGTGCCGCGGTTGTCGTCGCCCGGCCCGGCTTCGTCAGACGGTCCGCTGCTGTCCTCGGACTCGCTGGTCGCGCTCGAGCTCTGACTGCCCTGGTGGTGCTCGGCCTCGGTGTCCCCCGGCGCGCGATCGCCGCCGCGGTCGTCCCCCGGCTCAACTTCGCCGGATGTCCGGTCCCCGCCGTGGTCGTCGCTGGTCTCGGTGCTGGCTGTGCTCGCTGTGGTAGCCGTCGTCGGGCTCGCCGTCGTCAGGTCGGTGCCGTGGTCGTCGACGGTCGCGGCTTGCGAAGGCACCTGGACCGGGACACTCTCTCCGAACGATGCGTTTCCGACCAGGCCTAGCGCGGCCGGAACGGCCGCCAGTACTGCCGCCGCGGTGGCGATCATGATGCGCTTCATGTCGGTTCCTCTCGTAGTTCCTGCTGTGTACCTCCAGTTCTCCCTTGTCGGCGGTAGGTGACGCCATCGGACCTTGGTACTAGTACCGGTGCGGTGCTCGGTGGTGTGCTTGGTGCAGAACCTGCGCAGGTCGCGGGCCCGTACCATCGGCGGGTGGCCTTGCAGCTCTATGACACCGCGACCCGGACCGTGCGACCGTTCGAGCCGCAGCGTCCCGGCGTCGTCACGCTGTACAACTGCGGCGCGACGGTCCAGTGGCACCCGCACATCGGTCACCTGCGCGGCGCCGGGATCGTCTACGACGTGCTCCGCCGCTGGTTGGAATTCAACGGCAACGAGGTGCTGCACGTCCGGAACGTCACTGATATCGACGACAAGATCCTGGCCAAGGCCGCAGAAGCGGGGCGGCCGTGGTGGGAATGGGCGACAACCCACGAACGGAGTTTCTCCGACGCCTACGACACCCTCGGCTGCCTCCGACCGTCCATCGAACCAAGGGCGACCGGGCACATCCCGCAGATCATCGAGATGATCACCGGCCTGATCGAGAAGGGTCATGCCTACGCGATCGACGGAGACGTCTATTTTGCCGTCCGTACCCAGCCCGATTACGGATTCCTGTCCGGACAGCGGCTCGACGAGATGGTGCAGGGCGAGACCTTCGGGCTGAGCAAGAAGGACCCGGCGGACTTCACCATGTGGAAGGCGGCAAAGGCCGATGAGCCGTACTGGCCGTCGCCGTGGGGGCCGGGCCGCCCGGGTTGGCACATCGAGTGTTCGGCGATGGCCCGCACCTACCTGGGCGATCAGTTCGACATCCACGGCGGTGGCCTTGACCTGATCTTCCCGCACCACGAGAACGAGGCCGCGCAGTCGCACGGCATCGGCGAGGGTTTCGCCCGGTACTGGATGCACTCGCACTGGGTGACCATGAGCGGCGAGAAGATGTCCAAGTCGCTGGGCAACATCCTGTCCGTGCCGGAGATCACCAAGCACACCCGGCCGGTGGCCCTGCGGTACTACCTGATCAGCGTTCACTACCGGTCGTCCATCGAGTACTCCCGGGAGGCGTTGGACGACGCGTCGAAGGCGTACGAGCGGATCGAGGCGTTCCTGACACGGGTCTCGGACCGGGTCGGGGCCGTCGGGATCGGCGCGGTATCGGACGGTTTTCGCAAGGCCATGGACGACGACCTTGGGGTGCCGCGGGCGCTGGCGGTGGTGCACGAGCAGGTCAGGGCCGGCAATGCCGCGCTGACCGCCGGGGATGCGGACAGGGCAGCCGCGCTGGCCTCCTCGGTCCGGGCGATGGTGTCGGTGCTGGGGGTGGATCCGTTCGTCGCGCCGTGGAACACGGCCGGTGACGACCGGCGACTCATGAACGCCACCGGGGCATTGATCATCGCGCTGCTCGAGGAACGTGCCAGGGCCCGCGCCGCTCGCGACTTCGCGACCGCCGACGCGATCCGGGATCGGTTGACGGCGGCGGGTTTCGCCATCGAGGACACCAAGGACGGGCCGGTCTGGTCCGTGGCCGGTGAACGCTGACGCGGTGTCGTTTCCGCTGCCTGCGCCGATGCGTGGGCCGGGGGCGGTGCCGGTCGACCGGGCCGATGCTCCGGCGCGGCGGGGATGTTGCCAAGAGAAGGAGTGTTCGTGATGGCTGGTAATTCCCAGCGGCGCGGTGCCATGCGAAAGCCGGGCACCAAGAAGGGTCCGGTCGTCGGGTCCGGTGGTCAGGCCCGCCGGGGCCTGCGTGGCAAAGGCCCGACGCCGCCCGCGGAGAACCGCACCGGCCATGCGTCGCGTCGTGCCGCGAGTCGTGACTCCGGCGGCGCGGGCAAGGGCGGCAAGCAGGGCGCCGGGGGAACCACCGGGCGTGGTGGCCGCGGGTCCCGCGGGCCGGCAGCGCTGCCGGAGACGGTCGTCGGCCGGAATCCGGTGGTCGAGGCGCTGCGTGCCGGGGTGCCGGCCACCGCGCTGTACGTGGCCTCCGGGCTGGCATCCGACGAGCGGGTGTCCGAGGCCATCGCCGCGGTTGCCGAGCGAGGCATCGCGCTGCTGGAGGTCTCCCGGCCCGAACTCGACCGGCTGACCGGCAACGCGGTACACCAGGGGCTGGCGCTGACCGTGCCGCCCTACCAGTACGCGCACCCGGAGGACCTGCTCGCCCGGGCCGCCGATTCCGGCCGGGCGGCTTTGATCGTGGCGGTCGACGGCGTCACCGATCCGCGGAACCTCGGCGCCATCGTCCGGTCCGCGGCGGCGTTCGGCGCGCACGGTGTGGTGGTGCCGGAACGGCGCAGCGCGGGCATGACGGCGTCCGCCTGGCGCACGTCTGCGGGCACCGCGGCACGGATCCGGGTGGCGAGGTGCACGAACCTGGTGCGGACGCTGAAGGACTACGCGGCGAAGGGTCTGATGATCGCGGGCCTGGACGCCGACGGAACGGTGGACACCGATGATTTCGAACTGGCCACCTCGCCGTTGGTGATCGTGGTGGGCTCCGAGGGTCGCGGGTTGTCGCGGCTGACCCGGACGGTCTGTGACGTCACCGTGTCGATCCCGATGGTGCGGGCGGTGGAGTCGCTGAACGCGTCGGTGGCGACGGGGGTCGTGCTCGCCGAGGTCGCCCGGCGACGCCGGGTGGGCTGAGGAGACGGAGTCGGGGTTCTGCGCTGGGGTGTGCGCTGGGGGTCGGCGCTGGGGGTGTGCGCTGGGGAACACGCCGGTGCCCGGGCGGCGCGGACCGGGTGTCGCGCTCACGATGCTCTTGCTGCCCGTGCCGACCCGGTGCTGCAGCATAGGCATCGGTCCCACGGAGTGAGCATCGTTCCCACAGCGTGGGCATCGTCCGTGGGGTCGG
>JBBQGJ010000243.1:0-10393 GCA_038322925.1 Mycobacteriales bacterium
CCCTGTCCAACGCTTCGCCACGCCCTCGCGGGTCGTCGACGCATGGCTCGGGGCCGTCGCGGGTCGCTACTCCTTCGACGTAGAGCTCTTCCATCTCCTCCTCCATGCCGGTTTATCCCGGCGCTTTCACAAGATCGAGCACAGGCTGTTCTCGCAAATCACCATGAACTGGCGCGGACGGCCCTTGATCAGTCACCAGGTCATCGTCGACCTCATCGCCGCGACCACCACCATCACCGGCCTGACCGTCCAATGCGTCCTGGACACCAACGAGTACCCGATCGGTGTCAAGTACACGAACGCCGACGTCGACGCGTTGCCACTGACCCGCCACGACTTCCATGGCGAGTGGAATTACACCCTCACACCACCCGACACGCCCTAACGGTCACCTACCTTATTTATTCGCGAGCCCTTACTGCGACAATTGACAGCCTGACGCACACGGCGGACGCGGCCGGTCAGCTCAGGTAGACAGACGCCGGGGAGTTGGCGAAGTCGTGGCCGGTCTTCCACTTGGCAGGCAGGCCACATCTGGCCGACAGGCCGCTTTGGGCGCTGAGCTTGGTCGGTCCGCCTACTCCGTCCGGGACATCGCGGAAGCGGATCGTGCCCGACTCCAGGGGACTGAGCAGCGCAAGCCAGTAGGGCTGTCCGGCCGTGATCGTCGTGCTGGTGATCGGAATGGGGTTCCATTCACCCGGGACCAGCTCGGTGGTGTGCCCGGTGGCCAGGAGGGTACCTGGCTGTCCCTCCGCATCGTCGTAGACGCCCACGATGACCTGGGTCGCTTCATTCTGTTCATCGAGATAGACGTGAACAGCCGTCGCCGGTCCGCTCCGGGTCGCCGTGTACTGGAACGCTTCAGCGGTGCCCGCGGGGTTGGTATCAACCCACGGCTGCACGTCCGATGAGCCGAGAATCGGTGCGGACGGCTCCGCGGCTGCGGCGATGGCCAGCCCGTAGTCGTAGCCGGCGGACACCGCCCGGAATACCTCGCCGGTCGGGGCGCTCGGCGGGAAGGTGTCCCGGTAGACCGAGATCGTTCCGTCCCGATGCAGGAACACGTCCGCGTTCGAGGCAGAAAGGGCGGCGACGTTCGAAACGCGAGGCGGCCCGGATTCGCCCCAGATCCCGTAGGCCACGACGGTTCCGTCCGAGCGAAGGCCGAGACTGTTCCCGGAGCCGGCGGAGATGGCCACCACGTCCGACCACAGTCCCGGTGGGGTGCCGTCGTACCCGTCGGAAACGCCGGTCCCCCAGGCGACCACCGTGCCGTCCGCGCGGAGGGCCAGTGCCTGCCGAGACCCGGCCGAGATGGCCGTCACATCGTCAAGACCGGCCGGCGGATCCATCCGGGCATCAATGAAGTCACAACCCAGGCCCGGCGTGTCCTGACCCCACCGAGCCACGGTCCCGTTCGGACGCAAGGCCAGCGCGTAACCGCAGACACCGTCGGGAACCCCGAGACCGCGGGAGCTGAAGTAGCCGCCGGCCGAGACGGCGGCTACCGGCCCCAGGTCCGCCGGAACGTCGAGCTGGCCCGAGTCGTTCGCGCCCCAGCTGGTCACGGATCCATCCGACCGCAAGGCCAGCGAGAAGCCGGCACCGGTATCGATGCCGACCACGTCGTTCAGGCCCGGGGGCGGCGTCGCCTCACCGAACTTGTTCAGCCCCCACCCGACCACGGTGCCGTCGGCTCGAAGGGCCAGGTTGGAGTAGCTGCCGTTCGTATCGCTCGCGGCGATCGCCACCGCGTCATCCAGACCCGCCGGTGGACTGAGGGACGGCTGGTACTCCGCCGGTCCCCCCCAGCTCACCACCCGCCCAGGTCGCACGTCGGGCATCGGCAGCTGAGTGTCCGCGCGACTGGCCGCGGGCGCGAGCGACCCCATGAGCAGACAGCCGATCCCGATTGCCGCCGCTCGACGCGCGATCCGACGGACGTGGTTGTTCTGCATCATCAGCCCCTGACAGGTGCGATCGGCGTGGGTTGGCCGGGGTCTACCCCGCGGCCGGTGGTTTCATCGAAACTCCACGAACCAGCCAAACTGAAACTCCCTCCCGTCGTTCGGAAAATATCAGATGCTCGCTGTGCATCCCGCGCTGCGCACCTCTGGACTTCCTTTCCGGAGCACCGACCGGTGCGACGAATAGCCGCCGCGCCGCGATCGCGACAATCAATGTCACCGAGAGCCCCGCGCGGTTTACCTTCAGTGGTCCACACCGAGAGAACATTGCGGAACTCCTGCTGCACTGGTCGCGGTGTATGTGACGTCAGTTCGCCGACCTCGAAGGTTAGCGGGTAGCGGGCAGTGGCAGTGACCGAACGCGCAAATGGGCGTCCCCCACCTAATTTGCAGAGCCACTCATGGCCGCTCCGATGTACCTGCCAACCCAGGTAGTGCCGAAGGCATGAAACTATTTCCCTGTTTGCTCAGCAAAGCTGTCGATATGTCAAACGATTCACGGTGGTTTCGCCAGGTGAGTGAAATTTGTCTCAAGTTGACGTGGTGTTAATCACAACCTGACGATCACCCCGGACTCCTGTGACGCTGTGACGTTGTAAGGGTGTAAATGATCGAATTATCTGGCACGCTTTGGCCAGGCGGTTTCTAGCGGTCGTCGCAACACGAGGCTTACTTACCTGGATTCGAGAAGTCTATCGCGAGGCCGTGCGTCCGCCGTTTCTTCCCCCTCGCCACCCGGGGTAAGTGTCTTCCGCCGCTCGTCGAGGTCAATGTCGTTCGTCCTCGGGGGTCCCACCCCGGCATGGCCGGGCTGGTGACCCGGCTCCGGGCGCTCCACATTGAGTTGAGCTCTCCTCAACGGCGAAAGGACCGGCAGCTACGAGGGGGGATGGTGGCCGGGACTTCGGAGTCCCCAAGCGGAACGTTCTGTGAAGAAGTCCCGATGATTCCCGAGGGCTTGAGCTGGGGGGAAGCCTTTGCCCGTTAACGCTTCTCGTCGGGGACCGGGTCGTGGCCCGTCGGGCATGGCGTCCCCGCGTCAGTCACGCAGCAATGTGAAGCAGAATGTTGAGGCGCTCGGCCGGGGTGTCCCAGTTCAGGGTTTTCCGTGGACGGCCGTTCAGCTCGGCGGCCACCGCGAGCAGGTCCGCCGGGGTGTGAACCGTCAGGTCGGTGCTCTTAGGGAAGTACTGGCGGAGCAGCCCGTTCGTGTTCTCGTTGGATCCCCGTTGCAAGGGGCTGTGCGGGTCGCAGAAGTACACCGGGACGGAGGTGGTGATGGTGAATTGTTGGTGTTGGGCGATCTCCTTGCCCTGGTCCCAGGTCAACGACCGGCGCAAATGGGCGGGCAGGGTCATGACCGTGCTGGTGAGCGCATCGCGGACCGCTTCGGCGGTGTGCTCGACCGGGAGGTGCAGCAGCACGACGTACCGGGTCGATCGTTCGACCAGGGTGCCGATGGCCGAGCGATTGCCCTCACCATGATGAGGTCGCCCTCCCAATGGCCGGGGATCGCCCGGTCCTCGGCCTCGCCGGGCCGCTGGCTGATCATCACCGAGGTGTCGACGATGCAGCCCTGCCGGCGGGCATCGGGTCGGCGATGCGGTTTGCGCCGGGCCCGGCCGGTCCGCAACGCCCGGGTCAGCTCGCGGCGCAGTTCACCGCGTCCTGCACGTAGAGGGCCTGATAGATGGTCTCGTGCACCAGGTGCCTTTCCCGTTGGCCGGGGAACTCGCTCGGCAGCGCGTGGCAGATCTGCTCCGGGCTCCAGTGCAGCTTCAACTTGTCCTGCACGAAATCTCGTAATGGCTTGTCGTGGGCCAGTTTTCCCGGTCTGGGCCGAGGCCGGCGGGCCAGCGCCGTGCGGTGCGCGGTGAACGGCCGATAGTTGCCCGCCTCGCTGCTGTTGCGGCGGACCTCCCGGCTGATCGTGGACGGGCTGCGGCCCAGCTGGGCAGCGATGGAACGGACGACTGGCCGGCACGCAGCAGGTCGCCGATCAGCACCCGCTCGTCCTCGGACAAGAACCGCGCCGAGATCACCACCGGTAGAGTTGCGATCGGCGGGTAATAGCGGGCTCGGCCAGCGCTGTCGACCACGTTCCGGCCGTCCCGCCACCGGGTGCCGGTGATCCGGTGCACACCGACCTCCCGGCACGCCTGCACGTTGCTCATTCCTTGCGCCACCAGTCGAAGGTAACGCTCCCGCTCCGCCGTCAACGGAGCACCAGGACCCGGCCGCGGACGACCCTTCGATAGAGCCACTGCAAACTCCCTGAACGAACGGGTGTTGCAACGACCGTTGGAACCCAAGCCACGGTATTCGGCCATTTGGCACTCCCGTGACCAAGTACCGGCCTGTAGCCAGGCCGACTCGCATATCCTGTGACCTGTGACTATGCGAGATCGGCCACCAGAGCTGCCTCCGCGGCGGCCAAACAATCCGATCAGAACGGCCAAATAGCTCGACCAAACCTGCCATTGACCGCGACCGTTGACAGGGTTGGAAAACCCTCGCGGCGTGGCGGCTGGTGGAGCCGGGCGACGGCCGGTGGAAGCTCGTGCCCGGCACCAGCCTGCAGTTGCTGGCCGAGCAGTTCGGCTGCCTCGAGCAGGTCCGCGCCCAGTCGGCCGGCACCGCGCCGAACGGGCCGCCTACGGCGGGCATTGCGGATCGTCGACCAAGCACCCCCGCCGCCACCGTCCTCAGCCCGGTCGACGAGGCCGAGGCGTACCTGTGCCACCCGAACCGCCCCCC
This sequence comes from Mycobacteriales bacterium, assembly GCA_038322925.1. Taxonomy (GTDB): domain Bacteria; phylum Actinomycetota; class Actinomycetes; order Mycobacteriales; family Nakamurellaceae; genus Nakamurella. Next base: position 4,728 of record JBBQGJ010000243.1, read on the forward strand.
GACGACGGGGACTTTGATGGATCTGTTGCACCGCGAGCTCGGCGCCTACCTGATTGGTAAGGCGTGATCGATGGGGTGGTGATCACGGCCGGCCAACCACTGCCCCCGCCGGGCCGAACACTTCGTGCTCGTTGACAGCCGTCCGCAATGGACCGGGCAGAGGCGACGGCCTGCAGCATCGCGGTGACACCCAATGCGACCAGGCTGACCTTCACTGCCCGGATGCCCTGGGCGCTGGCCTCCAACGCGGAGTCCACCGAGTCGGCGCTGTCGTGGCTGTGCGGGGCGAACACCGACAGCACAAGGCCTTTCAACCCCCTCGGATGGTCATGCCCGTGGGGATGGTCATGCCCGTGGGGATGGTCGTGACCGCCAAGGGCAGTGGGCGGATGCCCGCCCTCGCGGTCGTGCGGGTGGTCGTGGGGATCCGGTGCCGGTCCGTGATCATCGTGGTCGCCGTGCCGGAGACCGTCGTCGTGAGCATGCGGGTGGTCCCTGGGGTGGTGATCCGAGGCGGGGACCTGGTCGGGCGGGTGGGGGTGCAGGCCCGTCAGGTCAGCCTCCGGCGACGGCATTGTCGACGCTGCCGGTGGTCGTGGCGCGGTGGTCGGGGATCGACGTCAGCTCACCGTCGCGAGCCAGGTGATGGGTGGGGACCGCGGGCCCGGCGTGGTGCACGGCGTCGACGATCAAGTCCCGGACATGGTCGTTGTCGAGCTGGTAGAAGATCTGCGTGCCGTCCCGGCGGGTCCGCACCAGCCGCGCCATCCGCAGCTTGGTCAGGTGCTGAGACACCGACGTACCGGGTTCCCGATCGTCTCGGCGATCTCGTTGACCGGCATTTCCCGGTCGATCAAAGCCCACAGGATCTGGATACGGGTGCCGTCGGCGAGCATCCGGAACACCTCGACCGCCAAGGCGACCTGATCCGGCGGCAGAGTCTGACCCGGAGCTTTGACTGTCTGCATCCATGCGTAGATAGAACGCAGTGAGTACGTCGGAGACCGCAGGTCAACCGCGGCCGATCGGGCGCGGGTGATGACGGTGGTCAAGGTGACGACGAACTGCTGGTACATCCAGTTGGCGTAGTGCCTTATGCAGGAATGCCAGCGACCGATCGTTCGCGTTGCATTGCTGAACGATGTCACGCATCCCGAGCCTGATGTTCCGGCTGGGCCCCGGCATGTCACCGGTCGGTGCCCGCCAGGTCCCCGAGGCACGGTCCGATCCCGGCGGCAGGCCCGGCGGCGGCCGTTACAGAAACGGTGCGGGCCCGCCCGGGAGCATCCCCTGATGTGCGGCATCGCTCGTCGCCGCCGCGGGGATCGAGCTTGTGGCCACTCACCGTGTTGCCCGGTCTCCTCTTCGGGTTCGGGTGATTGTTGCGGGGGCTGCTGGTAACAGATGGTGGCCGGATAGCGATGTCGGTGAATGAATGGCGTACCGATCGGGGGGCGGTGGTCTTGGTGGCCGGCCCCGCACGGAGCTGTCTCCGCGCAACTCCGGGTGTGATGAGAGCGTGGATGGCCTCGGCGGTGGCGCTGGCCGTGGTGCTCCCGGTGTTGACGGTTGCGGGGCTTCCGCCGGTGCCGACCGTCCCGGTGTTGGAGTTCGGTGATCTGGTGACCGCGTTGCTGCTGGTGGCGGGCAGTGTGGTGACGGTCGAGATGGGTCGGTTCTTCGAGGGGCGGATGCGGGTCGGGCAACGCCCCCACAAGGGGTTGTCGGCGTGGGCGATGGCCACGGTGATTCTGCTGCCGCCGTTCTGGCTGCTGCCGGTGATGGTCGGTGTGTACGGCCATGCCCGGTGGCGGGGCATGCGGGTGCCGTTGTGGAATTGGGTGGGCTCTGCCGCGTTTTTGGTGTTGGCCGGTTTGCTGGCCGGGCGGGTCCTGCGGATCGGGCGGTTCGATCACCCGGTCGGCCTGCACTCGGGGGGCACCGGGCTGCTGCTGGTGGCCGCGGCGGTCCTGGTCTTCTTGGCGGTGGAGTCGGCGCTGCTGTTCGGCAGCGCTCGGCTGTGCGATGAATCGGACGAGCGGTGGCTGCGCCGGACGCTGGCTGACCCGGGGTTCTACGTCACCGAGGCCGCCGTGTTGGCGCTCGGCGCGGTGACGGGTCTGCTCGGGGCGGCCGCTCCGTGGTTCGTTCTGCTGCTTGTGCCCGCGTACGGCCTGATGCAGCAGGCAGTGTTACTTCGGCCGCTGCAGGACCAGGCGGCGGTGGACTCGAAGACCGGGCTGCTGCACTACGAACCGTGGTGTCGGATGGCCGGCGAGGCACTCGCGCGCCACGGCTCAACCAGCAGACCGTGGTCGGTGCTGTTCGCCGACTTGGACCATTTCAAGGCCTTCAACGACGGCCTGGGTCACCTGACCGGTGACCGCGCGCTCGCCGTGGTCGCCGCGGCGCTGCGGGCCACGCTCCGCGATCACGACCTCATCGCCCGGTTCGGCGGGGAAGAATTCTGCATCCTGTTGCCCGGCGCCACCGCCGCGCAGGCCACGGCGATCGCCGAGCGGCTTCGCCTGCGGGTCGGGTCGTTGGGTCCGCAGGAGTTGGGTGGACGGCTGACCATCAGCATCGGGGTGGCCGCCGTCGACGCTGACCAACCCGAGGTGTCGCTGGTCGAGGCGCTGTCCCGCGCCGACCACGCGCTGTACGAAGCCAAGCTCGACGGCCGCGACACGGTGCGACTGGCCACCCCACCGACATCCCGGCCCGAAGAGGACCGCCCACCACCCGTTCCGGCACGAGGCCCCGCTCTTCCGCGATACCGCCGGGTTCCTCTGGGCCGTCAGCCCGTTCGTTCGTAACGGGGCTGACCCGGACTGATTCGTCTACGCATTTACGGAAGGTGTGCGGGAGTGCTCCCAGCCCGGGATCGATCCGGAGCTCACCGACACGTTGGTCCGGTGCCCGCTTCGGGCCTGCCCCGCGCGTCTCTTCGCCAGTGGTCTTGGCTGGCGTTTTCGAACTGGGCGCCTGGTCGGACCCGGCGTGTCGACTAGCACCTGCTGGACTCATTCCACCTCACGATGCGGATCACCGTGCTGACCAAGCAGGCCAAGCGCCTGCGCTGCGCACCCGAGACTTCGCCGCCCGACGTCGCTGCCCAGCCGCAACGGGTGAAGTGCTTCCTCTGGCACGGCAACGTCTTTCGTGCCCTGCAAACCGTCGACGACCTCACCACCGACCTCACCGCCGGCGGCGACGAGTCGGGCAAGCTGGCCAAGGCGGTCCGCGAGTTCGGCGGCTACCTCGCCGCCAACGCCCACGCCATCCCCAACTACGGCCATCCCCAACTACGGGGAACGCCGACTCGCCGGCGAGACCATCTCCACCTCGTTCGTCGAATCCGCGGTCAACCAGGTCATCAGCAAACGCATGGTCAAAGCAGCAGATGCGCTCGAGCCCCCGCGGCGCGCACCTACTACTGCAGATCCGCACCCGCGTCCTGAACGACACCCTCGCCGACCTCTACCGGCGCTGGTACCCCGGCTCACCCACACAACCGATCAAGAGCCTCTGGCCGCGTAGCCTCCCACGGTTTGTCCCGCTCTCCTACACGGGGTGTGATCTTCAGGGTGCCGCTGGGTCAGGAGACTTCCACACCGTTGGCGAACAGCACGGTCGCGACCAAGCAGCAACCCGGTGGACAGGCCCAGCACGGCCGGGCCGAGCCACCGGTGACGACCGCCGGCCAGGGCGTCGCCGGCGGCGGCGAACACCGGGAACGCGGCCAGCACGTAACGACCGAGGCCCATGAAGTCCTTCGTGCCGATGATCGGGATGGCCAACGCGATCACGCAGTACGCGGTGGATCCCCATCCGAAACGCCGCCGGACCCGAGGCAGCAGCAGCACCGCGACCAGGCCGGCCAGGGCTTGCGCGGTGAACAGCAGCACCGGGTTCCGCAACCGCTGCTGCCAGTCCAGCAGGTACGCGACCTTGAACCAGGTCGCCGGGCCGATGCCCTGGTCCCAGCCCGGGGCGCCCTGCACGGTCAGGAACGCCAGCGGATCACCGAACCTCACCCACAGGTACCCGGACCAGGCCGCAACCCCCACCAGGGAAACCAACACACCCGCAGGCCGCCACCCGATCGACCCCACCGCGCGGGCCAACTCCCGTAGCGTCGGCCGCCGGACCCGGGACCTGGGCGCCGGGTGCACCGCTCAATGCCGGCCGGTCCTCCGCTGACCCGCCCGCACGGCCCAGCGGAACCCGACCGACCCGGCCTCGGCGCGGATTTCCACCACCCGCACCAGCAGGCCCACGGCGACCGCTACCTAACCGACCACCCGTCCCCCGCCCGAACGAAGACACACCCGGGCCCGCGACCCGGTGCGTGGCGGCCTGCCGGCGGAACCCGAGCGCGTGCTGCGGACCGCCGGCTCCGCAGTGGCCGCCCACCCCCGGGCCCACACCGGACCCCGGCTGCCCAGGCCGGACGATGCATGCTCACCGGGCGGTCCAAGGGCACGGGGCGTCCAGGTCGTCGCAACCTGGCAGGGCGACGCCCGTGCCGCGCAGGTGATGCGATGCAAGGCCTCGGCGGCCTGGGGACTCGCCGGTCCGGTTCCCGGGTCGGCGGTGGCTGGGTGGTTACCGTGCAGGGCGTGGATCGACGAGGGTTCCTGCTCGCGGTGGGGGTGGGCACGCTCGGGGTGTTGACGGCCTGCGAACTGTCCGCCGCCGAATCCGGAACTGCCCCGCCCGGCCCGCCGGTCCCGGCCGCGGCGCCCACCACGGCCGATCCCCAGGCTCCGGTCACCCCGGTGCTGCAGCACGGCGCGCCCGCGGTGCAAAGAATCCCACCGCCGGGCACCGTGGTGTCCTGGGTGCCGGACACCCCGCCGCTGCTCGCGCTGACCATCGACGACGGGGTCAGCTCCCCCGTCGTCGGCGGCTACGTCGCGCTGGCCAAGGCCACCGGTATCCGGTTGACCTTCTTCGCCAACGGCGTCAACCACTCCTGGGCCGAGCATCAACCGGAGATGCAGCCGCTGGTGGACAGCGGGCAGATCCAGATCGCGAACCACACCTGGGACCACCCCGACATCCGCACCCTCACCGACGCGGAACTGGTGGACCAGTTGGACCGGAACGACCGGTACCTGACCGGCCTGTACGGGGTGGACACGAAACCGTATTTCCGGCCGCCGTACATGGGGCACACCGCGGCCACTGACCGGGTCTGCGTCGATCAGGGCTACTCGGTGATCACCTGGTGGAACGGGTCGTTGGGCGATGCCAGCCAGATCACCGCCGACCAGGTCCGGCAGAATGCCACACAATTCCTGCGGGCCGGGAACATCGTCATCGGGCACGCCAACTACCCGGCCGTGACCACCGTGTACGACGACATCATCGGGTTGATCCACGACCGGGCCCTGACCACGGTGACCCTGGCCGACGTGTTCACCATCGCCAAGACCTGAAATCCCCGGCGTGCCGCGCACAGCGCATCCCTCGATGGACCTGGCCTTGCACCGGTCCTTGCAACCGGGCATCTCGGAAGGCTCCCAGGGCCTCGGCAAAGTCGCTTTTCATGCGCTGAGAAGAAGGTCGATAGGCCTGTTGGTGAGCCGACCATGATGTCGTAGAGCGGTGGCGATCTTGGTGTGTCCCGCCAGGCGGAGAAGGCTGATGGCTGTGTTGCG
>JBBQGJ010000244.1:0-10372 GCA_038322925.1 Mycobacteriales bacterium
ACCTTTCTTTCCTGCTGGCCTGTCGATTATCGGGCCGCGGGCCTGCACGCAACCCCTGCTCCGCAAGCTCCGGGGGTTCCCCTCCCTCCGGTCGGTGCGCTCCGCCCCTTCTACGGCCCACCGATCTCCTCATTCGCCAGCAGGCAAGAACAACAGTCAGCAAGGGAAGGGACCACGCCATGACCCGCACGCACGTCACCGTGACCGACGGGCAGTACCAGGAACTGCTCGACGCCATCGACGTCGCCGCCGCCGCCACCCAAGCCGGATGGCACACCGCCGCCCGCACCCTGGGCGCGCAGCACCCCGACACCCTCGCCCTGGACCGGCGGCTGACCCGCCTCTACGCGCTGTCCGCGCACATCGTCCTGCACTCCACCGCCACCACCGCCCAGCAGGGCAACGGCCGTGCGGTCAGCCAACCGCCGTCCCACCGCCGGGGATAGCTCGCGGCCTCCGGGGCCACCACTGACCGATCCCGCAGTGATTCACGGTGAATCACCCGCCGCACCCCCACACCGGTGATTCACCGTGAATCACCGAGACCTCCATAGGAGCGAAACGTGTCCAGCCACATCATTTTCGACGGCAACCTCGCCGAAGACCCCGTATCCGGCACCTCCGATGCCGGGGTCTGCTACACCCGCCTGGTCGTCATCAGCAACGACCGGTACCGCAACCGCGCCGGCGACTGGACCACCGGACCCCCAGTCCGGAACCGGGTCACCGCGTTCCACCGGCTCGCCGAGAACGCCGCCGCAACCTTTCGGAAGGGCGACCCGGTGCTGGTGGCCGGCACCGAGACCGTCACCGACTACACCGACCGCGACGGCAATCCCCGAACCGGTCGGGAGATCATCGCCGAGCACCTCGGCGTGTCCCTGACCTTCGCCACTGCCGATGTTCACCGCAACACCAAGTCCGTCGACACCACCGTGGACCCCTCCTGGGCCTGAGCCACTGAATCCCAGAGTCGATGAACTGAAAATGAAGGACGAGACCCGATGCCCCCCAAGCGCACCCAAGTGACCCTGGCCGACGTCGCGGGCCACACCGGTCTCGGCCCGGCGTTCCGGGACGGTGGGCGGCGGGCCGGCGGCATCATCGACGCCATCACCGCCACCGAACCAGCGACCACGGTGATCACCGCCGCTCTGCGGCAGGTCGTTCCGCACCCGGACAACCCGCGTAGCCAGCTCGGTGACCTGACCGAGATGGCGGAGACCATCACCGCCGGTGGGCTGATCCAACCCCTGGTGGTGATGACCGCCGCCTCGTGGCGGGCAGCGAACCCGCACCGCGCCGGCGACATCGACCCCGACGCCCGGTGGGTGATCCTGGCCGGCCACCGGCGGCGGGCGGCCGCGGAACTCGCCGGCAGCCACACCGTGCCGGTGCTGGTCCGCGATGACCTCGGTGTGGGTTCGGCCGCGAACGTGACGTTCCTGGTGGAGAACATCCACCGGCAGAACCTGGCCCCGCTGGACGAGGCGACCGCGCTGTCCCGGTTGGCCGCGCACCAGCTGTCGCAGCGGGAGATCGCCCGCCTCACCGGCATCTCCCAAGCCCAGGTCTCCAAGAAACTGTCCCTGCTGACCCTGCCCGAACCCGCGAAGGCCGACATGCGGCGCGGTGACCTCGCTTTCACCGAAGCGCTGCGGCTGCTCGAGCTACCCGACCATCTGCGGGCCGGCGTGTACGACCAGGGCAAACAGCACGGCTACACCCTGGACGCCGCAATCCGGATCACCACCGCCCGGTTGGACACCGAGGCCAAAGCCGCAGCAGCCCGGCAGCGGCTCGCCGACGAAGGCACCAGACTCATCGGCGACCCCGCCGACGAATTCGGATCCGACCAGGTTCCCCTGCACCACCTGTGGGACGACAACGACATCACCGCAGCCAAGACCGCCGGCATCTGCGTCGCCCACATCGAAACCCACGGCCGGGTCGAGTACTACGCCACCACCCCCAGACCTTGGCCGTGGCAGCCACCCGCACCCCGCCCCGGCAGCCGATCCGTCACCCCGCCGCGGCCAGACGGCGCCGACACCGCCGACACCAGTGACAATGCCGACCCCGGAGAGGATCTCGTCTCACACGACCCAGCAGACGCCGTCCGCCACGACGCGATCGCAGCGTTCATCCGCGGCGCCAACCCCGAACAGTCCGCGGGGATGTTGGCCAAGCTCACCCTGCTCGGCTGGCAAGACGATGAAGACCAAGACTTCACCGCCCGGCTGCTGGGCACCGGCCGCCACCCGCACTGGGGCGCCTATCGAGCCGAGCTGCTGCGTGCGCTGACCGGCACCGATGAGGCTGCGCGGATCGCGACCGCTCTGGCCGTCGCGTTCTCCCGCGCCGAGACCTGGCTCGACGGCCAGGCGGATGAAGAGCCCAACTCAGAAGCGCAGCTCTACCTCCAGTTGGTTGCGGACCATGTCGGTGCACGGTGCGCATTGAAAAGCCTCTGATTGTCCAACCTGGCAGTAGTGGGTTCACGCGTGCGAGAACGCGGCCAGCACGCCATGACCTCCTATCACTGGATTACGCCAGGCGCCGATTTGGGGATCGTCAAAGACTCAGATCGAATCGGGCGGACACCAATCGGCCCGGCGACCGGCTGGAATTGACGGTGAAGCCCAGCCTTCCCCCATCGTGGATGTCGCTACGAATGCGCCCGGTACCTGTGACGTCATGGCGGATTCGCCCCAACGCTCCAACGAGCCCGAGATCAAGGGTCAACTGGTTGCTGTTGTAATCAGTGTGCTGCGTCGAACGCTTCCTGGACCGCCCTGGAGATACGCCCACGCCCAGATACCGCGTAACCGTTCTGCTGTGCCCAGTCGCGAATGGCCTGGGTCTGGTCACGCGAGGCGACAGCGGGTTTCGCCCGGCGCTTTGCCGGCCGCGACTTCTGCGGCGCTGCTTGCTTGCCGACCGCGATGAACCTCTCCAACTTTTCGCGTAGCCGATCAGCATTGACGGCGCTGAGGTCAATCTCATAGCTCGTTCCGTCGAGGGCGAGTTGCACAGTGCTGACGTCATCCTCAGAGCCGTCGAGATCGTCCACTTGGTAGGTGCGGGTGATTGTAGCCATGAATCGAACATACCTGGGATGGGCTAAACGGTGGGTGTCCGCCGATGCCCTGAGCGTGTCGATCAGAGCCATAGGGCCATTCTCCGATCTCAGAACAGGGGCCAAACCGCGAGGTAATGGCGCGTAAGTCGCCAATGGCGACGCCGTGCAATGATCCGGCTCCTCCGGCCAAGCGCGACCAGCCAGGAAGCCGATCGCCACCAACATCACTGCCACTACCACGGTTAGTACGACGCGGCGACGATGGTGCGTCGGGATTTCGAATTCCGCCAGTTCCGCTGTTTCGTACGGGCGTTCATGCCACCCGGGCGATACGCCTTCATCTGGGAGACTCTGGCCCGCCGTCACCGACGCGGGTCGTCCGGACCGCTCACCGCCCATGCGGGCAGCTGCAGACCGGAATCCACTCCCGCAGGCTCGGTCTCAGCGCCGAGAATGCCATCGGACGACGGGGAAGTCCGACGCTTGATGGCGTCGCCGGCACCGTCTGACAGTTCGACGGTTCGAGGAACCCAACGGGCCACCGGCGATTCACGATGAATCGCCAGCTGGCGCTGCGCGTCCACGGAAACATCGTTCGCCGGGCTCAGGCTGCGGGCGACATGGCCCGCGATGCGGGCGTACGCCACCTCCGTTGCCGGCCGCAGCGTGTTCCAGCGGATCGAGCCGACCGCGCCCGCCGCCCGGTCGTAGGGAACGACCTCGACGTGCCCGCAGCGGGCAGCGAAGAAGTCAACCCCTTGGGCGTAGGCATCCGGCCGGGCGGCCGGGTCGGTAACCGTCGCCACCATCGTCGACTCTGCGATCAGCTGCCCGTAGCCCAGGGCCACCAACTCCGCCACCCCTTCGGTGGTGATCTGCAGCGCGGGGGGTTCCGCGGCCGCTGCGATGACCACGTGGTCGGTTCGGTCGAGAGCGGCCAGAGTGGACGGGTGCACCATGCTGGTTCCGGTGTCCACGATGGTGATCTCGGCGTACCGCGATAGCAAGACCAGCAATTCGTCGTACTGCTCCCGGGTGATCCGGTCTACGTCCCGGCTCGCAACCCCGTCGTTGTGCAGCAGGTGAACCCGTCCCACCCGATCCAGGTACGCCGACAAGTCGACCGGGTATTGCACCGAGCTCGGCTGCTTCGCCAATGTCAGCAAACGTGCCGGTACCTGCGACGAAACCATGCCCATCCGTTGCGTCAATGTCCCCTTGTCCGCGTTGCAGTCGACCCCTACCACCATGCCGACCACCCGGTCGGACAACAAATGCAGGACCGCGGCGACGGTGGACGTCTTCGTGCCGCCACCCTTGGGTCCGATCACCGTGATTTGCCGTGCGCCCTGCCGCGTCACTGCGAACAAGTCGTCCAAATCCTCGAGGGTCTCCGCAAGCTCACGCCTGCTGGACCCGAACCAACTCCAGGCATTCATCGCATTCCCCTTGCCGCTCGATGTTCTTCCAATGGAAGGCGATGGGGACCACAGCCTCTCGTTAGCCGCAATTGATCCCGGAGTCCTCACGTCGGCCCAATGCCGATGTGGCGGGGGAATGGTCGACGTCGCGAGCGCGATCGGCGTTGGTCCCCCGACGGCCCCGGCTCCGGGTGGCCAGCTCCGCGGCCAAGCGCACTGCCTCCTGCCGCCCCGGCGACGGCCCGGTGGCGACAGCGGCCGCAGCGGCTTGGTGTTCTCTGCGCGAGGCCAGCTGTCGACGGAGGGCCGCCTCCCGATCGACGATCTCAGCGACGGGCGGTTTTTCGTTGGCCATGTCGCTCACCCAGCGCACCACCGCACCCGGACCCGCGCCGGTCCATGACCTGGCCCTGGTCGCTGACGCGATCTGCTCGCTCGTCCAGCCGGCCGCGACCAGGGCACCGCACCGATCCCGCACCACGCCGGCTCCCAGCTGCCCGAACAGCGGGCTGGGCAACGCCGCCCGGATCGCAGCGGCCAGGTCGGCCGCTGCAGCGACCGATGTTCCCTGGGTGATTGCTGGATCCGCCACCACCAGGCGTTCGGCGGCCGCGGTGCGGCACGGGCCGACTGCTGGTGGTGGTTGTTTCTTGGTTTGTTTTCTTTCTCTTAGGGGTGCAATATTTTTCGCTGGCCCCGGTGCAATGTTTTTCACCGGGGGGGTATCCGCGTTGCACCCCGGTGCAGATATTTTCGCCGGGGTCTGACCTGCGGTTTTGTCGATGTCTTCGGGAGTCGGCGACCCCGGTGCAGATATTTTCGCTGGGGGTTGACCTGCGCAAACGTCGGGGTGGGTCGTGGCTGGCGTCGCCTCCGACGCCCGGTCTGCGGTGAAAGGTTCGGGGATGACTGCCGGTACCCGCGGCTCCCATTCCAGGACGTAGCGGTTATTGCCTCGCCCCCCGTCCGCTCGTTGGGTCGATTCGATGGACAGCCAGCCGGTCCGCTCGAGTTGACGGAGGTTGAGGTCCACCGCGCGGGTCGACCCGTACCCGCAGTGCTGCGCCAGGGTCGCACGGGACGGTCTGGTGACCACATCGCTGCCGTACGCGTAGGACGCCAGGACCGTCCACAACCGGACGGCCGAGGAGCTGATCGCCGGGTCACGGACCAAGTCGGTGGGGATCATGGCGAAGGGCTTGCGGCCACGGACGACGAGATCGCCAGTGTCCTGGGAGTTCAGCGGATTCATCGGCCGGGTCCTGGTTGCCTGACCGCCCGGCTCATGGCCGACTGTCGGTCCTGCCGGATGGCATTCGGGAGCTCATCCGGACGGATTCGGAATCCGGCGAGGTACTTCGATGGTTCCGGTTGGCGGCGGTCGGGGGTGGGGTGCTGCCGGAGAGGCTCGGGCCACCATCCTTGGGCGTTCGCCTCCGCGGCGTGCCCAGTCCGAATCGAGCTGAGGTGTCGAAACCCTCAGTGCTGTCTGCGCTCCGCGAGATCACTGCCTCGAGTTCGGGGCAGGTGCCGACCGATGCCAGGTGCCGACCGGAACAAGTGGAGCACTCAACAAGCTCGTCCTGGCTACTCATGATGCCCTTCTGGCCTCGGCACGCCAAGCGCGACCCGACCTCACGGCGCGCCCGGCGACGGCGGCATTGGCGACGCGACGGACTTCGGCTGAGAGTCGAACAGCTTCCGCGCCGCCGAGGTCGTGAATGGTCGGAACTCCGGGCCAAGCCCTGTCGGCCGCGCATCCCGGACCGGATCCGCCGGCCAGTAGTGCCAGCGCCGACCAGGTCGCGGGCGGCACTCCGGTTTCCTGCCGAGCCATCGCCGGTGCCGCGCGCCGCCCGGTTGCTGGCAGCTCAGCAGCAACCGCGGCCAGACAATCGGACGGCGACTGTGGCCATGCCCAGCCGAGCTCCTTCAGGAGCTCAGCGGTCACGAGCATCCACGCCGGCCAGAGCTGAGGTCGGCCCTCGAAGTCGGCGTCAGTGGCGCGGCAGAGTGCGAGATCGAAGTCGGACCTGCGCGGGCCTTGACCCCCTGTCGCAGCGCGGACCAACGGCCGAGGACGGTTCACCGGATCACCCATGCCCAGCTCGACACCCGCTGCCTCCGCGGCATACACGCGTCGCGCGGTCACCCGGAGCACACCGACAGGATCAGCGCGCCGATCGCCCGCCATCCACTCGGCCAACGCGACCCAGACCGGCGCAACGCCGACCTCGCCAAGATTGCCGGCGCGGTTTGTCCAGCGGATCGACTCGGCAACGCACCTGCGTCGAACGAGACGGACAACTTCCCGACCGGACCAGGAGTCCCAACCATCGGCGTCCACCTCGGTCAAAAGGCGCCGCAGTCCGCCAAGACGACCGCGATCACCAGGCTCGTTAGTGACTCCATTGAGCGCGTCACGGGGATCATTCGGGCCATCCGATGTCTCATCCGGGCGTCGCTCACGGCGAAATATGCTTCTTTCCAACGGGTTTGGCTCATCGCAGCCGGTCACAGGTTCACCACCGCGTCGCCGATTTGGTCGGCCGACCTCGTTGATTCAAGGAGGAGTCTGACGTCGTCTCGCCTGAACCTGCGCCGACCAGACGGCAAGACGATCGCGGGAATCAATCCCTTGACTGCCCAGCGACCCACCGTCGACGGGGTGACTCGCAGTAAGGCGGCAACCTCACGTTCCGTCAATAACTCGCTAACCGGTGTCATACCCCAGATCATCGAACCGCGAGCAACTGGTGTCAAGCACCAAAAGAGCAGTATTTACAGCCTCAACACGTGAGATGTAGGCTACCTGGCATGACTGCAGATCCGGTGGAAGTTGGCTGGGTGCCCGTCGTTGACAACTTCGGCGCTCGACTCGCGTTGGTCCGGCAAAGGATGAGATGGGGCAACGTCAAGGAGGCCGCCGAGAGCTGCGGTCTGCCGGTTCAGTCGTGGCGCAATTGGGAGCGCGATAACGGCCAACCCCGAGACATCGTCAAGGCAGCCCAGCGGATCAGCGCGGTATCCGGGGTGAACTACTACTGGCTGCTGGACGGCAACGCGATGGAGATGCGCGGCCCGATCCAGTACGAGGGCCCGGCGCGCCGGACTACCCGCGGCAGGTCCAAGGCGATGGACTCAGCCATGGCTGATGCGCGCGCCCGGAGGGATTCGAACCCCCAACCTTCTGATCCGTAGGGTTATGCATGTTCGATACTAGGGCGTCCAACAGCCTCTACAGTAACGCGACTACCCACTCCTGGCCACTCCAGCATCATCGCCATCAGCATTTCGCGTCACGAACCGCGTCACGGCAAGGGGATGCTCGCTTGCACGGCGTGGGCGGCGCTATGGCTGGCCGACTTGGAGCGGCGAAGCGGTGGAGGGTCTGTCACCTCCGCTCGCGACCCCGCGCCTCGTGGTGGGCACTTGAGCCTCGTCCTGGATACCGATGACGGAGGCGATCGTCATCAAGGATTCCGAAGAGGTTGTTGGATCCCGCTGATGACCTCGCCACAACGGCGGCGAGGAGAACCCGCGGCGCGTCGGATCGGCGTTTGTCGTCAAGGTCGTCACGGCGGCGGCCGAACTCGCTGCCCGCGACACGAATCGACGGCTTCCCGGAAGCCGGCGTGGTAGGCAACCGTTGTAGGCCATGGCTGGTGGCGTCATCGGTGGGCGTTGGGAGGGGGGTTGCAGGATCAACCCTGATGGGCAGACCACCCAGCAGTACCCAGCAGTGGGAAGCAAGCCCAACCACTCGACCAGCGCCCGCCTGGACGCAGCCGCGACCTCGATTAGTCATAGTTAATAGTCAATTAGGCCGCTTGTTGGTTGAAGACGTGGATGATTGGATGGTTGCTGGTCCGTCGCAAAACGAACGCACGACCGAGCCGGGTGGATGTGCCACCATGATCATCATCGTTGCGGCACTGCTGGGCGTGCTCCTGGGCCTGTCGTTGTTCACCCTTGGTCTGCGGGTGCTCATCTTCGCGGTAAAGGTGCCTGCTACCTCACGCTGGGTAGGCCGTCGGCGAGGTACCCGGTTGTACGGATCCTTTTCCGACGGCCCCCCGCCGAACCGGGCATGCGACTTGTCACCGCACCCGGCTCTCCAGTGTCGAACTCCGCGAACCCTGCCGTTGTGGGCTTCCGTGGTGGATGCCGTCGTGGCAGTTACGGCAGACGACCAGGGTCTTGCGATGGCGCGCGGCCATGCGCAGTGCCCAGTCGGGCTGTGCGGCCCGATTCCCGGGGTGGAGGTCTTGCAGACGCCGAACGTGGTGCACTTCGACATCTGTCGGCGATTGGCAGAGTTCGCAACGGCCGGACATGAGCCGGTCGATGAGTTCTGCCTGGCGCCTCCTCCAGATTTCCGGGAGTGCGTCTTTGAGGACTACCTTTGTGGTCCTGCGGGCCAGCGAGATCCCACCCCATCGGGCAACCAGTGGCCGCTTCCCATCACCGCGTTCGACGGTTACGTGCAGACCTCTGCGAGGACCTGCCGGTGTCTGCCAGGTGGCACGGTAGCGGTTCCAGACCTTGTTGACGCTGATCTTGTTCTTGTGACCGATCGTCTTGGTCATCGACCGTTCCATGACGTACCTGAGCAGGCCGAGACGGTGCCGGTTGTAGGCCAACTGGTAGTACTCCGCGATGCCCCGGAACTCCGCCTGGTACCGCGTCACGATACGGAAATCCGAATCGTGGGCGCGGGCCAGGACGGCGGCCGGTTTACCGCGGCGTAGATAGGGTTGGCGCTTGGCGCGCACGACGTCCATGGGTACTTTCAGTCCGATCTGTCCATTGATGGAGCGATGACCGTTCCGATCGTGTTTGGCGTCGTTGCTGTGGACCACAATTTCGTAGCCGAGAAAGCGGGCCGCTTCGGTCCGCGCATGGGTTATCAAGGTCTTCCGTTCGGAGAGTCCCAACTTGAGGTGATCGCCCAGGAACTCTGCGATCTTGCCCTTGATATCCTCGGCTTCCCGTCGGGTACCGGTGAACCCCAACAGCCAATCGTCCGCGTAGCGGACGTAATGCAGCCGCCGGAACTCTGGGTCTTGGGGATCGCGTGAGGGAAGTTGTTGCAGTTGCCGACGCATCTGCCGCGTTCCCTCCCGCTTGCCCTTTTTCTCCAGTTTCCAGACAGCCTTGTGCATCCGCATGTACGGAAGATACGGCTTACGTCGGGCACCCCGGTTGTAGACGGGGAGAAGCTCTGTCTCGACATACCTGTCCAGCCGGTTCAGGTAGATATTGGAGAGCAAGGGACTAAGGACGCCCCCTTGCGGCGCTCCACTTAATGTTTCGTAATAGCGCCATTCCTCCAGATATCCGGCCTGCAGTAGTCCGTCGATCAGCCGCAGGAAGCGGTTGTCGTGAATGTCCTCGGCGAGAAGGGCACGCAACACGGCGTGATCCAGCCGATCGAAACACTGGGAGATGTCTCCCTCGACGAACCATGTTGTCCCGCGCCATGAGTCGGATACTTCCGCAAGAGCGGTGTGACACCCTTTACCCGGTCTGAAACCGTGGGAGTGATCGGAGAACTGCGGTTCGTAATACGCTTCCAACAGCGAGCGGATTACTTCTTGCAGCAACTTGTCCGACCAGGAGGGCAGACCCAGCGGGCGGCGTTTCCCTGGTACTCCTTTCTTGTCGATGTATACACGCCGCGCCGGTGCCCACCGATAGCGCTCATTCCGCAGCGCATCGATGATCGCCTGAATCTTCTTCAGGCTCATGCCGTCCACGGTCTCCCCATTGACGCCGGGCGTCATGGAGCCGTCATTGCGGTAGATCTTCCCGTAGGCACGAAGATACAACTCCGGGTTGAACAGGTGCCGGTACAGTCTCTCCAGTG
>JBBQGJ010000245.1:0-10345 GCA_038322925.1 Mycobacteriales bacterium
CGTGTTCCGGGGGGGGGGGGGGCGGGGGGGGGGGCCCATGGGTTGGGGCACGACCGGTGTTTTGGCGGTCTCGGGGGCCCCGCCTTGGGCCTCCTGAGCGGCGCGCCCCGCGCCGCCCCCCGGGTCCAGGTACGGGCCAGGGCGGGTGACGTAGTCGAACGCGACCCGGCGGTTGAGCCTGTACTGGCTGGGCACTGTGGTCACCAACGACCGCGCGCCGTCGCTCTGCACCAGGACCTGATCGGCGCTCACTCCGGACGCCCGCAACCGCGCCGCCGCCGTTGTCGCCCGTTGCCGGCCCAGTGTCTCGTTGTAGGGACCAGGGCCGGTCGGATCGGTATGGCCGGTCAGTGTCACCTGCACCTCCGGATGGGCATGAAGGTAAGCGGCGGCGGCCTTGACTTGGTCGGCCGCAGCCGGGGACAGCTCGGCGGAGTCGAAGCCGAAATAGCTGACCTTCGGCGCCTGCGCGGGATCGGCCGCGCTTCCGTGGACCCTGCCGAGCTCATAAGCGGCGCTGACGTGCGCGGTGGCGCCGGCGATCGCCAGCTCTGCCTGGGCCTTGCTCACCGGGCTGTCGCCCAACTGCGCGTCGCCGTACGCGGTCCACGGTTCGGGGTGCGCCTCGCTGGATACCGCCACTCCCCGTTTGCCCTCCATATCGTGCATCGCGCCGCTGACCACGCCGGCCACTCCCAGCGCGAAGTAGTCGTTCAGCTTGGCCCGGCCGCCGTCGATCTTGGCGATCGCCGTGGCGAGCCGCGCACCGACGGCATCCTGAACCTTGCTGCGGACGACGAAGTCGGGCCAGTTCGTTTGCGGACTGATCTGTTTGACCAGACCGTCGATCAGCCTGGCGGTCAATCGTTTGATGAACTCGTCCACGACCGGCGGTCCGAAATTTGCCCGGTACCAGCCGATGATGTCCGGCCGGGGCGTACGGATGTGGCCGCCCGAGAACGCATCGGTCAGGAAGTGTTGGGCGAAGGCCTCCCGCGCCTGGGCGAGCTGCAGTCCGGCGGAATCCTTCATGAGACCGGCGTCCAACGCGGCCGTCAGGGCGGTCGTGTGATCAGCGACCCACCGGTCGATCGCCTGGCCGGCCGAGTTGAAGTGCGCGGAGTTCTCCGCCGCGAGATTGAGGAACGCGACGAACCGGTCGGACTTCTGATCAGCGGTCGGTTCGGGCAGCTTCGAGGTCGCCGGGTCCGGAATGTGGTCATCGCGGATCGCCGCCAGCAGCCGCTGCTTCCCCGTGTCGTTCTTGGTGTCAGCCAGCAAGTCGTCGAGGCTGGCGTACTCGTCACCGGCCAGCGCCACGATGTCGCCCCAGCTCAACACCACGCCATGGCCGAGGTCGACCGTCTTGCCGGTGCTGTCGCCGAGTTCCTTGTGTTCCTTGCCCACGAAGCGCTGCGCAGTTGGCCGACCGACCATGGCCCTGCACACCGCACGGTTCCCCGCCTGCCGCTGCAGACCGAGCACCATCCCTGAAACGCCGTCCGACCATGGCGCCGCGGAGGGTTGCCGGTCAGCCGCCGACCGGTCGGACGACGCGCGGGACCCATCGCGTCGCCATGCTCGACCTGCGCCGATGTCACAGCTCGAGTGTCGGGCAGCGCCGGTCGACCGAACAACTCACTTGCTCAGGTCTGCCCGATCGGGCATGTCCCACGCATCGATGATGGGCACCATCGGCCAGCGGCGCCCCGGAATCGGCTACTTCTTCTCCCGACCCCCGGCGGCACCGGCCGGCTCGGTGGAGAGCGCGGCGATGAACGCCTCCTGCGGAACCTCGACCCGGCCGACCATCTTCATCCGCTTCTTGCCTTCCTTCTGCTTCTCCAGCAGCTTGCGCTTGCGGGTGATGTCGCCGCCGTAGCACTTGGCCAGCACGTCCTTGCGCATTGCGCGGATCGTCTCCCTGGCGATCACCCGCGAGCCGACGGCCGCCTGGATGGGTACCTCGAATTGCTGCCGCGGAATCAACTCGCGCAGCTTGGCCGTCATCGACACGCCGTAGGAATAAGCGGAATCCCGGTGCACGATCGCGGAGAATGCATCGACCGGTTCGCCCTGCAACAGAATGTCGACCTTCACCAGGTCCGATTCCTGCATCCCGGTCTCCTCGTAATCCAGCGAGGCGTAGCCGCGGGTCCGCGATTTCAGCGCGTCGAAGAAATCGAAGATGATCTCCCCCAGCGGCATCGTGTACCGCAGCTCCACCCTGGACTCGGACAGATAGTCCATGCCCCCCAACGACCCTCGCCGGGACTGGCACAGTTCCATGATCGCGCCGATGTACTCGCTCGGGGTGATGATCGTGCATTTCACCACCGGCTCCTTGATCGAGGCGATCTTGCCGGCGGGCCAGTCCGACGGATTGGTGACGATGTGTTCGGTACCATCCTCCATCCGGATCGTGTAGACGACGTTGGGTGCGGTGGAAATCAGGTCGAGCCCGAATTCGCGTTCCAGTCGATCGCGGGTGATCTCCAGGTGCAGCAGCCCCAGATACCCGCAGCGGTACCCGAACCCGAGAGCCGCGGAGGTTTCCGGTTCGTAGGTCAGGGCGGCGTCGTTCAGCCGCAGCTTGTCCAGCGCGTCGCGCAACAGCGGGTAGTCCGACCCGTCCAGCGGGTACAGCCCGGAATAGACCATCGGCTTCGGCTCGCGGTACCCGCCGAGCGGCACGGTCGCGCCCTTGAGGGCGGACGTCACCGTGTCGCCGACCTTGGACTGCCGGACGTCCTTCACCCCGGTGATCAGGTAACCGACCTCGCCGACGCCAAGGCCGACGGTGGGAATCGGCTCCGGGGAGATCACCCCGACCTCTAGCAGTTCGTGCACGGCACGGGTGGACATCATCTGGATACGCTCGCGGGGGGTGATCTTGCCGTCGATCACCCGGATGTAGGTGATCACCCCGCGGTAGATGTCGTAGACCGAGTCGAAGATCATCGCCCGGGCTGGTGCGTCGGCGTCGCCGACCGGGTGCGGGATGTCGGCGACCACCTTGTCCAGCAATACCTCAACGCCGGCACCGGTCTTCCCGGACACCCGCAGGATGTCGTCCGGCGAGCCGCCCAGGATGTGCGCGATCTCCTCCGCGTACCGCTCCGGCTGGGCCGCCGGCAGGTCGATCTTGTTCAGCACCGGGATCACCGTGAGGTCGTTCTCCAGCGCCAGGTACAGGTTCGCCAGGGTCTGCGCCTCGATGCCCTGCGCGGCGTCGACCAGGAGCACCGCGCCCTCACACGCGGCCAGTGAGCGGGACACCTCGTAGGTGAAGTCCACGTGCCCGGGGGTGTCGATCAGGTGCAGGATGTACTCGGATTTGACCCCGTCCGGTCCGGTGACCGCCCACGGCAACCGCACGTTCTGCGACTTGATGGTGATGCCGCGCTCCCGCTCGATGTCCATCCGGTCCAGGTACTGGGCGCGCATGGCGCGGCCCTCGACCACGCCGGTGGCCTGCAGCATCCGGTCGGCCAGGGTCGACTTGCCGTGATCGATGTGCGCGATGATGCAGAAGTTCCGGATCAGCTCCGGTGGGGTGAACGTGCGGTGCGCGCGCGCTGCGGGGTTCCCTGAGGTCACGAACATCATTTCCGGTGAAGGGGCGAGGACGGCTCTCATCGTCCCACGCCGTGCGGGTCCGCCGGTTCAAAGTCGGTGGCGACCGCCGGCCGGCCGTTGGCCGGCGGTGACGTCACGGCGGTGTGGACCGAGCTCACCGAGCTCCAGTTGCCCCGACGCCCGTTTCGGGTGGTGTCCAGCCCGCCGTACACCGGCGCCCGGCGCGATGGTCCGGTTGCTGCTCTGTCACAACCGGAGGCAGCCGGCGAGCTCTCGAGGCAACCTCAGTGCAGCCGGTACCGCAGGTGCGTCACGTCCGGTGCGTCCACCACCCGCACGATGGTGCCGGTATGACCTGGTTCGCCTGGCAGGAACAGCCGCAGGCCGTCCCCGATCAGCAGCGGCACCAGATGCAGTTGCAGTTCGTCGACCAGACCCAGCGCGAGGAACTGGCGGGCGACGTCCGCACCCCCGCCGATCGTCACCCACTTCTCGCCCGCCGCGGTACGCGCCAGCTCGACAGCGCGGACGATCCCGTCGGTGACGAAGGTGAAGTCGACGGAGCCGCCCACCGGAGTCTCCGGCGGGCGGTGGGTCAGCACGAAATGCTTGACCTGGTAGGGCGTGTCGTCCCACCCCTCGTTCTCCCCGGTGCCGTAGGCGCCGCGACCGATGACGATCGCGCCGGTGGTCCGCACCAGTTCCTCGACGATCGGGGCACTGGCCGGCGACGGCTCGAAGTACCAGTCGTAGAGCCCTACGTCCGCGCCACCTGGCCCGCTGACGAATCCGTCCAGCGAGATCGCCATGTCCAACAGCACGCCTGCCATATCCCGCGCTCCCTCGATCGGACTGCAATCCTGACGGCTCACCGACCACGCGGACACCCAGAACTCATCGCCCGGGGCGGCCACGAGGGGATCGGATGGCTCGGATGGCTCGGTGTTGCCATGACTGGGTTGCCATGACTGGGTTGCCATGACCGGGTTGCCATGACCGGGTTGCCATGACCGGGTTGCCATGACCGGGTTGCCATGACCGGGTTGCCATGACCAGGTTGCCATGACCGGGTTGCCATGACCGGGTTGCCATGACCGGGTTGCCATGACCAGGGCTTGCCACCACTGGGGTTGCCTTGACATCGCTGGCCATCACCGGAGCACATGTTGTGCCGATCGACGGCGAGCCGTTCGACGGCACTGTGCTGGTGGCCGACGGGCGGATCGCCGCCCTCGGCCGCACCGTCGCCGTCCCCGATGGGGCCCGTGTGCTGGACGCGGGCGGTCGCTGGCTGCTGCCGGGATTCATCGACGCGCACACCCACCTGGGCGTGCACGAGGAGGGTGAGGGCTGGGCCGGCAGCGACACCAACGAGCTGACCGGTCCGGTGACGGCGTCGGTGCGGGCGCTGGATGCCATCAATCCCGCCGACATCGGATTCGACGACGCGCTGGCCGGCGGGATCACCACGGCCAACGTCAACCCCGGTTCGGGCAACGCGATCGGCGGTCTCACCGTCGCAGTGCACACCCACGGCCGGACCGTCGACGAGATGTTGTTGCGGTCCCCCTCCGGACTCAAGTCCGCGCTCGGCGAGAACCCGAAACGGGTGTACGGCGACAAGAAGCAGACCCCGTCCACCCGACTGGGCACCGCCGCAATGATCCGCAGGGCGTTCGTCGAAGCACAGAACTACCTGGACAAGTTCGCCAACACGGAGCCCGGGAAGCCTACCCCGGCAAGGGATCTCACGCACGAAGCGATCGGCTGGGTGCTGCGCGGCGAGATCCCCTGGCGGCAGCACTCGCACCGCGCCGACGACATCGCCACCGCGGTCAGGATCGCCGACGAGTTCGGCTACCGGCTGGTGATCGACCACGGCACCGAGGCGTACCTGATCGCGGACCTGTTGGCCGCCAAGGGCATTCCGGTGTTGATCGGGCCGCTGGTCACCACCCGCTCGAAGGTCGAGTTGCGCAACCACTCGCTGTCCAACCCCGGCAAACTCGCGGCGGCAGGGTGGAGATCTCGATCATCACCGACCAGCCGGTGGTCCCGATCAACTTCCTGGTGCACCAGGCGACGCTGTCGATCAAGGAGGGCCTGGACCGGGAGACCGCGCTGCGGGCGATCACCATCAACCCGGCCAGGGTGATGGGGGTGGACGAGCGCGTCGGCTCGATCGCCGTGGGCAAGGACGCCGATTTGGTGCTGTGGAGCGGCGACCCACTGGATGTCCTGCAGCGGGCGCTGTCGGTGTTCATCGGCGGCCGTCAGGTCTACTCGTGGGATTCCGCCTCGCGGACCGGCATCGTCGCGCCCCGCTGACGCGAGCCTCGCTCGGAACTGGCTCGCTCGGAGCTGGTCGGTGGCTGGTCAGCGTTCCGGCGCTCGTCCGGCCCGCAACGCTCCGACGATCAGCGGGACCTGCAGCGGCAGCCGAACCCACGCGATCACCCGGAACCACCACGGGCGCGAGCCGGACCTCAGCGCCATCGACACGTTCGCCGGGAACACCGCCGCGAACAACGCGGCGCTGGCCGGGCCGCCGAGCCGGCGTGCGGACGGGTGGGCGAGCAGCCCGGCGCAGAGGAGTTCCGCCGCTCCGCTGATCGCCACCAGTTCGTCCGGATGCGGCAGCGAGCGGGGCACGATCGCGACGAACGGCGCCGCAACGAGGAAATGCAGGACGCCGGACGACGCCAGGAGCACAATCAAGAACAGCCGGATGCGGCGCGTGGTGAGCACCGGACCATCGTGCAGGCCCCCCGCGGTTACCGTTGCCAGGACATGCGCATTCTCCAGCAAGGCCGCCCGCTGGTGATTGAGGCTGCGGTCGCGGCCGCCCTGATGTCGATCATGGTCGTCGGCTGTTCGGGCGAGCCTGCGCCGGCGTCAGCACCGATCTCGCTCACCGAGATGGCGCCCGCGTCGACCCCGACGCAGACCCCGCCATCCATCTCGACGGCACCCACACCGACAACCGCCGGCACAGCGCTGCCGGCGGTCGGGATCGCGGGCGTCAACGATCCGCAATGCCGGTCGGACGCCCCGCCTGTGGTGCTCCTGCACGGCACGTTCTCCACCGTAGCGTCCAATTTCTCCTCCATGACGCCGGCGCTGCAGTCATCCGGGCGCTGCGTCTACGCACTCGGGTACGGCTCCAACGGCACAGCACCGGTGCGGACGTCGGCTGCGCAGGTTGCTGCCTTCGTTGGGACGGTGCTGGACGTCACCGGCGCGGATCAGGTCGATGTCGTCGGGTACTCGCAGGGCGGCCTGGTGCTGCGGACCGCGCTGCGCGATGACGACCTCTCGGCGTCCGTGCGCACCGCCGTGTTGATCGCCCCGTCCTACCACGGCACGGACTCATCGCTGCTCGGCTCGCTCCCGGCCGGCATGTGCCCGGCGTGCGAGGACCAGCGAGCGGGGTCCGCGTTGCTCACCGGGTTGGCCGCGGGCGGTGACCTGGACGGCGAGGTGCGCTACGTGGTCGTTTCGACCAACACGGACACGGTGGTCACCCCCGTGGCTTCGCAGGTTCCACTTGGCCCGGCTGACCGGGTCCGGGCGCTGGTGGTCCAGGATCGGTGTCCGGCGGACACCGTCGACCATGTGCACCTGCCGGCCAATCCGACGGTCATCGCCTGGACGGTCGCGGCGCTGGACGCGCGTGGCCGACCCGACCCTGATGCACTGCCGTGTTCCTGACGGCGGCAGGCCCGGATCAGCAGCGGGATTTGGGCGCGCGGCGAGGCTGCTGGTAATCTCGAAGATCGCGTGCGTCGCGGTAGCAGGCATCGCGGCGGCAGACCGACATCAGACCCAGGTCATCACTGACCGACACCGAAGAAACGAAGGCAATCCGGCGTGGCCAATATCAAGTCCCAGATCAAGCGCATCCGGACCAACGAAGCTGCGCGTTTGCGCAACAAGTCGGTCAAGTCGGCGCTGAAGACGGCTATTCGCCGGGTGCGGACCGCCGTGGACGCGGGCGACAAGGCGACTGCTCAGTCCGAACTGGTCACCGCTTCGCGCAGCCTGGACAAGGCCGTCTCCAAGGGTGTCATCCACGCCAACCAGGCCGCGAACCGCAAGTCGGCGCTGGCCCACCAGGTCAACGCGCTCTGATCCGCCCGGTCGACGCGTCCTGATCCGCGGGTCGACGCGCATCCTCATCCGCGGGTCAACGATCCCCCTCAGGTCGCCACCGATCGCTACGGGACGCGGTCCCCGGCGCTGACCACGCCGCCATCTTTGACGCCCGGTCGGCTCGCGCCGGGCCGGGCCGGGTTCATTGCGTTCCGCTACCGCTTGCGCCGTGCCGCCACCAGGTCCATCACCGCCTTCTCCAGTGCGTAGTCCGGATCCGCGGCGGCACCCTTGACCGAGGCGTTCAGGTCCGCCACCAGCGCCATCCCGACCGCGAGGCCGGCCGCGGTCCATCCCCGGGCGGCGGTCCTGGCTTTGTCGATCTTCCATGGCGGCATCCCCAGCTCAGCGGCGAGCGCGTAGGAATTGCCCGGACGCGCGCCGGACACCTTCGCCACGGTCCGGATTCCGTCGGCCAGCGCGTCCGCGATCAGCACTGGCGCCACGCCGACCCCCTCCGCCCAGCGCAGCGACTCCAGGGCCGCGGGCAGATCCCCGGCGACGACCGCGTCGGCGATGGTGAACCCAGTGACCTCCGCGCGGCCGCGGTAGTACCGGTGCACCGCGCTTTCGTCGACCAGGCCGTCAGTGTCCGCCACCATCTGACTCGCCGCGGATGCCAGCTCCCGCAGATCCGAGCCCACCGCGTCGACCAGCGCGGCGACGGCGTCCGGAGTCGTCGTACCCCCAGCCCGCTTGATCTCGGTCCGGACGAAGTCGATCCGCTCCGCCGGCTTGGTGATCTTGTTGCAGACCAGCACGGTGGCCCCCGCCTTGGCCAACGCGTCGGCGAGCTGCTTGTTCCTGGCCCCACCGACGTGATGGACCACCAGCGTCACCGCGTCGACCGGATCCCCGGCATACGCCACCAGCGCGGCGGCAAGTTCCTTCGACGACTCCTGGGCGCCCCGGACGACAACCACCCTCGGTTCGGCGAACAGACTGGGCGCGACCAGGTCGACGAACTCGCCGGGCGACAGACCGGCCGCCGCGGCTTCTCTGCGTTCGACCTCGGGATCGATCCGCCGGGCGGCGGCGGTTGTCCGGTGCACGGCCCGGTCGACCAGCAACGGCTCGTCACCGGTGATCAGCACCAACGGCGGTGGCGCGCCGCGGGCGGTGGACGCTGCGGAAGTGGACGCTGCGGAACTCACCGGGCCATCGTGCCAGCCCGGTCCGACAGTCGGGGCCTGCGCCTACCGGACGATCCGTGGGCGATCCACGGATTTCCGGCTGTGCCACCTGGCACACTCCGGCGCATGGACCGCTCACGACGCTCACCAGACCGCGACGAATCCACCCTCGCTGCCCCGTCCGGCGCCGCCCCGGAGCGCTCCGTCGCGGCCGGCCGTTGGATTGCGACAGGTGTTGCGGTGGGTGCCACGGTGGGCGTGCTTGGACTGCTCGGGGCCTGCGCGTCGTCCACCAGCGGCTCGGCGGGCAGTTCTTCGCCGGTCACCGCAGCTCTGCCGGTCACTGCTCCGGCCGGCAATGTGGTGTGCGACTACGTCCCGGATGGGCAGGCGGCCAAGGCAGTGGACCCGCCGGCGGCGATCGAGCCGAACACCGGAGCGGCGACCGCGACGATCGAGCTGACCGGGGCCGCGTCCGGCCCGGTGACCGTCGATCTCGACCGGGCGATCGCTCCGTGCACGGTCGGGAGCTTCGCCCACCTTGCCCAATCCGGGTATTACGACGGCACCCCGTGCCACCGGCTCACTGCTTCGACGACCTTGCACGTGCTGCAATGCGGGGATCCGTCCGGGACCGGGCGCGGCGGCCCCGGTTACGCCTTCGCCGACGAGACCGATCCCGGAATGACCTACCCCGCAGGGACTCTCGCGATGGCGAATGCCGGCCCAGATACCAATGGGTCGCAGTTCTTCCTGGTCTACCAGGACTCCGTCCTGCCGCCGGACTACACAGTGTTCGGCACGGTCGGTGACGGTCTGGACGTCGTCACCGGCATCGCCGCGCAGGGCACCACGTCCGGCAACGACGGGGCGCCGGTGCAGCCCGTCACCATTTCCTCGGTCACGGTCTCGTAGCAGGATTCGGGGAACGACGGCCGACCGGGCCCGCGGGCCTTGGCGTCACACCCGGCGTGTGACCAAAGGCGGCCTTGTCGCAGCTGTTGCGTACGCTACGATGGCCGGACAACTGAATAACCCACTCATCCAGAGGGGCAGAGGGATACGGCCCGATGAAGCCCCGGCAACCACTGTCGATGATCCAATTCTCGTGACGGCACAGCGCCGTTGGCGAGGCCGTCGATAGCAGGTGCCACATCCGTCCCGCACCAGCGGGAAAGATGAGGAAAGGCCTCGCCATGACTGCTGTACTGCCCACCCTGCACACCCCCGACTCCACCGCGCTCGCGGTTGACCTCGGGCCCGCCGTCGCGCTGTCGTGTCGCGAATGCGGACACCGCATCGACCTCGGGCCCTTCTACGCGTGTACCGAATGCTTCGGTCCGCTCGAGGTCGCCTACGAGTTCGCGCTGTCCGGTAACGCGCTGCGCGAGAAGATCGAAGCCGGCCCCACCAACATCTGGCGATACTCGCCCCTGCTACCGGTGCCCGGCGGGGTCGCCGACACCCCGAACATCAATCCC
>JBBQGJ010000246.1:0-10324 GCA_038322925.1 Mycobacteriales bacterium
GGATGTCAGCTTCGGCAGCGTCACCCAGAAGCCTTCGGACTGGCCGCGGGCCTGCGCGAGTCCCCTTAGTCACTGTTCGAACGTCCGCTCGCCGGGCCGTCGGGTGGGCGACTCCAGGCTCTTGAATCGGATCCCGAAGAACGGCGGGGCGTTCCCGGCGGTCAGCGATTCACGCAAAGCTCCTGCGGCGGAGAGGGTATCGGAATCCTCTTCGTCATCCGGGCGGGGGCCGTAGCCGTCCTCGAAGTCGATCCGCAGATCCTCGATGGGTTCGCGGTCGAGCTTCCCGACAATCCGGTTGTAGATCGTTTCGACGACGCCCCGATCCATGTCCAGCGCGGACGCCAGGTCCGCGGGAGATCCGCCGTTGGCCCTGAGTGCGGCGCTCGCTGCCGCCCCCCACCGTCGGGGTAGATCGGGACTGAATTGGTCGGCGGCTACGTAGACGGTGTGCACCGGTTGGCGGACCGGCCGTTCGCCGGGATACAGGGCCGCCAGTTCGCGGTCGGCCGGTTCGAGCCGGCGGTCCAGCTCGGCGGTCAGGGTATCGAGATCTCTCACCACGTCGTCCTTTTCAGCTGCTGTTCTGGTCACTGTGTCCCGGATGCTCACCGATCCGCGCTGCAGCACAGCTAGTCTCGCGTCGACTGGGGTCCTGCCGACGCAGAGTCGAACGTCGGCAGCCGGTCTGTCCAGGGTGACCGGTGGCATCCTCCCGCGGATGAGCGGTCGCCACGAGCCGATCCTCGTGGCATCGGTAGAGTCTTCTGTCTAGCGGAATACAAGTTCTGTATAGTGGATGTTAGTCGTGAGGCAGCCCAAGTCAAGACGGTCGGGCAGGTGTTGCCCGTATGACGAACGTATACTTCCGTCATACGGAAGTCTGAGGGACCCACTGGCACGAGCGGGGGAACTGGAGTGGCCAAGACAGCAGCAGTCGCGAAGGTCGCTGAGGCAGCCGCCGGGGACCGGGCCGACGGCGGCACCCGAGCGGAGCACGCCAAACAGCGATCGGGCGGTGTGCAGTCCATCGAGCGTGCGTTCGCCATCCTGGAGACCCTGGCCGGCAACGGCGGTGTGATGGGCCTCTCTGCGCTGGCCACCGAATCGGGCCTCCCGTTGCCGACCATTCATCGGCTGGCACGCACCCTGGTGGACCTGGGCTACCTGCGGCAGGAACCGTCACGGCAGTACGCCCTGGGGCCGCGCATTCTGCTGCTGGCCGAGAGTTCGTCGTTGATGCTCAGCGCGATCGCCCGCCCGCACCTGGCCAAACTGGTCGACGACCTGGGCGAGACCGCCAACCTGGCGTCGCTGGACGGCGATCAGATCGTCTACATCGCCCAGGTGCCGTCACGCCATTCGATGCGGATGTTCACCGAGGTGGGCAGGCGGGTGCTGCCGCACTGCACGGCGGTCGGCAAGGCGATCATGGCCTACATGCCTCCCGAGGACGTGCGACAACTGTTGGCCCGCACGGGGATGCCGGGCCATACCGAGCACACCATCACCGATCCAGCGGTGTTCGCCGAGCAGGTCGTCTGGGCGGGCGAGCACGGGTACGCCGTCGACGACGGAGAGCAGGAACTCGGCGTGCGGTGCGTCGCCGTCGCGGTGCCCGGCGTCCGGGCGCACCTGGCGGTCTCGGTGTCCGGGCCGGCGGGCCGGATGTCCCCGGAGACGGTCGACCGAGCCGTTCCGCTGCTCACCGCCGCCGGCGCCGCCCTCGCCAAAGAGCTCGCCTGACCCCTCGAGCGCGCCCCTTCAACGGCGCGGATCATCATCCACAGCGCGCACGAAATGGTTGACTCGCGTCACTCCAGTCCCATAACCGCAACGATAATCCGCGCCGCCGACGTTGATCCGCGCCGTCAAAGGGAGGGGGGTCGGCGGGCGGTGGCCGGGGTCCGGCCGGCGGCAAGGAACAATGGACAGAGTGACCCCTCCTTCGCCCTCGTCCCTGACGGTCGCCGGTGACGCCCTGCCCGGTGCGCCGGTCGGCCCGTTCGGTGACGGCGGGGCGCCGGCGATGGTGGTCTCCGATCTCGACGGCACGCTGCTGGACCACAGCGGCGACACCATCAGCCGGCGCAACATCGACGCCCTTCGCCGCGCGGAGGACGCGGGCGCGCGGGTGGTCATCGCGACCGGGCGGCCGATCTGGTGGTTGGGCCCG
Organism: Mycobacteriales bacterium; assembly: GCA_038322925.1. Classification (GTDB taxonomy): domain Bacteria; phylum Actinomycetota; class Actinomycetes; order Mycobacteriales; family Nakamurellaceae; genus Nakamurella. The sequence goes on from JBBQGJ010000246.1 coordinate 2,177, forward strand.
GTGATCGAGGCCGGCTTCACCGGCACCGCGGTGTGCATGAACGGCGCGGTCGTCTACGACATCGCGGCCGGCGAGATCATCACGTCCTCGCCGCTCACCCCCTTGACCATGCAGAACTTCGTGGCCGCACTGTCCGAGCAGACCGACGAGTTCGCGCTGGCCGTCGAGCGGCTGGGTGTCACGCTGCAGGCCTGCATCGCCGAGGAGGAGTACGAGCACCCCTGGGCGTTCGGGCACTTCCAGCGCGCCGACCGCGTCACTTTGCTCGCAGACCCTGCGGCGAAGCTGCTGGTCAGGGGCATCGGGGACTCCCGGTCACTGGCCACGGCGGCGCGCGACAGCGGCGCGGACACGGTGCACATCACCTATTCCACCGACGACGGGCTCATCGAGGTGGCGGCCGCCGGTGTCAACAAGGGCTCGGCGCTGGCCGAACTCGCCGGACGCTGGGGCATCGACCCCTCGCAGGTCATCGCCTTCGGGGACATGCCGAACGACCTTGAGATGCTGCACTGGGCCGGACATGGGGTCGCGATGGCCAACGCGCATCCCGACCTCATCGCCATCGCCAACGAGGTCGGAGCCGACCATCACGATGACGGCGTCGCGCAGGTCCTGGAGCGCTGGTTCTGACCGGGCACGGCCCGAGCACCGTCAGTCGAGCACCGAACCGCCGCCCGGACCGAGCGCGTCGGTGCGCGAGGTGTCCTTGAGCTTCACGCCCGACTGCCCAAGGGAGCGCGCCCCGTCGACCAGTCCTGCGACCACGCGGGCGGCCTGCTGGTAACCGAGCCCGCCCGGCGGGTGGATGTTGGAGATGCAGTTGCGGTCGGCGATCGAGAAGGCCGGTGCAGACATCGGTATCGTGCTGGCGGACGGGCCGTCCCCGCGCGCGCTGGCCGATCACGGGGCGGGCAGCGAGTTGCCGGCCGAGACCGATCCGGGACTGCGTCGTCAGCCGCAGTGCGGCCCAGAAGTCCTGCAGTGCCGCCGGTTCCTCGTCTGATCGCACCATCGACCGGCTGGCGACGATCATTCGCGTCGAACCAAGGGGCGCCCGATCTCGCCGCCCGGACCCTCCAGCCTGCTATGCAAGGGAACTCGCGTCCGGTGGCACGTCCACCGCATGCCGGCGCAGCTCCTCCAGCGGGATGATCTCCAGGGCGCTCTCGTGAGTGGCGGCCAGCACCACCGGAGCCGCACGGCCATCCTCGAGAGCCTGCCGCCAGCGCACGGCAACGACGCACCAACGATCACCAGGCATCAGCCCTGGAAATTGGAACTCCGGTCTGGGAGTGATCAGATCGTTGCCGACCCCGCGCTGGTGGGCCAGGAAATCGGCAGTGACGACGGCGCACACCACGTGCCGTCCCAGATCCTCTGGCCCGGTCGCGCACCGGCCGTCCCGGTAAAACCCGGTCACCGGGTCGATGCCGCACGGTTCCAGTTCCCCGCCCATGACGTTCCGCTCGCTGGTCACCGGGTAAGCCTGCCATCGGTGACCCACCCAGGTAGTGGCGGGATCTGACCGAATACTGGGACGTCAGCCGACGGACGATCGTCGAGATGATGTCGCGATGCGTCCAAGTGTTGGCATTGCCATCCATCAGTCCAGCACGGTGCGTCGTGGGCCTTCGATATGATGACTTCTCGGACGGGGGAAGCCGCAATGGAGATTCCTGAGTTGCCCCAACCGGACACACTCGGACGCCGTCACGGTCGAGTCGCTGGCCGACGGGGTGGGGATCGCAGCGGAAACGAGGTGTTCCGGGAGGCGCGCAGAGCCAGGCAGCGGCTGGAGGCGGCCAGTGATGTCACGACCGAACTGTTGGGCAGCGGTGACTCCGGGCGCGCGCTGACCCTGATCGCCGACCGCGCGTTGCTGCTCAGTCGTGCCGACACCGCACCGCAGGTCAGAGCGTTACGCGTGCCTATGATCGTGCTGCCTTCGGACCCGGAGATCAGCCCGTCAGCAGTGAAAGATCTGCGAGTGGCCGTCTGTGTCGGAAAGGGTGCCGATCAACTGCTGGATCTGATGATCCCGGTGTCCGAGTCCACGCCCGGTGCGGTGTTCGCGGACCAAGTGCCCAAGAATGTGGCCAGCCTCGTCGTCCGGCCCGGGTTCAGCCCGGTCCTCGGGCCCGGGATGGCTTCGCCGCTGGGGCCAACTGAATCGACCTTCGGTGTGTTGCTGGTGACGCGCATGCCGGGGTCGCCGGGTTTCGCCGGCGACGACCTCGCGCGCCTGTCAATGTTCGCCGAGAACGCCGCCCTTGCACTGCATCTCGCTGAGAGCCAGCGCCACCGGGAACTGCTGGCACTTGCCGACCGTGACCGGGTGGCGACAGACCTGTACGACCACGTGCTGCAACAACTGTTCAGCATCGGATTGGCCATGCAGATCACCCGTGGGCGTCCGCCGTCGCCGAGTTCGGACGCCAGGACGGGCGATCACATCGAGCAGCTGCAGGACGTCGTCCGCCAACTGCGTCGGGCGATCTTCGACATACGGCCCGGTCCCACCGTACGGCCGCGGCTGCGCACGTCACTGATGCAGGTGATCACCATGCAGACCGCGGGGTCGCCGCTGCGCACCTCGGTCCAGATGTCCCGGGGCGGTGGACGACCTGCCGCGCGACCCGGCCGAGCACGCCGCAGGGGTGGTGCGGGAAGCCGTCGGCAACGCGGTCCGGCACGCCAAGGCGGCTGAATTGACCGTCACGATTTCAGTCGACGACGATCTGATTGTCGAGGTGGTCGACAACGGCATCGGCCGTGCCGACATGGCTGCCGGTACGGGTTTGCGCGATCTTCAGCGGCGCGCCGACGAGGTCACGGGATCATTCAGCATGGGCAACGGTGACGACGGTGGCACCAGCCTGACCTGGACCGCGCCGCTGCCGTAGGGATCGGGCGGTCAGCCCGGTGCCTCGGCCGTCTGGTCGCGAACCTGGGTTGCCAGCACAGCTCGACGCCATTCCCATCGGGGAGCCGCACATCCAGTACCGCGACGTGAAGTGAGCTGTCCGCCCTTCGCCGCGCCCTTCGCCGCGCCCGCACGGCCGTCCGCGGGAATGGCCACAGGGTGCGCGAGAATCATGGGCCTCGTGGACCCCGCGGCGCTCCCATCGCGACTACGTTATGTTCAGGAGCATCTACGCATAGTGACGGCTCCGGAGGACCAGTCTTGACCGGCAAGGGGTGGTAGCGGGGCGCCGGGGGCCACGCGTATCCAGGACCTGAACTACTGCGATTGACGCGACATGGGCTGCGCGGCAGCCAAGAAGGCCCTTGCCCTGTTCTCCATCCTCGCGGTCACCGGTGCGAAGGTCCTACCGGAGGCTGCGTCCCGGCCCGGCCGGTTTACAACAGCGCCCAGGCGTCCGAGAACACCGACCGCAGAATGGATTCCATTTCGTCGAACTCCTGCTGTCCGCAGATCAGTGGTGGCGCAACCTGAACAACGGTGTCGCCGCGGTCGTCGGCCCGGCAGTAAAGGCCCCGCTCGAACAATGCGTTCGACACGAAACCCCTGAGCACGCGCTCGCTTTCGGCATTGGTGAAGGTTGCCTTGGTGGCCTGGTCCTTGACCATCTCGATCCCGAAGAAGTATCCGTCGCCCCGGACATCGCCGACGATCGGCAGATCCTTGAGCCGTTCCAACGTCGAGCGCAATGCGTTCTCGTTGCGCAGCACGTTGCCCAGCAGGTCCTCCGATTCGAAGATGTCCAGATTGGCCAGCGCCACGGCACAGGAAACCGGGTGGCCGCCAAAGGTGTATCCATGCGGGAACGTGGTGGCGCCCTTGCCGAAGGGTTCGAAGATCCGATCGGAGATCAGCGTCGCGCCCAGCGGGGAGTATCCCGACGTCAGGCCCTTCGCCGAGGTGATCATGTCCGGCTGGTAGTCGAACTTCTGCGCGCCGAACATCGTGCCGAGCCGGCCGTAGGCGCAGATCACCTCGTCGGAGACCAGCAGAACGTCGTAGGTGTCGCAGATCTCGCGGAGCCGCTGAAAGTATCCCGGAGGCGGCGGGAAGCATCCGCCGGCGTTCTGCACGGGCTCCACGAACACCGCCGCGACGGAGTCGGCGCCCTCCATCAGAATGGCCTCTTCGACCTGATCGGCGGCCCACCGGCCGAAGACCTTCTCGTCGTGCGCGACGAGTTCCGGTGCGCGGTAGAAGTTCGTGTTGGGCACCCGCACCGACCCGGGCACCAGCGGCTCGAAAGCGTGCTTGAACGTCGGCACTCCGGTGATGGACAGCGCCCCTTGTGTTGTCCCGTGGTAGGCGATGGCGCGGCTGATCACCTTGTACTTACCGGGCTTGCCGGTGAGCTTGAAGTACTGTTTCGCCAGCTTCCACGCCGTTTCCACCGCTTCACCGCCACCGGAGGAGAAGAAGACCTTGTTCAGATCACCGGGTGCGGCCGCGGCCAGCCGGTCGGCGAGTTCAATCGCGGCCGGGTGGGCGTACGACCAGATGGGGAAGAATGCCAGCTTCCTGGCCTGCTCGTACACAGCCCTGGCCAGTTCCTCCCGCCCGTGGCCGGCCTGCACGACGAACAGCCCGGAGAGTGCGTCCAGGTATCGCTTCCCGTTGCTGTCCCAGATGTAGGCCCCGTCGCCGCGCTCGATGACCGGTACCGGCTGGTCGTGGTAGGTCGACATCCTGGTGAAGTGCATCCAGAGGTGGTCGGCGGCATGGTCTCCGACCCATGCGCCGTCGGCAGCAGCGGAGGCGCCGTCTTCAATGGCCGAGTCGGACGGGTGGGTGGTGGTCATCGGGTTCCCCAGGTGTAGGTCTGCTTGGACAGTTCGAGGTAGACGAAGGTTTCGGTGGAGCGCACGCCCTGAATCGGACGGATGTGCTCGTTGAGCAGGTACAGCAGGTGCTGGTCGTCCTCGCAGATCACTTCGGCCAAGATGTCGAACGACCCCGCGGTGATCACCAGGTAGGCGACCTCGTCGAGGTCGCGCAGGGTCTGCAGGACGGGATCCAGCGGGCCGCCCACCCGGATGCCGATCATGGCCTGCCGGGTGAACCCGACCCGGAGCGGGTCGGTGACCGCGACGATCTGCACGACGCCGGCCCGGACCAGTCGCTGGACGCGCTGCCGCACCGCTGCCTCGGACAGCCCGACGGCCGCCCCGATCGCTGCGTACGGCCGCCGACCGTCCTCCTGCAGCTGCTCGATGATCTTCTTCGAAACCTCGTCCAGCGGCGGCGGTGTCTCCCGGAGCCGGGACCGCGAGGCCGAGCCCGTCCCGGCTTCCGAGCCGGGGTCGTGGACGCCGTCGGGGGGAGCGAGGGATCGGGTGGACATCTGGCCATGATGACAAGCAAGCGCGCAACAACGCAAGCGAATCCGTTGAGTGGGCCCGCTGGAACAACGAAATCCGTCGGATCGGTTCCTCGAAACGGTCACCGGTCAGGTGCACAATCAGCGCATGAGCAGATACGGCGTCATGTACGGCCCGGATGTGACGTTCACCGGCGTACCCCGGTGCGATCTGTCCGACCCGGCGAGCTGCGCCGATGCCGCTGCGGTCATCGTGGGCGCGCCCTACGATTCGGGCACCTCCTACCGGTCGGGTGCCCGGATGGGCCCGATGGCGTTGCGCATCTGCGACTACTCAGAACACACCGGGTCGCGGCCGCATCTGTCACTTCGGGTCGATCCCTTGTTGGACCTCGGGGTCGTCGACGCCGGCGACGTCGAGATGGCGCCCACCGAGACGGTGCGGGCGCTGCAGAACCTGCAGGACGTGATCACCCAACTGGCTGCGGCCGGCAAGGTCCCGGTCGTGCTGGGTGGCGACCACACCATCGCGCAGGCCGACATCACCGGCCTGGCAGAGTATTTCGGCTACGGTCGGATCTCCGTGGTGCATTTCGACGCGCACGCCGACACCGGCGACATCCAGTTCGGGTCGCTGTACGGGCACGGCCTGCCGATGCGCCGGGTGATCGAGTCGGGCGCGGTCCGCGGTGATCGCTTTCTGCAGATCGGCCTGCGCGGGTACTGGCCCGAGCCGCCGGAGCTGCTGTGGATGGCCGAGCGAGGCATGCGCGGCTATGAGATGGCCGAGATCCAGCGGCGCGGCCTGGACGCGGTGATCACCGAAGCCCTGGCGATCGCGGTCGACGACACCGACGGGGTCTTTCTGTCCGTGGACATCGATGTCGTGGACCCCGGATTGGCGCCCGGGACGGGCACACCGGAGCCCGGTGGGCTGACCGGCCGGGAGCTACTGGATGCGGTCCGCCGGATCGGCCGGGAGGTCGACCTGGTGGGAATGGAAATCGTCGAGGTGGCGCCGCCGTACGACCAGGCGGACGTGACGGCCCTGCTGGCGAACCGGGTGGTCCTGGAAACCCTGTCCGGCATCGCTCGGCGCCGCGCGGATGCCGCGAGCGGGACCCGGTGGGATGAATCAACGCCGTTGTTGACGGGCCGGGTGCCGGCGTCGGATCCGGCCGGGAACGGCGCGGCGAGCGACGAGATCGCCGCCGACGCCATTGCGGTGGCGGCAGCACAGGCGAACGCCGAACTGGTGGCCGAGGATCGGGATCACGAACGAGCGCTGTGACGTTCGGCAGTCAGCCGGGGACTTTGACCCGGCCCGGGCCGGGGCTAATGCGTGCTCGCACCCACCTTCCGGACGGTTCCGTCCCGATTGCCGCGCGTCCTTTCCGGGTCGGTGGCCTCTGCTCCATCCACACCCACCGATCGATGATGAAGCGAGCGGGATAGCCAGCCAGGGGGAGGGGATTGACATGACCAGCTTGTCGAGCCCGGCAATCCGACCGGAATCACTCGAGCACCTGTCGCCGGAGGTGGTGCCCGATCGGGCGCTGGCGACCAGGACCCAGATTGATTCCTGCCTCCGAAAGGCGATCCGGTACAGCGATCTTGTCGTGCTCGGCGCTCGCGTCGGCCGACCGTGGTTCCGCTACATGCGGGACGGGCACCACATGGTCGAGGTCGGCTGGGAGGGCGGCGGTCCCACGACGACTCATTGCCTGTCCGAACTGACAGTGATCCGCAGCAATGACAGGTTCGCCTGCATCTGACAGTGTGTTCACCGAAACTAGCCGTTCGGCCGGATTACGGATGATCGGGTCGTCATACCCGTCCAGATCTTCCGCGGTGTGCTCGCAACGGGATCGGTCTGATGATCGCGTCAGAACACCGTCAGCTCGCGTGCCCGGAATTGCCCGCGAACACGTTCCAGCAGTTTCTTGCTGGGCGGTTTGGTGTTCTCCAGCGGGTACGGCTCGCCGATGGCCTTCCACTTCGAGGTGCCCATCTGGTGGAACGGCAAGATCTCGACCCGTTTGACCGCATCGCCGTCGCCGAGCGACTGCAGCGACTGCACGTAGTCGGCAACCGCTTCGATGTTGTCGACCGCGTCGGTGAGATCCGGGACGAGCACGTAACGGATCCACATCGGAGTACCCCGCTCGGCCAGCCGCCGACCGAACGCCAAGGTGGGGGCCAGTTCTCGACCGGTCACCTTCTTGTACGTCTCCGCCAGACCGGACTTGACGTCCAGCAGCACCAGGTTGACGTCGTCGAGGAAGGCGTCGTCGACCCGCGCGCCCAGGTAGCCGGAGGTGTCCAGTGCGGTGTGCAGGCCGATCGACTGGCAGTGCCGGAAGATCCTGCCGGCGAAGGTGTGTTGCAGGAGTGGTTCGCCCCCGGACAGGGTGACGCCGCCGTGTGTGGCCTTGAGCACCGCGGCGTAGTGGTCGATCCGGTCGGTGACCTCACCCAGGGTGGTGGGGATGCCGTCGGGCAACCGCCAGGTGTCCGGGTTCTGGCAGTACAGGCAGCGCAGCGCGCAACCCGACAGGAAGTAGGTCAGCCGGGTGCCGGGGCCGTCGACCGCGGTGACCAATTCCCAGGAATGGACGCTGCCGAGGTCGCCCTCCCGCACCGCGTGCAGTCGGGCGGTGCGTTGGTCATCGTGCCGGCGATGGCCGATGGACGGCATCTCCAGCGTGATGGCGGGCATTGTCGGCTCCTGGTAGTCGAGAGGTGGGTGTCGTGGTGGTGACGCGGCCGGCGAACCGCCGGGCGAAAAGCAGGGTGAGGAAAGGCGGCGGGGGGTGCCCCCCCACCAAAGCCCCGGGGGGCCCCC
>JBBQGJ010000247.1:0-10306 GCA_038322925.1 Mycobacteriales bacterium
CGGAGCCCCAACCGGACGGTACACCGCAGCCGACCAGCACCGCAGTCTCCAGTGGCAGCCATTCGTCCACTTTCACGACCGAGTGCTGCGAGATGGTGGCCCGCTCGGAGAATGTGCCGAGCATGCACACGGCACCAAAATCCTTTCCCTTGGAATGGAATCGGAAGCTGCCGTCCGGCATGCATCCTTCCAGGATAGTGGCGCCCATATCGCAGAGGTTCTGCCGACCGGTCGAGCAGTAACGGCAGGTCCCGCAACTCGGGATGAAGCTGCACACCACGTGGTCGCCAGGCTTGACCTTAGTGACGCCAGGGCCCACCTCCTCGATGACCCCGGCTCCCTCGTTGCCACCGACGATCGGGTACCGGGGTGGCAGCTGGCCGTCGGTGAGGTGCAGGTCCGAATGGCACAGTCCTGCGGCGGTGTACTTGATCAGAACCTCGCCAGGACCTGGCCCGTCGAGATCTAGTTCCATCAGTTCGAACGGCTTGCCCGCCTCAAGCAGTACTGCGGCCAGTGGTTTTCACTGTGATGTCCCTTTCTCGAGCACGATGGGGTTACTTCGACCATGGGAAGAATTTCGCCGCGGCCGTGGCAACGATCCGCTGATAGGACGGACCCAAGATTCGAACCAGCACGTCGATAGCCTTAGCCTCCAGGCCGATCACGACCCGGGCGTGGCCCTTGGCGACTCCGTTGACGATGGTCTTTGCAGCCATTTCCGGGGAGTGGATGAGCAAGTACTTGTCGTAGAACTCCGCAAGGGTCCGGGCGTTCTCGCCCTCGGCGACAGTTGCGTTGCGGGCGACCCCGGTCTTGATACCGCCCGGGTGCACGCAGGTCACCTTGACCGGGTGCTTGGCGACCAGCATCTCCTGACGCAGCGCCTCGGTGAAGCCTCGCACGGCGAACTTGGCGGCGTTGTAGGCGCTCTGACCGGGCACTGCCATCAGCCCGAACACGCTCGAGATGTTGACGACGTGCCCGTCGCCGGACGCGATCACATGCGGCAGAAAGGCTTTGGTCCCGTTGACGACGCCCCAGAAGTCGACGTCGATGACGCGTTCGATGTCCTTGAACTCGGACTGCTCGACGTTACCGTTGTACGCGATGCCAGCGTTGTTGTAGACCTGGTTGACCGTGCCGAAGTGTGCGACGACGGCATCGGCATAGGCCAGCACGGCCTCCCGCTCGGTGACGTCGAGCCGGTCGGATTTCACTTGCGCGCCGAGCGCTTGGGCCCGACGCACGGTTTCGGCGAGTCCGTCGGTGTCGACGTCGGAGAGCGCGAGCTTTGCCCCCTTCTCGGCGAGATTGAGGGCCAGGGCCCTGCCGATGCCGGAGCCGGCACCGGTGATGACGGCAACTTTGCCTTCGAATGAGCTCACTTGACTGCGACCTTTCGTTGGAGGGTGTGGAGGTGGTTGCGCAGTTTCGCCCCAAGGTCGGCGACCGCGTCGCGTGCTTCGGGGAGCAGACTGACCTGGAGATGGAAGTCGTGCCACATGTTGTCGAACCGGCGATGGTCGACAGTGCCCGCACCCGCGGCGGCACAGGCGGTTTCGATCTTGTCCGCGTCGACCGAGATCGGATCGTCACCGGCGGTCTGCATGACGATCGGCGGCAGGCCCCGCATATCGCCGTAAACCGGGGAGATGCCAGGCAACCGCGGATCGACGGACCCGGCGTAGCGCGGCGCCCATTCGGCGCACATGGACGGAAGGATCAGGGGATCGCGCAGTACCTGTCGCGTCTGGTCGATGTCGATGGCGAGGTCGGCCCATGGGCAGATCAAGCCGAGTGCGGCCGGGGCGGCGATTCCGCGATCGCGCAGCACCATGGCGAGCGCGAGGGTTAGTCCTCCGCCAGCCGAATCACCGGCGATGACAGTCGTTTTCGGGTCAAGTCCGTCCTCGAGCAGGCGGGTGTAGACCGCGACCATCTCCTGCAGGGCAATCGGATATTGAGCTTGCGGTGCGCGTGAGTAGTCGGGGACCAGTGTCGTCATGCCGGCCGCCGCGGCGAGCTGCGCCGCCAGGCCGCGATAGCCCTTGGCGCTGCCCAGGGCATAGGCGCCGCCGTGCAGGTAGATCAGTGTCCCGTTGGTTCCGGAATGCGGGGGTTGCACCCGCTCGACGGGGACGCCCGCGATCGTGACGCGCTGGAAGCGGGTGCCCTTTGGGGGGCGAGCAGCAGCCGTGAGCATTGCGAGCATTAGGCGTCGGCCACCGACGCCCATGCGGCGGGACGCGAACGGTGATCGCGAGCCTCGTAGCACGGCCCGGATGATGCTCTTGCGCTCAGGCAGCCGCATGGTCGCGCGCCTTCGTGTCGAACCGTAGTACGCCGTCTTCGATCGGGTCTTCGAGCAAGATCTTGGAGTCCTTCTCGTAGTGCATGAGCACCTTCCACGGGTGCTTGGAACCCTGGCGCGGCAGAACGTCCTGGCCGCGCTGCACGTAACCGGAGTTCAGCTGGTCGAACATGCCGATGTCCATCGCGCAGCCGTCGACGTCGCGAGGCGTTGCCACCGCGTAGCCGTTCTCGTCCATGTACTTGAACAGACGGCATAGGTAGGCGCCGGCGAGGTCGGCCTTCAGAGTCCATGACGCGTTGGTGTACCCGAGAACCACGGCCATGTTGGGGACGTCTTCCACCAGCACACCCTTGTAGGTCATCTGGTCGTGCAGATCTCGTGCCTCGCCGTCCACGGACAATTTCATGCCGCCCAACATCTGGATGTTCAGGCCGGTCGCGGTGACGACGATGTCGGCTTCCAGTTCCCGCCCGGACTTGAGCAGGATGCCCTTCTCGGTGAAGGTATCGATCTCATCGGTGACGACCGACGCATCACCGGATGCCAGCACCTTGAACAGGTCGCCGTTCGGCACCGCACACACGCGTTGATCCCAGGGCATGTACTTCGGCGTGAAGTGGCTCATGTCGACGGAGGGGCCGACGTGGCGGCGGACCTGCCAGAGCAGAAGTCGGCGCATCTGAGTCGGCCAGCGACGACAAGCCAGGTAGACTTGGCGCTGAAACGTGAGGTTTCGCTTCCGCGCGATCGCGTACACCCAGCGCGCCGGTAGGAATCGACCCATGAACTGCGAGATCTTGTCGAGGGCGGGCAACGAGAAGATGTAGGACGGGGACCGTTGCAGCATGGTGACATGCCCGGCGTCGCCGGCCATCGCCGGAATCAAGGTGACCGCCGTCGCGCCACTGCCGATGACGACGACCTTCTTGCCTGCGTAGTCGAGGTCTTCCGGCCACTGCTGTGGGTGGATGCACTGACCCGTAAACCGGTCCACGCCGGGGAAGGCTGGGAGGTAGCCCGCGTCGTAGTCGTAGTAGCCGGTGCAGCCGATGAGGTAATTGCAGCTGTAGGTGCGTGTTTCGCCGCTGGCTTCGTGCAGGGTCGTCACTGTCCAGCGGCTCTCAGCGCTGGACCAGTCCGCGTTGACAACTCTCACGCCGTAGTGGATCTTGTCGTCGATACCGAACTCCGCGGCGGTCTCGGCGATGTACTGGCGAATCGACGGGCCGTCGGCGAGGACTTGCGTACCCTGCCACGGGCGGAACTTGAAGCCGAAGGTGCAGATGTCGGAGTCTGACCGGATGCCGGGGTAGCGAAACAGGTCCCAGGTGCCACCCAGCCGCTCCCGTCGCTCCAACACGGCGATGGTCTTGTTCGGCAGCGCGGACTGCAGCTGGCAGGCCTGTCCGATGCCGGACAGTCCGGCGCCGATGATCAGGACGTCGAAATACTTTGTGTTCATGGGATTCCTCGCACTTGTCGCTGGCTGTCCTCGCAGGGCCTTGCATACAGAATGGTCGAGGGGCCACGGCAAGTATTGACAGTTTGCGACATCCTTTTATCACTTCCCGACATGATGTCGGGATACGCCGACACGCATTTGATGAGAGGGCTCGCCACTGGCGGTTCGTCAGGTGATGTGTAGGGAGAATGCGGCCGTGAAGCTGGTCGGTGGCCGTCGAGGAACTTTTCGGCGCAGTCCGTGTTGCCCGTGATGGTGAGTCCGGTGGTGCGCCATGCGATGCGGTTTGTCGACCAGGCGGGAAAATCGACGGAGGCTGCGGTGATGGTGGCCGCGGCGGTGGTGGTGGCCGTCGACTCGGTGACCGCGAGTCGTCCGTGACCGGCCGGATCCGATTCTCCACGTCCCGCCGGCGGGGCCGGTGAGGACAAGTGCCAGCGCATTGTCGAGCCAGAGCATCCGATCGGAGTTCATCTGCTCGAGTCGAGCCCGGACAGCATCCATTCCAATGTCGAGGCGAGGCAGTTGTCGTCGATCGGGGGGGGCGGGCCTGTTGATTGCCAGGGCGACATCGTAAGTGAGGTGTGTGTGCCAGTCGAACACCAGCATTGACGCGAGTTGTCGAACCGGGTACCGACCCAGGCTGCCCACGCGAAGGGGTACGTTGCCGACCAGAGGCTGGCCAGCGACCGATGCCGCTGCGATGAATACCTAGTGTCCTACGCCGTTAATTCGTTGCATTAGTCGTCCGATTGATTCGAGGATCTCCTCGGCGGTCTTGGTCCAGATGAATGGTTTGGGGCTCTCATTCCAGCCCTTGACCCAGGTGCGGATGTCGGCTTCCAGGGTCTGGACGCTGCGGTGATCGCCGCGTCGGATGAGTTGGTCGGTGAGGTAGGCGAACCACCGCTCGACTTGATTGATCCAGCTGGAATAGGTTGGGGTGTAGTGCATCTGGAATCTTGGATGCTTGGCAAGCCATGTCTGTACGGTGGGGGTTTTGTGGGTGCCGTAGTTGTCGCAGATCAAGTGCACATCGAGGTGGGCGGGGACCTGCTGGTCGATCTTGGTCAAGAATTTGCGGAACTCGATCGCGCGATGGCGGCGGTGCAGCGAGGAGATGACGCTGCCGTCGGCGGTGTCGAATGCGGCGAACAGTGTGGTGGTGCCATGGCGGACGTAGTCATGAGTGCGTTTCTCGGGCATGCCGGGCATCATCGGAAACGCTGGTTGACTGCGGGCCAGGGCCTGGATTTGGGACTTTTCGTCGACGCACAGAACGACGGCGGACTCGGGCGGGTCGAGGTACAACCCGGCGATGTCGTAGATCTTCTCGACGAATAACGGATCGTTGGACAGCTTGAACTCCTCGGCCCGATGGGGCTTGAGCTCGAAGGCCCGCCAGATCCGCCCGATCGTCGACTTGCTCAACCCGGAGCGTTCGGCCATCGATGTCCGCGACCAGTGCGTGGCGTTCTTTGGCGTCGATTCCAGCGTGGCGACGACTACGTCCTCCACCTGATCGGCGGTGACCGACGCCGGCCGACCTGGACGGGGGTCATCGAGTAATCCATCCAGCCGTGACTCGATGAACCGGCGCCGCCATTTTCCCACCGTGGGCTGCGAAACACGCTCCTGCGCAGCAACTTCCTTATTCAACAAGCCCTCCGCGCAACCCAGCACGATTCGGGAGCGCAGCGCCAACGCCTGCGCCGACTTACGTCGCCGCGTCCACCGCACCAACGTCTCCCGTTCCGCGTCGGTCAACACCAACTCCACCACCGGTCGTCCTCGTCGCGCCATGAGGAAATGATTCCGCACACCACCGCCAGTCGGTCGAATCCGCGCCGATCCCACACATGACAATTATGTAAGGAATTAATGACGCAGGACACTAGCTCCACTGGGCGAATTCGTCGAGGACGCGTGCCCACTGATCGAAGTCGTGCCGGCTACCGCGGATATAGACCATCGCATTCATCGAACTGCAGCCACCGATCATCTTGGTCCGCGGATGGAAAATCGCACACCCCCACGATGTGATTCCGGCTCGGTGTAGTACTCCCAATCCAACGACGTTTTGAACAGTTGCGAGAACGTGGCCGGGGTTTGCACAGCAGGATCTATGTGCGAACCACCTGCTTCCAGCAGTAGCACACGTACATCCGGATCTTCCGAAAGCCGGCTCGCCAGTAAGGCCCCGGTGAATCCGGCGCTCACCACTACGTAGTCGAAGCTGTCCATTACCGACCCTGCTTCGTCATCCGGCGACGTACATCGACTTGAGGTTCAGGTAGCTGTTCAGCGCCTCCGGGCCGAACTCGCGGCCGAGCCCGCTGTCCTTCACTCCGCCGAACGGCGAACCGATGGCCACCGGGTAGCCGTTGATTCCGATGGTGCCGGTGTGTACTTGGCGCGCAATGTTCTTCGCGCGTTCGGTGTCCGCGCTGAACACGGTGCCACCTAGCCTGTACACTGAATCGCTTGCGATTTCCACGGCGTTCGCCTCGTTGTCGTAGAAGATCACCGAGAGCACCGGACCGAAGATCTCCTCCTGTGCGATGGTTGCGTCGTTGGTCAGGTAGGCGAATACCGTCGGTTCGACGAACCAGCCTTTGTCGATGCCTTTCGGACGGCCACCACCGGCGACCAATCTGGCTTCGCCCTTACCCTTTTCGATGTAGGTCTCGACGCGCTCGCGATGAGCGGCGGTCGCCATGGGCCCGATGTCGTGCTCGGATTCAACGGATCACCGACCCGCAGCGAGGACACCCGCGTCGCCAGCGCATCAACCACCTCGTCGTAGCGGCCTGCGGGCGCGAGGACCCGGCTACACGTGACATAGGTCTGCCCCTTGTTCATGAAGGTGATGAACTGCAGGTCTCCCATGATTGCGTCCATGTCGACGTCATCGAGCAGTATCGCCGCCGACTTGCCTCCGAGTTCCAAGGTCACCGGACGCAACAGTCCCCCACAGACCGTGGCAATCGAACGCCCCGCCGCTGTCGACCCCGTGAAGGCGACTTTGTCCACTCCTGGGTGCGAGACCAGATGCGCTCCGACATCTGGCCCCCCGGGAACCCAATTGACTACGCCGGGCGGAAGTCCCGCTGCCGCAGCGGCTTCGGCGAGGATAGAGCTGTCCAAGACCGTCGCCGGCGGCGACGGTTTGACGACGACGGCGCACCCCGCGGCGAGCGCCGGGGCGATCTTGCTCATCGCGAGCACCACCGGGTAGTTCCACGGCACGATCGCAGCGACGACTCCCACCGGCGATCGCGACCAGGGTCTCGAGGCCCGTCTGCGATGGCCGCACGTCCTCGACTGGCGTAGCCGCCGCCAAATCCGCGTAGTACCGAAGCATGCCGATTGCGAACCCGCCCTCGAACGCCTCGCTCAGTCCGATCGGCATCCCATTTTCCTGGCTCACGGTTCGCGCAAACTCGGCCGAGCGCTTTTGCAGTTCGTCCGCGAATCGGTTCATCGCTGCCGCCCGATCCGCCAAGGACGCCTGCGACCATTCGGAGTTCTCAACAGCGTTTCGCGCGGCCGCCACAGCTCGATCCACATCCACCACGTCGGCTAGCGGAGCGGTGCCCAGGACCTTCTCGGTCGCCGCGTTCAGCACCGTGACGCGCGACGAGGTCGACGGCGCCACCCAGCCACCGTCGATGAAGAGGGTGTCGCGATCGATGGTCATGGCGGATCTCCTGCCTCGTGATGTGACCTGTGGGCGCGGAGGCGCCTGGGATTCCCGATGTATTCATAGGACGTCCTAAGAAGAGGATGGTTGAGCATGCCGTCATTGGTCTTGACAGTTTCCGACAGAGTTTTAACGTTTCCCGATACAGGAGTTGATAGAAATCGGCAGCCTCATCCGCGCCACCAACCTGTGGGGGTACGGCGACTTGATGCGCGAGCTCGGCGCTAACCCGCAGCCCTTTCTGAAGCGCTTCGGGATCCCGCCAGGTATCGAAGACCAGCAGGACGCGTTCGTATCTTTGGACGCGTTCGTTCGCATGCTGGAAGCCAGCTCCGCCGAGCTCGATTGTCCGGACTTCGGACTTCGCCTTTCACGCTGGCAGGGTCTGGACATCCTCGGCCCCATCGCGGTGATCGCACGGAACGCCCAGAGCTTGCTCGGCGGGTTGGAGGCGATCGGACGCTACCTATACGTCCATTCGCCTGCCTTGACGCTGTCGGTTTCAACACCCACCGCAGGCTCCAACGTCAAGTTCAGCTACGAGGTGAGCGATCCGGCCCTTTCTTATCCGTTCCAGGGATACGAGCTCAGTATGGCCAACGCAGTCCGGATGATCCGCCTGCTGGGCGGACCGGAAGCGAGAGCCGGCGTGATCTCATTCATGCACGCACAACTGGGAACGGACGTCGCGTACAACGACGCGCTGGGTTGTGCCGTGCGGTTCGGACAGACCTGGTGCGGGTTCGAGGTTCCGTACCGCCTGGCCGGCAGGCCGATCGACAATGCGGATCCGGAAACCAGACGCATCGCCACGAAATACCTGGAGTCCCGGTACCTACCAAGCACCGCCGTGCTATCCGAACAGGTGACCGAGTTGGCCCGCCGTCTGCTGCCCACCGGCCAATGCAGCGCCGAGCTCATCGCCGATCAACTCGCCATGCACCCACGAACGCTGCAACGGCGCCTGGCCACCGAGGGCGTGCGATGCCAGGACCTCATCGAGCGGGAACGCCGCGATCAAGCGGCGAGGTACCTCGCCGAGCCGGGATTGTATCTGAGCCAGATCGCGGTCCTGCTCGGCTATTCCGAACAGAGCGCACTCAACCGTTCGTGTCGCCGCTGGTTCGGCAAGACGCCTCGCCAGTACCGAGCCGATCTACCGGTGTCCAAGTCGTCGGCCCATGAGCAGCCCGCGACTACAGTCGATGAAAGTGGTGATGAAAAGCCTCCCGGCCGAGGATAGTGACCGCCGATGATCGACGTCGATCCGCTTGCGACACGGCGGGACCTGGTCCCGTATATTCCCGCGGAACTGCAGCAGGCGGGGGGTGACGTCGATGAGATCGGGCGCGGCGGATTCGGGGTCGTTTACCGCTGCGCCCAGCCCATTCTGGACCGCGCCGTTGCTCGACGTTGGTCGAGCGGCCTGATAGGTGCAGCACATGTGTCGCCACGACGGCGTCTGCGTGGAAGATCTGCACCATGTCACCAGCGGTGCGGACGGTGACTTTCTGACCCATCAGCCGCCACGGCGCCGAGTAGAACACTGCCGGACTTGACGTGGCAGTCCGAGGCCAGAGTGCCGACGGTGTAGATGACGGACTCAAAGGGTCTGCGCGGCAGCGGCATCAGCGCATCACGCTCCACCGCGGCGAACATCGTGGCCGGTGTGGCACCGTCGAGGCCGCGGTGCTTGTGGACCCCGTAGACGTCGGTGGCCCACCGCAGCGCCTAAGCCTGCATCTGCGGCAACGAGGTGAAGTGCCGCCCGGCGAAGAACGAGTCACGAATGTAGGGCATCGGCCGTTCTACCCGTGGCTTGTCCTTGTCCTTGTCCTTGGGCTTGCGGGCCCGGGCCGGGTCGATCAGGGTGCCGTAGAACGATGCCAGTTCGTCGTAGGCCCGGTTGATCAGCGGGTCATACAGGTCGGGGCGCTCGACTCCGGTCTTGAGGTTGTCGCACACCAGGCCGCGCCGGCACCCCGCCGAAGAACTCGAACGCCGCCACATGCGAAGCGTTCCATGATGTTTGGTCCATCGTGAGCACCGGTTGGACGAACAACGCCCGCGAGCACGACAGGATCATCGCGAACACCCACACCGCGACCCGGCGCCCAGACTCAGGATCAGACCACATACCCAGGCGGCCATAGTCGATCTGGGCTTCACTGCCCGGCTCGACGGCACCACGGGGCACGGTCACCTTGCCCCAAAGCTAAACCAAACCTTAACCGGCACCATGGGCGCCGTGTTTGATTCGCAGTTGATCATCTGAGGGTGTCACCACGCTGACATTGCAGCTCAGCCTCCAGCTCCGGCGGGTGACACTCGCGGTATCGAGATACGGACTCGACCGATCGGAAGGGCGCGACTGGCGTGGTCGACGCGAAGAAGCACCGCGACGAGGTGTTCGTCGAATACACCAAGTCGATCTGCCCGGTGTGCAAAGTGGTCGTCGACGCGCAGGTCAACATCCTCGAGGACAAGGTCTACTTGCGGAAACGGTGTCGTGAACACGGCGAGTTCGAGGCGCTGGTGTATAGCGATGCGCAGATGTACATGGACTCTGCGCGGTTCAACAAGCCAGGCACCATCCCGCTGCAGTTCCAGACCGAGATACCGCCGTCACCGTGGCTGATGTCGGAATCCCAGACGAACTGAGCACGTTGGCGGCCTGGGTGGCATGTGTTGCCGACGCCCAGCCGGTCATACGCTATTGCCAAATCCTCAACGACGTGAGTCTGAAGGTGGTCCACACCGAGTCACACGATGACGCTCTGGTGCGGATGATCGACCAGATCGAAGCGCGCCTACACCTGGTGCG
>JBBQGJ010000248.1:0-10240 GCA_038322925.1 Mycobacteriales bacterium
AATTCCCTCATCCAGGCCGCGAAGGCCAGAGCCCGCGGCTACCGCAGCAAAACCAAGATGATCACCATCATTTACCTCATCGCGGGAAAACTCCCCAACCCGTCACCCTACGTAGCCCACCCGATCTAGCGAAGAGCCCAATCACAGCAGCGGATGTCAGCGCCGCGAAGCGGAGCCATCGATGGCTTTGTTGCCTCATGGTGGTCCTCCCGGAAGATCGCTTTCAGACGGACCACTCATTCTTCACATCGACCACACATGTGCGAAATCGACCAAATGGTGAAAGCGTCGAGGCGACGAATGCCCAGGCCTCACCGGATTGACAGCCTCCGGATTCGAATCGACAAGGCGTCGCCCGCACGCAGGCGACATCCTCCTCGATCAGTCGACGGCGTGCCGCCGACCGACGCTGCGGTCCAATGCGCCGACCGGGCCATAATGCAAAGTCCTCGGGCCGGCGCTATGCCATGCCTGCCGGGTGTACGGCGGATACCGAAGCATCGGGCCGTTGAGCGGCTCCCAGCGAAAGCCCTTACCGTTGAGGGATTTAGGGGACCTGCGTGGCTCGATGTCCCCACCCTCGTTCGCCGGCCGGCCTGGTGCCGACCCGGGACATCGGAGTTCTTCACGCGTCGGACCATCACCGCCGTGGCCGTCGCAGTACTCGTCGCTGCAGGTGCTGGGATCTTCACCGCTGTTCCCGCCGCCGCGGAAGACATGCCGGCGACCGTTTCGTGGCACGGGATCAAGGCCTGTGGCCGAGCTCGGCGGACCGCGACGCCTGCCAGTCGGTGAACCAGCGGTGGATCGAGCCGCTGATCAAGCCGGCAAACGCCGACCCGGTCCACCCGAACAGCGCGGGTGAGGCAGCGATGGCCAGGCAAACGCTGCACCAACTCCGTCTCGACGAACGCGATTGCGACGGGTGACCTGGCGCGCCTGACCGGATGCCCGTTGCCGAGTTTCTAGGGTGAGGCATGGCTGTCGACCGGAGCCGCAAGGCCAGGGGTGCGCGCAGACGCAAACGCCGGATGGCCCGCGTGGAACACGACCTCAGCGGCGAACAATGGACCGCGCTGAAGGATGCTTGGGGTGGCTGCGCGTACTGCGGCGCCACCGGTACGCCGCTACAACGTGACTGCGTCCAGGCGCTGTCCCGCGGTGGGCGCTACACCCTCGACAACATCGCGCCCGCCTGCGGGTCCTGCAACGCCAGCAAGTGCAACGACGAAGTCACCGGCTGGCTGCGGCGCAAACGGCTCGACGAGCGAGCGTTCCTGCTCCGCCGCCTCGAAATCACGACGGCGCTGGCAATGCAGTTCCCCGCCGAGCCGGCCGTCCATCCACCCTCCGGTGAAATCATCGACTACGACCCGGACACCCGCACATCAGTAGATGTAGAAGCCCTCTCCCGTGGTGATTCCGAGCTTGCCCTTGTCGATGAAGTTGTCCTTGAGGTACTGGGCGAGCCGCTGCTTCCGCGGGTCCGGGTTCGCGGAGGCAATGTTGTACGCGGTGCCGAGCCCGACGATATCGAGGATCTGGAACGGGCCTATCGGAGCGCCGGTGCCGATACGCCAGGTCTTGTCGATGGTCTCGGGATCGGCGAAGCCGTCCAGGAGAAGGGCGCCGGCTGCGTCCAGTAGCGGGATCAGGAGGGAGTTGAGGAGGTATCCCGCTTTCTCCTTCTTGATTTCGATCGGCACGAGTCCGCTGCCTTTGGCGAATTCGACAACGGCGGCGTAGACCGCGGGGTCCGTGTCTGTCGTTCCCATGATCTCACCGGTGTTGTGTCGCCAGATGTGGTTGGCGTAGTGGAGAGCGAGGAAACGATCGGGCCGGCCCGTGGAGGCCTTGAGGTCGCTGGGGAGCAGGGTTGAGGTGTTCGTCGCGAAGATCGTTCTTGCGGGGGCGAGCTCACCGAGCGTGGTGTAGACCGCGCGTTTCAGATCGAGGCTTTCGGGAACCGACTCGATCACCAGGTCGGCCTCGGCAACAGCGTCGTCGAGCGCGGACGCGAGGCGGATGTTGCTGATTGTGGCATCGGCCTTGCCGTCCACCGCACCGGCGACGCCGTCCGCCTTGTAGAGCTCGGCGAGCCGGGCTAAGCCGCTCTTGGCCTTCTCCATGACCTCATCGCTGATGTCGTACGCCGTCACTGCATAGCCGTGAAACGCTGCCTGGAAGGCGATTTGAGAGCCGAGAACACCCGTGCCCACCACGGTGACATTGCGGATTGTGGACATGTGTGCCTGCCTCCAATTTGTCTGTCGCTTTTGTCTGTCGCTGAGTTTGCGCCTGCGCCTTCCCAAATGCGCAACCCCACGGCCAGAAAGTTCAGAGAAGCGATGTCCAACTGATGCTCCTACAGATGTCAAGCAGCAACGGAGCGCGGTGTTGGGTTCCTGACCACCGACTGCCTGCCGGGGTGACAGATCAACTCCGGATTCCCCGCCGGTTCCCGCCCGGTCCGGGGTACAACGACCCTCGTCACCTGACCACCGGCGGCCCGGAATCAACGATGAAGCAGCTGACAAGTCGTTATCCGGGGGGAACAGGTCCAGAATACCGACATCTTCGGTGGTGAAACGCGTGCCAAACAACAGGGCTAATTGCTCGGTCGGCCTGCACTTCATCACGTGCACGTGGGCGTCGAGTGCCTTCATCGCGCTGAGCCTGTGCGGAACCGACCTCAGGCACATCGAGCAGATCGCGGCCACCTGTATCGATGCCTGACTTCTGATCTGTCAACGGTCCAGGGTTGGGTTCACATCGGACGTGCCGATCGGATCACTGTTTGCCGCCGTACAAGGCTTCGGTGAGGCATGCCGTCGGCGCTGCAGCGGGCCGCGACCAGGCCGGCCGTCGGATGACTCATCGGCTGGACCGACGCGCCGTACCGGCGGGTCCGGTCACGAGGGGTGCGGTTTGTCCGTTACGGTGGCCTGTGATGGCGGCAACAACAACGTCACCGTCCCTCGGACGGGTGTATCCCGATTGGCCCCCGCTGCGGCGATGCGGGTGGTGCGTCCCACCGCCGGGTGATGGCTTCACGGCTTCACGGTCGTGTAAGCCGCCAATCCGGTTCCTCAAAGCAGATGAGTCCTCCGGTCCGAGAATGAAGGTATTTCGATGGAGTTCACCGCGTTCACCTGTCAGTTCTGCGCCGAGCGCCAGGAATGGGACACCCCGCGGGCCGCGGATGCGGCCGCGGTGTGGCACGTGTTCGACGCCCACCCGGGGCGCTGGTCCGCTATCGCCGGCGACACCGTCCCCACCTCCCCGCCGCCCACACTGCTGGGTCACCGGCTGGTCCGGCTATGACCGCCAGGCGCGGCACCCGTCGGGTGTTGCGGTGGCGGGGTCCGGCGGTGATCGCGGTGATCGCGGTGCTGGCCGTGCTGACAGTGCTGGCCGGCTGCGGGACCGGCGCGCTGACCTCTACGTCCACGGTGGGGCCGACCGCGGCGGGGCCGCCGGTGTCCGGCGGCGCGTCCCCGGTGGAGGCCTCGACCAGCAGCGCACCGCCGGCGGTGACGGCGCTCGCGGCGCCGGTCGCGACGGTGACCGCGTCGCCGGGGTTCGGTACGGCGGGGATGGCACCGTCGCAGCCGGTCACCGTCACCGTGGCCCGGGGCGTCATCGACACGCTGACGATGACCGGCCCGGACGGCGCTCCGCTGGCCGGGACGGTCTCACCGGATCACCAGACCTGGACGTTGGGGCAGCACCTGGCGTTCGGCGCGGCCTACACGGTCACCGGGATCGCGACCGGCACAGACGGCCGACAGGTCCCGATCACCGGGACATTCGGCACCGCCGGCACGGACACCGCCATACGCAACACGGTGTACCCCGGTGACGGGGCCGAGGTCGGGGTCGCCGCCCCGGTGATCGTCAACTTCGGCGTCGAACCGGTCGACAAGGCCGCCGTCGCGACACGCGTGACGCTGACCAGCACCCCGGCCGTGGAAGGGGCGTGGGCCTGGATCAGGCACGACGACGGCCGATGGGGGCTGGACTACCGGAGCAGGGACTACTGGCCGGCCGGCACCCAAATCCACGTCTCCGCCCAGCTGTACGGGGTCCAACTGGCGCCCGGAGCGTACGGCGCCGCGGACATCACCAGCGACTTCACCATCGGCCGGAACCAGGTGGTGCTCGCCGACGCCAACTCCCACAACCTGGTGGTCCAACAGGACGGCGTCACCGTGGCGACCTACGACGCGTCCTACGGCAGCGGCGATGACATCGGGGACCCGAACCGGGTCACCCGCTCCGGCACCCACATCGTGATGGGCAAGGAAGAGAACACGCTGATGAGCAACCCGGCCTACGGGTACAGCAACGTTCCGGAGAAGTGGGCGGTGCGGATCAGCGACAACGGCGAGTTCATCCACCAGAACCAGTACACCGTCGCCGATCAGGGCGTGGTCAACGTCAGTCACGGCTGCGTCAACCTGTCCGCCGAGAGCGCGCAGGCCTACTTCGAGTCGGCGATCTACGGCGACCCGGTGCAGGTCACCGGGACCAGCGTGCCGCTGTCCGCGGACGACGGGGATATCTACGACTGGGCGCTGAGCTGGGACCAATGGAAAGCGCTCGCTGGTACCTGACGGGCGACGGCCCCGCCACCGGCGACCGGGTCGGGATCAGTTCTTCAGTGGCGCTGTCAAGGAGCGGCGGATGCCTGATCGGCCTGCCGCTCCGCCGCCGGCCCGATGTGGGTGCCCGGGATCGTGTTCCAGGCTGCGACCCCGGTCGACGCGTAATCGATCGACCTTTCGGTTGTCCGCATCCCCTTTCACCGCGTAGCAATCGGATCTCCCTGCCGGGCGAGTTCGAGGTCGGTCCGCAGCGCGGCGGTGGATCCGGTGCCAATGCGGGATGACCGTTGTTGGTTGCTCGCAATAGCACTGCGCTACCGGGACCGGGTCGGCACGGCGGTCCCGGTGTGGGCGCTGATCGGCTCTTTCGGAGGCGGCCGGCTCGACGCACCCCACGCATCCTTGGCGCTGCTGTCATCGGCGTCCCACCTGACCCTGGCATGCACGGCAATCGGCCGACCACGCCACAGATTTCGGTCTTCATCCACAATGACGTCATCAATGGCAAGAAACGACCGCCAAAACGCGATGCGCAAGGGAGAGGGCCGCTAGCCTGAGCTCATGGCTGTCGAATCCGCCATGGTTGCGTTGGGGTCGCCGTTGCCGGGTTTCCGCCTGCGCGACCTGACCGGCAGCGCCGTGTCGAGCGAGTCGTTCGCGGGGGAGCCCTTGCTGGTGGCCTTCCTGTGCAACCACTGCCCGTACGTCAAGCACATCGAGCGAGGACTCACCGAGACACTGCAGCGACACCCGGACCTGCACGTCGTGGGCATCTGCACCAACGACGCCGCAGCGTACCGGGACGACGCATCGGCCGGGCTGGCCGAGCAGGCCGCTCGAGCGGGCTGGGCTTTTCCCTACCTGATCGACGAGTCCCAGCAGGTGGGCCGCGCGTTCGGCGCCGCCTGCACACCGGACTTCTTCCTGTACGACGCCGACGGTCGCCTTGCCTACCGGGGCGCGATGGACAGCTCGACGCCTGGCAACGGTGCACCGGTGACCGGGGCACTGCTCGACGAGGCGATCGGCCTGGTGTCGGCCGGACAGCGGGTTCCCGAACCGCACCGACCGAGCATGGGCTGCTCCATCAAATGGCGTGACTGAGCGCTGGCGATAGCGGTGTCTCATCCGCCTTGCGGTTGCGGGACGTCGACGACCTCGAGCCACTCGGTCCGGCTGATCTTGTCGTCGGTGCGGATCTTGTACCCGGAGTGCTGCTCTCGCACGACGATCCGACCGGCGCGGTAGCGCTACCGCCGCGGGTTCGTTCGGACCGATCAGCCTGGCCTGCGCGAAGACGGTCCCGTCCGAGGTCGGGGTCACACCCATGGCCTTGCTGATCTCGTTGTTGTCGATGGTGATGTCGGTGGCGACCCGACGGGGGCACCGGCCGGGGTCGGGAAGGCCCGCCACCGCAGCGCCGCAATGAAGGAACGGTCTTCGATGTGCTTGCCGGTCAGTGACACGTCGTAGTCGATGCCGGTGCCGGACCGCGAGCGGATGGTCATGGTGCGCGGCGCCTGCAGTGGGATCCGGTCGGAGGTGACCATGCGGGAGGCCCGGGCGCCGCCCGGTGATTCCGGTTGGTAGCGCACCAGTCCCAGGCGCAGCAGGGCGGTCCGGCCACCGGGTATGTCGACGTCGACGTCGATGTCGGCGAACCACTGCTGGCGTTCCGGGTCGAAACGGACCTCGTGGGCCACGACGGTGGCCGGGGATTTGCCGGGTGCCTCGTTGAAGGAAGAGAACTCCACCAATTCCTCGCGGTGCGCCTCGCCGCTGCTGCCCCCAAGCGCACCGCAGTGTGTAGCGCCGCCATGGCCGGCGTGTCGGCCTGGATCGAACGCTCGGCATGGTCAAGGGCGCAGCGCAGCGCGGCGTCACCATCACCGGCGCTGACCAGATCAGCCACCCACAGCGCGCAGGCCATCCAGTTCATGTGCAGCGGTACGACAATCCACCGGAACGGCGTCGCGCCAGCTGTCGATGGAGTCCAACGCGGCACGGCGGCGTTCTGCGAATCAAGGTAGTGGCCACGCAATCCGGCGGCCTCGGAATAGGAGGTCCGCGCCTGAGCAAGGAGTTCGGGCGTCGCGGGCTCGATCACACCCCTCAACGCGCCCCGCACGGTATGTGCGGTTTCCTCGACGGACAGCGCTCCCAGCTCGATCTGTTCGGCGCGGTCCCCCCGCCACAGCGAGGCGATCGCATCGGGGGTGGGTTCGGCGGTTCTGACGGAGGCGAGCACCGTTGCCCGGCGTTGCTCGACCAGATGGCTCACCACGGCCCGAGGACGCGGCGTCCAGTTGATGCGCATCATCCACGAGCAGCGCCCGCCGCCGCTGCCCTGCGGGAACCATCTGATCCACCGCCCAACGCAGCGGATTGATCACGTCGGCGGGCATGACCGCCGGCAACAGATGAGCCAACGCTCTGTGCGGCGTGTCACGTGCCGACGAGGTACCACGCACCGTGTCGGTGGACCAGCCGTAGCGACCGAGTTCGGCCGGACCTCGAGCGGCCAGGCGACTCTTTCCGACCCCTGTCGGCCCGGCCAGCACTACCGCGGCCGCGCCGCCGCGGGCCCCCCGCACGATCGCCGCCAACTCACGCTCGCGACCTGCGAACGGCCAACCATTCGACCCCTCGGACCTGGGCCGGGCGACTTCCCGGAAATGATCACGGTCCACAGCTGCCTCCGGCTCGTCGCTCCTGCCGCGGGACGTTGGCCGACATACGACTTCCTGATGGTCATTGCGTTCGCGAGGCCCCGGTGCCGGCCGATGCCGCTCGCAAATGCTGCTGCGGTCAAGAATCGACCGGCCTGCAACCCGCCGATCAAGCGATTGTCCGCGGGCCGCAGCCCGCTCTGTAATCGCATTCGCCACCGAGAAGGGCCTTGACACATGAACAGGCCCCGTTTTGGTGCAATGCCATCCACACCCCAGAAAGACGGCGATGCGACCGAAACATCCATCAACAGCCCCACAAGGGCATTGCAGCTCTGGTTCGGAGTTCACCGGGCAGATCTATTGTCGTCATCAGCCTTCGGGTTTAGCGTGAATCTCGCCCTTCCGTCGAGATTTGGGCACCGAGATTTGGGCACCGAGATTTGGGCACCCAGGGGAGGCATGTCATGCCATCAATGCGGCGATTGCTCATTGCGACTCTCTGTTCGGCCCTGGCAATTCTGACCATGGGATCCCCAACGGTGTCTGCGGCTGGACATGGTCAACCAGGGGTCAGTCCTCCGCAGTCGAGGCCATACGGATTCACCTATGGCGCCTGGAATGCCAAATGGTGGCAGTGGCTCCTACAAACGCCCTTCAGTAAGAACCCTGTGTTCATGGATACAGCCGTCGGCAAACCCAGCGCGCCCGCTGCCGTCGACTGCAGCGCGGGCCAAAGCGGCCATGTTTGGTTCCTGGGCGGGACCTACCAGCCGACAAATGCGCCCAACGTCCCGGCGCGGGCCGATGTCTACCGGACCTGCAAGATTCCCTCCGGAATCGCACTTCTCTTCCCACTCGTGAATACCGAGTTCGACAATTTGGGCTGTCCGAACACGGATTACTCCGCCAAAGAACTGAGAGCTGCCGCTAGGCTCGGCATCGACGACATCGTTCCCGGTTCGTTGTCGGCGTCCATCGACGGAATTGCCGTGTCGGGCCTGGTCGACGGACGGAGCAAATACCGGTCTCCGTCACCGTGGTTCTCCTACTCCCTGCCGGCCGACAACATCGGCACGCTGATCTGCGGGCATCCCTTCCCGATCGGTACCAAACCTCCGGCAGTTGCTCCGCACCGTGGCGGCGCGATCGCCGACGGCATTTACCTGATGCTGAGGCCGCTGCGGCCGGGCATCCACACCCTCCATTTCGGGGGTGAGATCAACATTCCGAGTACGCCGGCACCAGCTCCTCCTCAGGGACCAACCGACTTCATTCAGAACATCAGCTACACGATCACGGTCACGTCCAGGCGCTGAGTTCGACCGAGATCGTCGGCGGCACCAGTGATGTCACGATGTATCCGCTATCAACGGCTACCCGGCGAATTCCTCACCAGTGCAACCAGTTCCGGGACAACCTCGGCGGGCATCGGCAGTGCACCAATCTCGTCACCAAGCCGGATCGCGACCTGCCGCTCGGAGGAGCCTGCAAGCATTTCGGTCACGGCTCGAGCGATCTCGCCGGGCAGTTGCTGGTCGTTGAGCAGGGCTCGACCGGCTCCGACGTCGGCCAGGCGGCGAGCGTTGTGGAATTGGTCAGCGCCCTGCGGCAGGATCAGCTGGGGTAGCCGGCGGCGAATGTGCCCAGCACCGTGCCGGTACCGCCGTGGTGGACGACGATGTCGACCAGGGGCAGCACGTCGGCCTGCGCGACGAACCGCTCGACGTGCACATTGCCGGGAACTGCACCGAGGGCGGCGGGCTCACGCTCCGGGCCGACGGCGACCAACAGATCGACGTCCAAGGGTGCGATCGCGAAGACCGCCCGGTTCAGCACCTCGACCGCCCCGAAGGCCACTGTGCCGAGGGTCAAGTTGACCCGAGGTTGGGTGCGCGGCGCCGTCAGCCAGTCGGGCAGCTGAGCGGTCGACTCGCTGAAGGACACCGGACGGATCGGCACCGTCGGCACTGTGGTGGCGCCGCCGTCGTGACCCATCGACGGGGGCACCGGATCGAGCAGGGCCGCGGCCAGCAAGGGTGCATCGGACGGCGCGCGACGGCCCATGGTCGGCCCAGCGATCGGCGTGGTACCCGACCCCCGCGGCATGGATCATGCCGACCGCGAAGGTGGCCAGTCCGATCGCATAGGCCGCGGCCGGGATACTCCATCGTGCCATGGCAAATCCAGCACTCGGGTTCGTTGGCCCCCGAATTGCCCGCCAATGGCCGGCTCTCGCCCATCCGTGCGACCTTCCAATGCGGTGACCGCGACAGCGAGTGATGTTGCCGGCAATCGATTTCGGAGCATTGACGAGCCAACCCCGGTCCGGTATGACTTTACTGAACGTTCGGTTTATCGAAGCCTGGAGATGCCTGATGCAGCTGACCGCAGCCGCTCCCGTCGGAGTGGTCGGCTCCGGAACCATGGGTGCCGGGATCGCCCAGATCGCGGCCCTGGCCGGTCACCAGGTGTTGGTCCTGGACGCCGTGGCTGGACGCGCCCAGACGGCCGTCGACGGGATCGGCACCCAGCTGGACCGGATGGTCAGCAAGGGCCGACTCGAGTCGGCGCAGGCGGAAGCTGCCAGGGTCAATCTGACGGCGGCGACCGATGTCACCGATCTCGCCCGTTGCGGGCTGGTCGTCGAGGCAGCGGTGGAATCCCTTGACGTCAAGCGGAGCATTTTCGCTGGTCTCGAAACGGTCGTCGACGATCGGTGTGTGCTGGCCACCAACACTTCCTCGTTGTCGATCACGGCGGTGGCGGCCGAGCTTCGGCGGCCGGAACGCTGCCTCGGCCTGCATTTCTTCAACCCGGCATCGGTGATGCGGTTGGTGGAGGTGGTGTCCGGTCTGGCCACCGATCCGCAGGTGGCTGCGGACGTGGCCGAGCTGGCCACCAGGTGGGGTAAGTCGGCGGTCAGGGTGGCGTCCACACCGGGCTTCATCGTCAACCGGGTGG
>JBBQGJ010000249.1:0-10213 GCA_038322925.1 Mycobacteriales bacterium
TGCCGGAGCCGCCGATGATGATGCCCAGCGAGCCGTGGTCGGCCACCACCCGGCGCGCGGTCGCCAGGCAGTAGGCGGGGTAGTCGTCAGTGGCCTGATAGGACGCCGGGCCGATGTCGACCACGTCGAACCCGCCGTTGAGGTGGCTGATGAGCGCCGACTTCAACTCGAAGCCGGCATGGTCGGAGCCGATGTAAACGCGCATGGCGGTCAGTCTGTCAGCACCATCCGGTCACGGCACGACCAGGACCGGGAACTTCTGCCGCGCCACCACCGCCCTGGAGACCGAGCCGGAGGCGATGCGGTGCAACAGATCGGAGAAACCGGTGTGCCGCTTGCCCACCACCACGCACGCGGCATCGCGATCTTCGGCGATCCGCACCAGCTCGGCACCCGCCTCTCCGGTGGTCGACACCAGCTCCCAGGTCACGCCCGTCAGGTCGCCGGACGTGGTCAGCGCCGCGACGAGCTCGGATTCCACCTCGTTCTCCGCCTGGTCGTTGGCCCCGATCTCCTCGGGAATCGGCACGTACCCCTCGACCATCGGCATGGCGCGGCGGCGGACGTGCACCAGCAGCAGGGGTTTGCCGGTGGCCAACGCCAGGAAGGCCGCCGCGCGCAGTGGCCGTCCGCAGGCCAGTGCGTCGTCAACGCCGGCCACGATCGGACCGGACCTCATGTCCCGGGGCAACGGGATCCCGCTCGGGGTCACCTCGGCGCGACCGGCGGTATCGACGGTCGTCGTCGAGGACGGGCTCGCCGCCGGATCGCCAACCGGCACGGGCTCTGGTGAAACCGCGCTCATGGCGGGCCCCCTTCGGGAACGTAGCAGCCGACCAGGACCCCCGCGGACGCCACGACCGCCTGGTCCACCCGGTTGGTCGGCCGGCACAGCGGGCTCAGACCAACCGTGGCACACTCCGGCCGCGGAGGCGAGCAGGGCCGCGCCGGTAGACCCGACGGGTGATCAAGGACACCGGGATCGGCCGCCCGCGGCGTGACCACGGGAGGAATGTGCAGGGAGATCGCACGACAGGAAGCGGATCAGTCGAACCGGGGCCGCTCGGTCCTGGTGCGCTTCATCTCGAAGAAGTAGGGGAACGCGGCAAGGGCGACCGCCGCGTCCCAGAGCCGACCCGCCTCCTCGCCGCGCGGGATCCTGGTGATCACCGGGCCGAAGAACGCGACACCGTTGATGTGGATGGTCGGGGTGCCCACGTCGTCGCCCACGGCGTCCATCCCTGCGCGGTGACTTGCCCGCAACTTCTCGTCGAACTCGGTCGACGTCGCGGCGTCGGCCAGGTCGGCAGGCAGGCCGAGTTCGGCCAGCGACTCGCGGATCACCTGGGCCCGGTCGGACATCTGCCGGTTGTGGATGCGCGTCCCCATCGCGGTGTACAGCGGGGCCAGCACCTCGTCACCGTTGCGCTCGGCGGCGGCGACGGCGACCCGCACCGGACCCCACGCGGTCGCGAGTCGACGCCGGTAGTCCTCGCTGATGCCCCGGTTCTCGTTGAGCACCGCCAGGCTCATCACGTGGAAGTGGACATCGATCGGCCGGACCTTCTCGACCTCCAGGATCCACCGGGACGTGACCCAGGCGAACGGGCAGGCCGGATCGAACCAGAAATCGGCCCTGGCCCTCTCCGTGGGCACCGGTAAACGCACTGTGATGTCCGATGTGACGCCATCCACGCTCCGGATCTGCTCGCCGGCGGCGCTCTCCGGCGCGTCGACGGCGCTCGCGGTGTGGGTCATCAGTACTCCTGTCCTGCCCGCAGGTTGCGTTCACCGGCGCGGGCACTTCTTATGACGGTTCCCCGGTCAGCGGTCATTCGGTGCCCAGGTCATCAGGTGACGAATCCTTCGCTCGGGTAACCGATCCGCCGACTAGGTTGTTCCCTGGACGACACCGCACCTCAGTTCTCGAAGGGACCGATACATGGCGCAGGCGCCCAACCTCACCCGCGATCAGGCAAAGGAGCGGTCAGCCACCGTGCGGCGGCCCTCCTACGACGTCGAGATCGACCTCACCGACGGGGCGGGCGGCCCTTCCGAGAAAACCTTCGGCAGCAGGGTGGTGGTCAGGTTCGAGGCCGGCCCCGGGGCTTCAACGGTGATCGATTTCGTGGGTGACGCGATCCGCAGGGCCACCCTCAACGGCGAGAACATCGACGTCGGCGCGTGGACGACGTCCACCGGTTTGCCGCTGGCGAGGCTGGCGGAATCCAACGAACTGGTCCTGGACGCGGTCGGTCTTTACATGAACACCGGCGAGGGCCTGCACCGCTTCATCGACCCGGTCGACGGTGCCGTCTACCTGTACACCCAGTTCGAGACCGCAGATGCCAAAAGGCTTTTCGCCTGCTTCGACCAACCGGACCTGAAGGCGAGGTTCACCTTCACGGTGACCGCACCGGCCGACTGGCAGGTGGTGTCCAACGGTGCCACCGCCTCGACCGTCCCCGGTCCAGGCGGCGCGACCATCCACCAGTTCGTCACCACCGAACCGATGAGCACCTACGTCACGGCCCTGATCGCCGGCCCTTACCACGTGGTGCGCGACCACCACGACGGCATCGATCTCGGCCTCTACTGCCGGTCCACCCTGGCCGGGTATCTCGACGCCGATCGGCTGTTCACCGAGACGAAGCAGGGCTTCGACTTCTTCCACCAGGCCTTCGGCGTGCGGTACCCGTTCGGCAAGTACGACCAGCTGTTCGTGCCGGAGTTCAACGCCGGTGCCATGGAGAACGCCGGCGCGGTCACCTTCCGCGAAGAGCACATCTTTCGTTCCCGGGTGACCCGCTACTTGTACGAACGGCGCTGCGAAACGCTGCTGCACGAGATGGCCCATATGTGGTTCGGCGACCTGGTCACCATGCGCTGGTGGGACGACCTGTGGCTGAACGAGTCCTTCGCCACCTGGGCCTCGGTGGTTGCCCTGGTGTCCGCCACCGAGTACGCCTCGTCGTGGACCACGTTCGCGAACCTGGAAAAGTCCTGGGCCTACGTGCAGGACCAGCTGCCGTCCACCCACCCGATCGCCGCGGACATGGTCGACCTGGCCGCGGTCGAGGTGAACTTCGACGGCATCACCTACGCCAAGGGGGCCAGCGTCCTCAAGCAGCTCGCCGCCTACGTCGGGTACGAGCAGTTCCTCGCCGGGCTGCGCGAGTACTTCGCCGCGCACGCGTTCGGCAACGCCACCCTGGAGGACCTGCTCACCGCGCTGGAGCGCAGCTCCGGTCGGGATCTGCACAGCTGGGCGGCGGCCTGGCTGCAGACCACCGGACTGAACACCATCAGCACCGAATTCGAAGTCGACGAGCAGGGGCGCTTCACCGAGTTCGCAGTCCTGCAATCGGGCGCCGAGCCCGGGGCCGGCGAGCGCCGCCCGCACCGGCTGGCCGTCGGTGTCTACGACCGGGACGGCGCCGGCGCGCTGGTGCGAACGCACCGGGTGGAGCTGGACGTCGAGGGTGAGCGCACCGTCGTCCCCGACCTAATCGGCGTCACCCGGGGCGCGCTGGTGCTGGTCAACGACGACGACCTGACGTACTGCAAGGCCCGGCTCGACCCGGACTCGCTCCGCACGGCGATCGACGGCATCGCAGACGTCACCGAATCGCTGCCCAGGACGCTGCTGTGGTCGGCCGTCTGGGAGATGACCCGCGACGCGCTGATGCGGGCCCGGGATTTCATCACCCTGGCGGTCCGCGGGCTGGCCACCGAGGACCAGGTCGGCGTGCTGCAGCGGGTGCTGGCGCAGCTCCAGGTGGCGGTGGGGTCCTACGCCGAACCCGGTTGGGCCGCCGCAACGGGCTGGCCGGCGGTGTCCGGCGCGCTGACCGATCTGGCGCTGTCGGCCGAGCCGGGCAGCGACACCCAGCTCGCCGCGGTACAGGCACTGGCCGGGGGCCGACTGCAGACCGAGCAGCTCGAGCTGATCGCGGGGTGGCGGTCCGGCGGCGCACCGCTGGACGGCCTGACCATGGACACCGATCTGTCGTGGACCCTGCTCGGCGCGCTGGTCGCCCACGGAACGGCGGGCGCATCGGACATCGAAACCGCGGCCGTCGCCGACCCTACGGCTTCCGGTGAGCGCCGGGCGACGCAGCTGCGCGCGTTGATTCCGGATCCGGCGAACAAGGCCGCGGTGTGGGATCGGCTGATCGGCGATGACGGGATGGCCAACGCCCTGCAGAGCGCGGCAATCGGCGGGTTCGCCCATCCAGCTCAGGCGGAGTTGCTGGCCCCGTTCACCGAACGGTATTTCGCCGCGGTGAGCGACGTCTGGGACAAGCGGTCCATCGAGGTCGGGAAGCGGATCGCCGTCGGGCTGTACCCCAGGTGGGCGGTCGAGCAGAGCACCGTCGACGCCGCGTTGGCGTGGGACACCGGCGAGCACCCCACGGCATTGCGCCGGTTGGTGTCCGAGGGTCGCGCGGGCACCGAGCGCGCGTTGCGTGCCCGACGGGCGGACGCGGGCTGAGCCCGGGTGGCCCCGTCGGGGGCCGAAGGAAGCGATCGGCGCCGCCGGCCGACTACCAGGTCGAGCGTTCGGGAAGGGTGCCCGCCTGGTCGGCCAGGATGCGCACCCCGGTGACCAGCGCACCGCTGATGTCCCCCTCTGCGCACGACGCCACCACGGCCAGCACCGCCAACTTGGCCGCCCGATCGCTGACCCGCCGGTTCGCCTCGGCGCCGGTGACGACTTCGACCACCCGCTGTCCCGGCGAGAGGGCCAGCAGTACCGCGGTCGGCGCGTCCTCGTCGAGCCCGGAAAGCAGGCTGTCCGCGGTGGCCCTGGTGTTCTCCCCCAGGTCACCCAGGTAGACCGAGAACCGAAGGCCGGTAAAGCGTTCCGCCTCGCGGATCACGTCGTCGAGAAATTCCAGCTGTGCCGTCGTCAGGGGCTGGGCAGCCTCGCCCGCCGGGCCGGCCTGCGGTTCCCAGTTGGGCGGGGCCTGCGCGTCCAGTTCCGTCGATGGCATTGTCGTCGCCAGTTCACCAGGTGCCACGTGCGCCTCCTCGGGTCGTACCGGCGGTGATCGCGCCGCCGGAGTACGCGACCGGCTGGTCGCCCGCCCACCAGTGCGGTGCGTAGTCCCAGCCCTGGCCGGGGCGGTACCTGGCCCGCCGCTTGGTGTGATGGGGCACCAGCACGAGCACCGCGATGAGGCCGTAGATCAGCACAGGAATCCCCACGAAGACGGCCAGGGTCTGGGCGATGGTCATGGCGATCACCGTAACGGACGCCCCGCCGCGCGGCCGGGCAACCCGGCTGTTCACTGGCGATGATCGGCAATCACGTCGGATCAGTGTTGATCACTGTTGATCACGGACGGGACTGGAACGCGTCAGCCGGGGCCCAGCTCATCGGCGCCTGCCGGCTCCACGATCAGGAAGGAGCGCACGACCACGGCCCCCAGCAGGGCGATCACCACACCCGCGGCCGTGAAGACAGCGGGCACCCCCCACTGCTGACCGACCAGCCCGCCCAGGGTGGCTCCGATCGGTATCACCCCCCAGGCGACCACGCGGAAAGCACTGGAGACCCGCGCGATCATGTCGTGCGGGGTTCGCCGCTGCCGGCGGGTTGCCGACAGCACGTTCCAGGTGCCGCCGGCAAGACCCATCACCGCGAACGCCAGCCAGGCCACCCCGACCATCGGGACCAGACCGAGCAGCAGCATCGCGGCGCTAATCCCGAACAGTGCGATCATCATCGCCTGGCCGCCGCGGAACCTGCCGATGAGCCTGCCGACCAGCGCCGCCGCCACCAACGTGCCGAGCGAGTAGGCGACCAGCAGCGTCGGGTACAGGGCGTCGGACATCTGCAGAGTCTGGGTTCCGTAGATCACCAGGACGGCATCGGCGGCGGCGTTGGCGGTGGCCATGACGGCCACCGTGATGGCCAGCGTGCGCAGGACCGGATCCGAGAACAGCCGGACCAGGCCTGCCCAGACCCGTGCCCACACTCCGGCATCGGTGGCCTGCGCATCGCCTGACCGGGTCCCACCCACCGGTGCGACCGATCCGGAGGGACGCTGCGAACGAATGCCGATCACCCTTGCGGCCGCAATCAGGAAACACCCCGCCGATGCGGCGAACGGGAGCCACGCTGCGACCGCGAACAGCACCCCGCCGGCCAGCGGGCCGGCGAGGTCAAGGGCAAGGGTCTCCACCGTGACGAACCGCGCATTGGCGCGCTCGAGCTGTTCGGGCGGGACGATGCGCAGCAACAGGGTTTGGGCAGAGCCGTCGGCGAAGGTTTCGGCCGAGGTCAGCGCGAAACCCACCACGCACAGCAACGCGATGCTTGCGGTATCCGTCAGCACGGCTGCGACCAGAGCCAGCGACAGCAATACCCGAGCGAGGTGCGCGGTGGCCATAGCGGCAGCGGGGTTGAGCCGATCGACCAGCGCTCCGGCAGGTATCGCCACCACCAGCCACGGCAGGGTCGTCGCTGCGGCTACCACCGCAACGGCGGCAGGGGACGGATTGATCGACACCGCCAGCAGGGGAAGCGCAACTACCCGCAGACCATCTCCGGTCAACGAGCCGGTCCACGCGAGCACGAGCTGCCGGAACTGGCGGGGCAATGTCTGCGCCGGGTCGGAGGTGTTCTCGATCCCCACGCGTGTTGCCCTTCCCCAGACCAGGTGACCCGGGTCGTCTTCCAGCGGTGCACCACCCTGAGTACAGAACCCATGACACTGTGCCACACGAATCCGCGTCGCGAGCGCCTACCGGTCCAGCACCCAGGCTTCGACGGTGGCGTGCGTTTCCCGCGCCGGCCCAGCACAGCACTGCAGACCCGGGGATCCGCCGCGCCCTCAGGGCCAGCATTCCTGCAGTTCAAAGCGGGTCAAACCCGACAATCAACGGTGTGTTCCAGCTGGTGGAATCCGCCTTCGAGTGAAAGCCGCCACGATAGGGTATAGGCCAAATGGGTTGAACTACCCGTACGCCAAGATGCCCTCACCGGGAGATGCCGGAAGGGCTGCAAAAATGTCGCTGTACGTCACGTCTCGCCTGCGCCGATCAGGGAGCCGCGCCATCAGCAAACTATTGTTGGACAGGTCATCACAAACCGTAACGAACTGCCAGATTCATTGTGGCTCAAGGCCTTCGAGAACGCAAGGCGAAACGCAGAGCCATGATTTCGCAGTTCGACGGGACGTCAATGACCACCCGAACGCAGTCCACTCGATCACTAGTCGTCACCTCTCCGACCGGAGAGGCCCATCACCCAGAGGAGTCATCATGACCAACGCCACCACCACTCGGACCGCTCGTGGATCGCGCATCGGCCGTGGATCGCGCATCGGCCGTGGATCCCGCATCGGCCGTGGATCCCGCATCGGTCGCGGATCCCGCATCGGCTGACCTGCACCGTCGGATCGGTGCCGGCATCACCGCCGTCGCTGCCGACTGCGTGCACGAGAACTGCATCCACCAGCACCACCGCGAGCAGGAGGGCCACCCGTTCGAGTCTGATCGCTCGGGTGGGCGACGACACGCTGCAACACAGCGTCACGAATGGACAAAGCTCGCACATCCGGACGATCCACACCCTGCGCGTACGGCAACCGCCCACAACCGCGTCGAGATTGCGGCAGTGGCGCAGCCCCGCACAGAGCACCCCCGAGGGCAGCAACCCGTACCGCAGCACTTCGTACCCGTACAGCGGCACTTCGTTACCCGTAAGCGGCGCGGCACTTCGCTACCCGGGCAGCGGCACTTCGTTACCCGTACAGCAGCACTTCGTTACCCGGACAGCAGCACTTTCGTACCCGGACAGCGGCACCCCGGACAGCACGTGGCCGTGGCGCAGCTTCAGGCGGCACCCAGCAGCCAGGGCTTCCACGCCGGGTCGGCATCCTCGGACCACAGACCACCGAACACACCCCGCCGGGGGGCAGCCGGCTCGAAGGGCAGCGACCATCCCAGCTCCGGCAACAACCGGTCGGCCTTGCGGGTGTTGCAACGAACACAGCACGCCACGCAGTTCTCCCAGGAGTGAGCGCCACCGCGGCTCTTGGGCACCACATGGTCCACCGTGTCGCCGCGTCCGGAGCAGTAGGCGCAGCGGCGGAGATCCCGCCGCAGGATCCCGGCACGGGTGACCGCCGGCGGTGCCTGGTACGGCACCCGCACGTACCGCCGCAACCGCACCACCGCCGGGACGGCCAGCACCAGCGATGGCGACCGCACGGCGCTCGATCTCTCTGCCACGCACTCGGCCTTCCCGGCGACCACCAGGATCAATGCCCGCCGTCCGGTGACGACGGCAAGCGGCTCGTGGCTGGCATTCAGCAACAGCACCCGGACCAGCGTGACGACGCCGCCGTGCCCGGCGTCCGAGTCCCGCAGTGCTGAATGCGCCGAACGCGCTGCATGCGCTGTATGCGCTGTATGCGAACGCGCCGGACGAACCGGTGCCGGCCCATGGCCGCCGGGCGCTGCGTTGTCCACGGACCACCTCCGGCCGATCCAACGAGCCTGGTCATCCAAGCAGGGTGTGCAGGTTGGGGCCGCTCACTCGGGTGGGAAACCGCGAATCGGTCAACCCGAACGTGCTGTGGGCCTTGTCAGAAGACTAACTCCGCCGATGGCACGTGCGGCGCGGCCGGTCATCCTCCGGCAACTTCTCGCTAGCCCCGTAATTCGCACATGAGGTGTGGTGGGGTCGGGACGTGCCGGGGCGGTGGCTATCGCCGGTTGTTCCAGCCTTCGGCGTCTTCGATGGCCTGGATGGACAGTGCGTGTAGTTCGTTGACCAGTTCGCGTATCCGGCGGGCGTTGTCGAACCAGGGCCGGTAGCGCTGTTCCTGTTCGTCGGTGAGTTTGCGGGTGGTGGGTCTGCCGGCGCTCTTGCGGATCCAGCTCAGGTACGGGCCGTGCAGGACGGGTGGGTCGGCCTTGCAGCGGCAGCTCGGTTTGCCGCAGGTGGTGCTCCGGGTGACGACGCTGCCGGGCAGGGCGTAGTCGATCTCGGCCAGTTCCGCCAGGATCTGGCGGGCTCTGGCCCGGTGGGGCGACTCGTCTGGCGTCACGACGTCGATTCAACCCCTCTCGGCGTGTCCCGACTGATCTTGAATGTTACAGCATTCAAGATGTTGGTGGGGTGACACGCCAGGAGGTATGGGGATGCACGTGCGGTACGGTCCGGCCAGCACCGAACAGGTGCTGGGTGCACTGCCGGTGGTGGCCGCGGTGTGCCGGCGGCTGGACATCGCCGGCATCGTCGATCGGGCCGCCCCGATCCGGGACATCGCCCACGCCACACACGGTCAGGTCATCGTCGCGATGATCGCGAACCGGTTGACCTCACCGACCCCGATGGTCCACCTCGGGCAATGGGCCAGGCAGTTCGCCGTCGAGCACGCGTTCGCGGTGGCGCCCGAGGTGCGGGGCGACGACCGGATCGCCCGGGCCCTGGACGCGCTGGCCCCGGCCCTGGAACAGGTCACCGGGTCGGTCGGGGCCGCCGCGATCGCGTCCTACGGCATCGACGTGTCCCAGCTGCACTGGGACATGACCTCGATCAGCCTGCACGGCGACTACCAGATCACCGACGACGACTTCGCCCGGCCCCGGTTCAGCCACCCCAAGGACCGACGCCCCGACCTGAAACAGATCCAGGCCGGCGTGGCCACCGCCGCCGACGGTTCGGTCCCGGTGTTCTGGCGGCCCTACGACGGTGGTGCCGCGGAGGTCTCCCAGGTCGTCGGCACGATGCAGGCCCTGCGACGGCTGGCCGGGCCACGCCGGTTCCTGCTCGTAGGCGACTCGAAGCTGTTGTCCTACACCAACATCGCCGCGATGACCGCCGCGGCGGAGGTGACCTTCCTGGCCCCGGCGTCCAAAGCGTTCGTGCCCGCGCAGGTGCTCGCCGGCTGCGACTACGACACGGCCACCCCGGTGGACTTCGTCGCTGCCCGGGACACCCACCGCCCCGTCGACCAACGCGGCCGTTACCGGGTCTTCGAGGACACCATGACCATCACCGGGCCGCTCAAACGCGACCCCAGCGTCACGCTGCGGCGGGTCTTCGTGCACTCTGGGGTTCCCCCCGGACGGTGGACATCGAAGGCGGGCTCCCTGGTGGGCTAGCTGAGAGGATGTTCACGTGGCGATTACAAGAAGATCATTCACGGCGGAGTACCGGGTTGAGGCCGCTCATCGGGTGATCGATTCGGGC
>JBBQGJ010000250.1:0-10177 GCA_038322925.1 Mycobacteriales bacterium
ACCAGCCGGTCACGGACACCACCTCGTCCAGTATCCGGCCCTTCGTCCGCTTGTCCGCGGCCCGGAACGACCGGGCGTACCTCGTGGTGACCTCGGCACGAGACGTCATCGACAACCCACTCTTCATGCCCTACCACGCTCCACCGCTACGCGGGCATTCCTACGTGAGGCACGGAGAGCGTTTCGCGGGCAGTTTTCGTGAGTCTCGCCGCACCGAGCGGATGCTGGGGTGTGCCCTCGTTGCACCGCGAGAGCGTGCTGCGCGAGGTGTGCTTCCGGTCGAATCTCCCCGCGCGGAGCGCCGACAGGCTCGGGTAGTGGCGGAAGCGGACCCGACCTCCGGAGCCGCGTTCGTCGTTGAACTCGACGGCGATGAGAAACCCCGGTGAGCAGCGCACGGATCGTCGGCCCCCTCGCCCGCCCGCACTCTGGTGTCGCCCCGACGGCGACCCGCTCGAGCCGGTTCGGGGCGTGCATGGTGCTTTCTGCACCGAGCGGGTGGTCAGCGTCGATGCCGCGACGGGCGAACGGGGTCGAGACCAGCGGCTTCGATGACGCGTGTCGGTCGGTGCCGCGGCGGGCACGACCGGGTGATGGGGGCGGATGATGGTTGGGTGTCCTCCGCGGGTGGGCAGCCAGTCGAAGGCCGGGGGATCCGGTCGGGGCTGAGAGCTGCCGCGTCACCAGTTGCCGCCGTGCTGATTCTCGCCGGCGTCTTCCATTTCTATCGGGGGGTTCCCGGCGAGGGCGTGCTGTTCGTCGCGATCGGCCTGGGCGTTGCCGCGGACGCCGCCGGCTGGCTGCCCAGCCCCCGTTCGCGGGTGTTCCCGTTGCCAGGGCCGGCGGTGTCATTCGCGGTTGCTGTGGTTGGCGCGGGGGCGCTGGCCATGCTGACGCCGCACGGCGCGATGGAAACGGTTGTGCTGGTTGTGATCGGGGTCGCGGCGATCGTGATCGGGTGGCTGCAGCCGGTGCGGCCGGGTGGGCGTTCGCAATTCTCCGGTGAATTGTCGAGTGGTCTCACGGGCGAATTCTCGACCGAATTGAAACCGGAATTCACGGAATACGTGGATTCTTTCGCCGCGGCGGAACGGGGCAGCAGTTCATCGGACGCGAGTGCGGGCAAAGCATTGGATTACGGCGCCGGTACCGCCCAGCGCTACCAGCGCACCGCGGTCGTCTGGTGTTGCTTTGGCATCGCGGTGTGCTTGTTCGAATTGGCGGTCTATCTTCTGTCGGATCCACCGCTGCGCGAGTTCCAGTACCCCACGCTGTCGACGTTGCTCGAACCAATGGTCGCCGCGCCAGTCGGGCGATTGCCGTTGCTGGTGGGGTGGATCGTCCTCGGATTGGCCCTGGTGCGTTGGTCGCAGGGCGGGACGGGCCGTTCGGTGGACTCCCACCGAGACGGAGCGCCGTGATCAGCCGACTGGTGGTCATCTCGATTTTCGCGGCGTTCGGTCTGACCGCCGTCGCGATCGACGCGATGGCTCACCGATCGGGATCCCGCCTGGTGCCGGTGGCCGTCCTGCTGCAGACTGCCCTGGGCCGCCGCACGGTGCGGATCGCGGCGCTGCTGGTCTGGTGGTGGTTGGGTTGGCACTTCCTGGTCGAGCCGTGACCGGTCAGGCCGCGATACAGCAGGTCGGGACCGTCGCACGGTTGGGGCTCACCCCGTTGAAAGGTGCGGCTCATTCGCATCCCGAACGCATCGCTGTCCGCCGGGACGAGGTGGTCGGCGACCGCCGATGGGCGCTGATCCAGCCTGCGGCGAGCGAGTGGCGGATCGTCCGGACCGTCGAGTCGCCGAAGATGACGGCGGTACGCGCTCGCTGCGCAGCCGGTGGAGTTCTCCACATGGAACTGCCGGATGGCAGGCGGTATCTGGTCGACGGTGCGCACACCGGCGCGGTGGTCGCCGAGTACTGGGGCCGGCCGGCCAATGTCCATCTCGTTCCGGGCCCGTGGGACCGGGCGCTGTCCGAACTGCTGGGTGGCGAGGTGCACCTGGTCACGGTTGACCGGGCCGGCGCCGTGGTCTTTGCCGAGCCGGTCAGCATCGTCACCACGTCCTCCGTGCTGGAGGTTGCACGGCGGGCGGGTGTTTCGGGTGACGCCCCGGGTGACGGTGACGGTGACGGGCACGGCGACGCCGACGGCGACGGCGACGGCGACGGCGACGGCGACGGCGACGGCGACGGCGGAGTGGATGACGAGCGGTTTCGCTCCACGTTGGTGATCGACACGCCGGGCTTGTCCGCGTTTGCCGAGGACGGCTGGGTTGGCGGCCGCCTCCAGGTGGGGCCCGTCGAGCTGATCGTGCGGCAGCGGCTGGCCCGCTGCGCGGTGATTCGGATCCGACCCGGCACCGGCGTTGTGGGCGGACCGGATCCGTTGAAGCTGCTGGCTGCGGACCGGGTGGTCAACGGTGAGGTGGTGTTCGGCCTCGGCGCCGAGGTCGCGGTACCCGGCGAGATCGCCGTGGGTGACCCGGTGCACCTGACCCGCGCGTGATCGTGCCTGGCGGTAGGGCAGGGCCGCCGGCGTGGGCCGGGAGGGCACTCAGATGATCGTTACCGTGGTGTCTGAGCTGAGGTTTTGCCCGTCGGCGCACCTGACGGGTAGGGTTACCGGCCGGTGGTCACCCCAGGGTGGCCCGAGGAAGCGTGCCAGAGCGGCCGAATGGGACACACTGCTAATGTGTTGTGCTCGCAAGGGCACCGAGGGTTCAAATCCCTCCGCTTCCGCGCTGGGCCTCGGGTAGCCGACGGGGTTCGGTGGTACGACCGGGTCCGTTCGCGGACCGCTGCATGACGGCCCGTTCCGGCGGGCTGGTGGTATCTCGGCGATCGGGTTCCGGTCGGCGGGGCAGAACTGAACAAGCGCCCGTAGCTCAACGGATAGAGCATCTGACTACGGATCAGAAGGTTGGGGGTTCGAATCCCTCCGGGCGCGCCCAGG
Organism: Mycobacteriales bacterium; assembly: GCA_038322925.1. Taxonomy (GTDB): domain Bacteria; phylum Actinomycetota; class Actinomycetes; order Mycobacteriales; family Nakamurellaceae; genus Nakamurella. The sequence goes on from JBBQGJ010000250.1 coordinate 2,962, forward strand.
TCAGAGGCATGATTCGAACATTGCCAGACGTGTCGTGACATCATTCGTGACGCGAGTTGCCGGACCATCACCTCATGACGACCACTTCGGCGAGGCGCCAGAGGCCCCGCGGCGGCGTCGACCGCCTGCCGAGCGGAGCTTTTCGGGTGCGTGTGTACGCGGGCCAGGACCCGGTCACCAAGCGCCGCCACTACCTGACGGAGATCGTGCCCGCGGGCCCGCGGGCCGCCACGCTCGCCGAGCAGTCCCTCACCCGGCTCCTCAACCAGGTTGACGAACGGCGCAACCCGCGGACCGTCTCGACGGTCAACCAACTCCTGGACAGACACCTGGAGTTGCTCGACATCGAACGCTCCACGCTGCTGAACTACCGCAGCCAGCTCGCGCTGCACGTCCGCCCGTTCATCGGCGCCGAAAAGGTCGGTGCTATCGACGCCGCGGTACTGGACTCGCTCTACGCCGAGCTCCGCCGGTGCCGCACACACTGCCGGGGCTCTCGCCTGGTCGAGCACCGCACGGACAGGCCGCACGACTGCGATGCGCGTTGCGGGCCGCATGTGTGCCGGCCACTGTCGGCGTCGAGCATCCGGCAGATCCACCACATCCTGTCGGGGGCGTTCAAGCGAGCCGTGCGATGGCGTTGGGTGGGAATCAACCCGATGTCACAGGCGGAGCCGCCGCGAGCGCCGCGACCCAATCCACGGCCGCCGTCAGCCACCGATGCGGCGAAGATCTTGAACGAGGCGTGGCGTCGGGATCGCGACTGGGGCGTGCTCATCTGGCTTGCCATGACCACCGGCGCCCGCCGCGGCGAGCTGTGCGGGCTGCGGTGGTCGCATGTCGACCTCGCCGGCGCCGTGCTGACTTTGCGCCGCTCGATCGCCCAACACGGGGGCGAGGTCTGGGAGAAAGACACCAAGACCCATCAGCAGCGTCGCGTCGCGCTCGACCCAGAGACGGTCGTGGTGCTCACCGAGCACTGGGATCGTTGCGCAGCGCGGGCCTTTGAGGTCGGTGGCGAACTAGGGCCGGACGCCTTTGTGTTCTCGCTGGCGCCGGACAGCTCGACGCACCTGCAACCTTCTGCGGTCACCCATCGGTACACGCAGCAGGTCGCGAGTCAGGCTATCGACACGACCTTGCACAAACTCCGCCACTTCAACGCCACCGAGCTCATCGCGGCCGGGGTCAACATCCGCACGGTCGCCGGCCGACTCGGACACGCAGGCGGCGGAACGACAACCCTGCGCATCTACTCAGCGTGGTTCGAGGAATCGGACCAGCGGGCGGCCGCGGCGCTCACCCCACGCATGCCGGCCAGGCCCGTCGATCAGCGTGACCCGGTCCAGCGGGCCGCGATCGCACCACACGCGCCCTTTGAGCGGATCGCCGTCGACCTGCGTGGGTTGGTCCAGGACGGGACGTTGCCGCAAGGCTCGCTGCTACCCACGATCAGGGACCTGGCCCGGCAGTACGGGGTATCGGTCGGCACCGCCTACAGAGCAACAGCTCTGCTCGCGGCTTGGGGGCTCGTCGACGCCGGCCGCGGCCGGCGTGGTGTCATTACCGTCGCGCCTGTTCCCGTTCTCGGGACAACTGGCGCCGGTGAGGCGCTTGACCTGAACCCGGAGCCCACGCCTGAGCCGAGAGAATCCGTGGGCAGACGTCGCTTGCTGGACCTCGTCGTGAAGCGCAATGGCCACGTCGTGGCCGAGTTCTCCGCTGAGGCTGATCCAGACAACGCCGATCACCTGCACCAGTTGCTCTTCGACGCCGTGCGCCGCGACGGCGGGGACGAGTCGCAACTCTCAGACTTCGCAATGGAGGTTTCTGACGCCGCAGCAAAGGCGCGCCTGCGGACCTTTGTGGCGTCGTCGCGCTGAGGTCATGACGACCCAGTCGGTCCAGAGAACCACTTCCGAACCGGGCGTGACGAACCCCCAGAGGGCGGATCGGAGCCACGACCCCACCGGGACCGGCGGTAGCGTTGGCCGCGTGAGCAGCAGCCGAACGGTCGAACATGGCGAACTGACAGCTGAGTCCGCGGACCGCGCACTGCGGACCGCTGCATCCCAGATTGGGCTACCAACGGATGGTGCACAGCTCATTCGCCTGGGCTCGAATGCGGTGTTCAGGGTTCCAGGCAACGTCATTGCCAGGGTGGCGCGGTCAGCCGCGATGCTCGAAAACGCGCAGAAGCAGGTCGATGTCGCTGGATGGCTTGAGGCGGAAGACTTTCCCGCTGTACGAGCGCTCGACGTTCGACAACCGGTCGTTGCTGAAAATCGAGTAGTGACGTTCTGGCGCTCAGAATCCGACGAGGAGGTGTATGCGCCGATCGATGAAGTCGCTCACCTCATCCGACGTCTGCACGCGCTGACTGAACCAACTGACATCCGGCTGCCTGCGTTGCGCCCCTTCGGGGCTCCCGACGATCCGCTCCCAGATTTCTCGGTCCTGTCGAGCGAGGACGCGCAGTATTTGCGTGGACGATTTGCGGAGGGGCGGCGCATGTTCGATTCGCTGGACTACGCGCTGCCGCGCGGCGTGGTGCATGGCGACGCGAATGTAGGCAACGTCATCCTGTCCGAAGACGGCCGAGCCGTTCTCATCGATCTGGACAGTTTTTCGAGAGGTCCGCGCGAATGGGACCTTATTCAAACCGCGATTTTCTACGACCGGTTTGGCTGGCACACTGCCGAGGAGTACGAGACTTTCGTGCGAATTTATGGCTACGACATCATGGATTGGAGCGGCTATCGTGACCTTGCGAATATGCGAGAAGTTGCGATGACGGCCTGGCTTAGCCGAAAGGCAGTGAACTCGGCTAGGAGTGCCACCGAGGCGGCAAAACGCCTCAGTGCGATGCGGACGGGCGCAAGTCGGCGCGACTGGTCCGCCTATTGACTTGGCTGCCGGGTCCACAGTCGTGTGCCTTCTGCGCTTTCGGTGAATGCCCTGACTGCCCGGCTGTCTCCCACCTTTGACAGACGAATTCGAAACTCGTCCACGTAAGAATGGCAGCGAGCGGACTTGAGTTGTTCACCGATGCGCATCCCGTGCAGCGCGACGTCGCATGCCTGCTCGACGTCGCCTTGGTCGACGTAGGAGTGGGCGAGGACCATCGTCGCGAAGAAGTCGCTGCGAAGGTACTGACCACTTGCCGTGCCGAGCGCCTGAGCCGCGTAGGTCGTTGCATGTACGGCGCGTCCGAGATCGCGATTGCAGTGCCCGAACTCGGCAGCGAGTTCCGCCTCGTCGAAGTACTGGATCCACCCGGGGCCCTCCCCTGGCGTGTGGCGGTCGTAGTGTTTCGCCGCTGCCGACAAGGCGCGATCGCAGCCCGACGCGTGTCCCAACCGCGCCAGAGCCCGTGCCTCCATGGCATAGAAATGTGCGCTGAGGATCGGCGTGCTCACTCGGTCCGCGCCAAGTCGGGCGGCACGGGCCATGTTGGCCGCCTCCTTGAAGTGGCCCAGGAACGTCGCCTGATGGCTCATCGCGTCGAGGATGCTGGCGGCCAGGAGCCTGTCATCGGCGGCACCGGCAAGCCCGAGCGCTTGGATGAAGTACCGCTGAGCAATCCCATGGTGGCCCGCGTCATATGACATCCAGGCCGCGAGTTGGGTGGCCTCGGCGGCCGCGGAGAACAGGTCTCGCTGAACCGAAGCGGACGCGCCGGCCCGCAACAAGTTCGGCAGGTCGTCGCGAAGGTACTCGAGAAGCGCGCGGCGGGCGTGCCCCCCACCAAACTGGTTATCGAGTCGGTCGAACAGATCGCGTGTGGCCCGGAGCCGCGTCACATCAGATGCCGTCACCCTCGACCTCTGATCTCCCAGCGCGATTGGACTCCGGCCACCGACGAGCCACGACAACGACGCCCCACTCCATGCGCCGACGTGCGTCGGGATCAGTCGCATCTGATGTTCCTCGACGAGATCCGCATCCAGGAGCCGAGACACCTGCGCGACGGCATTCTCTGCGTCCTCGGGGTACATGAGTCCGAAGTCGGTCGGGATCTTCCCCCTGTCTGCGTAGCCGACTTCTGCAGCGTTTACTGTGCGCCCCAGTGCTCGGGATAACGCTGCCGTGATGCTGTCGCGGGTTTCGGGGTCTCGGGGGGTAACTCCGCTCAGCCAACGTGTCACGTAGGTGTGGCTGTAAGTCTTCTGGATGCCTCGATTGGTCCCTGCGTCGGTGACGGCGCGGGCGAAGCGTTTGCGTCCGATGGTGCCGCTGGGGTCGAGGAAGCCAGCTTCGGTCATCAGCGCGGCCAGTTGCTGGTTGCCCACCATTGGGTCACCCCCGAGTGTCCAATTGCGCCCCTCAGTGTGCCCTGTTGGAGGTGTGGGCCATGCAAGCAGGGTCGTGTCAGGTCGATTTGTGATGCCTGACGAGAGGGTGTGGGGATCGGTGCGGGACGAGGAGCGGGAGCAGGTGCTGGCGGAGCTGGCTCGGTTGAGCAACGATGTCCAACGCTGGGCCGAGGCGGTCGTCGGGCGGATCGAAGCGGTGGCCGCGGCGGTCAGCGGTGCAGCGATTGCTCCAGCTGGGTCAGCCGGGCGTCGAGTTGGGTCATCGCCGCCCCCAGGGTGTCCCGGAGGTCCTGGATCCGTCGAGTGATTTCGACGAACTCCGCGGAGGGCTGCACGGGTGCGGGTTCCCGGATCACGTAGACGCCTTTGCCGGGTTGGCCCTCGGCCAGGCCCTCGGTTTGCAGTTGTTTGATCGCGGCCCGGGCGACGGTCACGGACACCTGGTAGGAGGCCATGAGCGCGGCGGCCGAGGGCAGAGCGGCGCCGACGGGGTAGGTCCCGTTCGTGATGTTGGCGCGGAGGTCGTCGGCGACCTGTTCGTATTTGGTGCGCCTGGTCGCGCTGATCGCCGACCCCCTTCGCTCCCTCGGATCATTGTTCTGTCCAAGTTCATCATGGTGCGCGACACGCCGACGTGGCGCGGTGGCAAATCTAGTTGGTGCATCTGCTGCACCATGTGCTTATAGTTGTTCGTCGGAGTGAGGAGGAGACCGGTGAGGAAAACCCGTTTCTTGGAGCTTCGGGCGAGACGATGTCGCGGCATTCATCGAGGCAACGTTGTCGGGCCTAAGCGCCAAGGTCGCGGTGACGAATCGATGAGCGCCGGCCTTCAACCCGGATCCATCAGTGACCCCGAACTCGTCCATCCAGACCGAGCCAAAGCCGGCGGTCGTGCGGAGTCCGGCCGTCGTCTCAATCGCTTGAGCGACCTCTTGGCCGACGTGGATGCCGACGGCTGGAACTCTTCGTCCGGGCTGGAGGTTCTTCGCCTGATTCGGCGGGAGTGCGTTGCCGAGTCGAGCCGCTGGATCAACCGGACAGGCAATCTCGGCGAATCCGGCGGCGCCGCGGTCGGGGTCCACGCTGATCCGGCAAGTGGACTCACGACGAGCTTGGAGAAACCGCAGGTCAGTATCTGTGGAGACGTAGAGAATCGAACTCTCACCCTCCGCCTTGCAAATTCGGCCCACTGTGTCCGGCGGTGTGCGCCGTGGCCTCTGACCTGCGCGGACAGTCCTGGAAAGACCGTCGGAGTACGTGCTGGTCGGTCCGCTAGGCAACACCATTGGCAACACTCGTTCCGCCGCCCACCCACGCCCACAGTGCTTGCGAGGAGCTTCAGGGTCGGCCACGGGACGGTGGCATCGTGACCGATTCATTCCGGGCTGAGTTCAACCCGATCGATGATGAATCCGGGGAGGGCTCCGCCGAAGCCGCAGCCGGTGGCGAATCGGAGAGCACCCTTTGCACCGATCCGGTGGCCGCGCTCGGGTCTGTGACGCAATTGCTCCGCTTCGAGTCGCCAGAGCACCTTGGCGGTGATCTTCATCAGGACGAACATTGTCGTACGCCGCCGGTTCGTCCTCTGGGTCGCTTGAGGGAACTCTTGGCGGATGTCGTTGCCGACGGTTGGAATTCGTCGTCGGGCCTTGAGGTTCTTCGTCTGATTCGTCGGGAGTGCGTGGCCGAGTCGAGCCGGTGGGTCAATCGCGCCGGGAGTCTCGGTGAGATCGGGGTCGCGCCGGTCTGGGTCGCACTGGCCGAGTGGATGTCCGGCGAACGACGAGCCGACCCCATCGGTGTGCTGCGCGTGACCGCGCGACGCGTCTACGCCGCCGAAGCGGCGGGTGTCGAGCTCGGCCTGGGCGATCCGGTGAACCGTCCTCGGCCGTTGGTCCGCGCTGCGACAGACGGTCGAGGACCGCGCCGGACCGACGTGGATCTCGCGATGTGCCTGGCCTCTGACATGGACGAGGACGAGTCGGAGCCCTTCGAGCCCGCGTGGCTACTGGTCACCGCGCAGATGCTCATGTCCACCGGCTGGGCGTGGCCGCAATCGCCGACCAATTGCTTGGCCGCGGTCGCCGCTGAGCTGCCCGCAACAGGCCGGCGAGCGGCGCCCGCGATGGCCCGGCAGGAGACTGGCGTACCAGGTGCAACCTGGTCGGCGCTGGCGCTGCTAGCCGGTGGATCTGGCCCGGGGTGCGCGGCGGAACGGGCGTGGCCGGGAGTTCCCAGGATTCACGACCTCGGCGGCGCGGAAGCTGTTCGGCGGTCAGCCGAGGTCCGTCGAATCGTGCTTGCTGCCGTCGCCGGACGCGCGGTGAGGTCGGGTCGCGCCTGGCTGGTCGAGGCAAGAAGTGCATCGTGAGCGACCAAGACGAGCTGGTCGAGTGCCCCACCTGCGCGGGTCAGCACCCGTCGTCGGTCGGGACGTGCCCGGACCTGGAGGCGGTCCTATCACCGACCGCTGACAGCGAAGAGGCTTTCGACCGCGCAGGCCGATTCGGGCGCGACACCAGCAGTCAACGCCAGGACGGGAACGCCGACGTCGATCGAACTGCAAACCGTGAGTTTTGCTCAGCCGAAGAGGGTTTTGATCAGCACGCCTCACCCGATCATTCAGCTCCTGGAAGAGACGGTTGGGGAGGCCGCCGATCTGATCGACCGGCCGTGCGCGAGGCCAAAACGCAAGGCGGGCAGAACCGATGATCGCGCGGGGCGACGACGACGGCGAACTGGTCGTCCGTGGCCGAAAGCCCTTCGCCATGATCCCCACCGACCTGGTCCGGGACCCGGCGATCAGTTCCTCCGCGGTCAGGTTGTGGACGGTGCTGGCGTCCTACGCGTACGGCAGTGATGTGGTCACCCGACCGTCCCGTGAGACCCTGGCGCAGGAC
>JBBQGJ010000251.1:0-10078 GCA_038322925.1 Mycobacteriales bacterium
CAACGCACCCCACCTCGTCGCCCTCGTCCGCGCCGGCGCCACCTTCACCAACGGCAAACTCGTCGAACGACCCCACGAATCAGGATCCCATCAGCAAGTCGCCTGACACACCGATCCACAGGTCTTGACTATTGCTCGGCAGCGCCTGATCAAGCTGGAACGACAGAAGCAGAAGCTCATCGACGCCTACCTCGAGGACGCCATCCCAGCGGAAGACCTCAAGCCCCGACAGGCTGCCCTGCTGGCCGAGATGAACGATGCCCGCCGCCTGATCGCCGCCTGCCAAAACGACATGGACCTGGTCCGCAAGCACGTCGACCTGGTGTTAGCCCTGCTCTGCAATGCCGGGCGACTGTACCGGAACGCCAGCCCAGAACAACGCAAATGGCTGAACCTGGCTGTCTTTAACAGCATCGCGATTGACCTGACCGGCGATGACGACCCGCACCCGACCCAAGAGACCATGACTGTCCAGATGGCCGGAGAACTAGCCCAACCAGTGGCCGCAGTCACCGGGCTGGCCCAACTGGGCACGAACGGGCGGAAAGGCCGCGAGGGGGCCAGCCACGGCGCGACAGGGCCCGAAAGCCAGGTCACGACCAACCGCCAGGGCCAAAACGAAACCCCCGGGCAGCTTGCGCTTGCCGGGGGTTTCAACCTGAGTCATCTGGCGGAGCCGGTGGGATGAGCACGTATAGTTAGTTCATTTAAAGCAACTAGTTTGCAGTCATCCCTCTCCCAAGGAGTCGCACGTGGCGTTACGCTCGGGCCGTTTCACGCAGGACCACCCTCACTACCGCTGGGTGGCTCTGAGCAACACGACGCTCGGCATGCTCATGGCCACGATCAACGCATCGATCGTGATCATCTCGCTGCCGGCCATCTTCAAGGGCATCAACCTCAACCCGCTCGAGCCGGCGAACGTCAGCTACCTGCTGTGGATCCTGATGGGCTACATGCTGGTGACAGCCGTGCTCGTGGTCACCTTCGGGCGGTTGGGGGACATGTTCGGGCGCGTACGCATCTACAACCTGGGCTTCGTCGTCTTCACCGTCGGGTCGGTCGCGCTCGCGCTCGATCCCCTCAGCGGCGGTCCTGCTGCCATGTGGCTGATCGTCTGGCGTCTCGTACAGGGGGTGGGCGGCGCCATGCTGTTCGCGAACTCGACCGCGATCCTCACGGACGCCTTCCCCGTCGAAAAGCGTGGCTTCGCGCTGGGGATCAACCAGGTTGCCGCGATTGCCGGCAGCTTCATCGGTCTGATCGTGGGTGGGTTCCTGGCCACCATCGACTGGCGCGCCGTCTTCTTCGTCAGCGTACCGATCGGGATCATCGGCACGATCTGGTCCTACGCCTCGCTGCACGACGGGGGAACCCGCACCGACGTTCAGATCGACTGGCCAGGCAATGTGACCTTCGGTGTCGGCTTGACGAGCCTGCTTGTCGCCATCACCTACGGGATCCAGCCCTACGGGTCCAGCTCGACGGGGTGGGGTAACCCCTGGGTCATCGGGGGGATCGCCGGTGGCCTCCTCCTGCTCGTGGTGTTCGTCCTGATCGAGCTGCGCATGCGGCAACCGATGTTCAACATGCGGCTGTTTCGCATCCGGGCGTTCTCCACCGGCGTCTTTGCCGCGCTTCTCGCTGCGATAGGCCGGGGTGGGATGCAGTTCATGCTGATCATCTGGCTCCAGGGCATCTGGCTTCCGCTGCACGGGTACTCCTACGAACAGACCCCGCTCTGGGCCGCGATCTACCTCCTGCCGATCACCATCGGTTTCCTTCTGGCTGGACCCGCCTCCGGTGCCCTCTCCGATCGGTTCGGCGCGCGCGGCTTCGCGACGCTGGGTCTGCTGCTGGTGGCAGCAACCTTCTTCGCCTTGCTGCTCATCCCCGTCGACTTCGCCTACTGGCAGTTCGCGTTGATCACGGGCCTGAACGGCATCGGGTCCGGGTTGTTCGGCGCGCCCAACCGCACCGCGATCATGAACAGCGTTCCGGCCAGTCAGCGCGGTTCGGCCTCGGGGATGGCGGGCGCCGCGCAGAACGCCGGCAGCTCCTTGTCGATCGGAGTGTTCTTCTCACTGATGATCGCCGGGCTGTCCACGACACTGCCTTCGACGCTGACGAAGGGTCTGCTCGCGCACGGTGTGCCGTCCGCGGCGGCGGTGGCCGTCGGACAGACGCCACCCGTGGGAAGCCTCTTCGCGGCGTTCCTCGGCTACAACCCGATCGAGAGCCTGCTCGGGCCGACCGGCGTTCTGGCGCACCTGACACGAGCCAACGTGAGCACACTCACCGGCAAGGAGTTCTTCCCGCAACTGATCTCCGGCCCCTTCCACAATGGGCTCATGACCGTGTTCGTCGCCGCGGCATTGATGTCGATCGTGGGGGCAGCGGCGTCGTTCGGTCGCGGCAAGAAGTACGTGCACGTCGAGGAGCCCGTTGTCGTCGAGAGCCGGACGTCGTGAGCGGGCAGGCAGGACGCGAGGCGCCCGCCGACCGCGCCGATGTTGCGGCCCGGCTGGCGGTCGCGGTGGGTCGCATCAACCGCCGCATCCGCCCTGCGGGCCACGGGTTGAGTCTGGGCCTGCTGTCCGCGCTGTCCAGCGTGGTGCGCTCCGGACCGGTACGCCCGAGCGACCTCGCTCGTACCGAGGCGGTCGCGGCCCCCACCCTGACACGGTTGATCGCCGAGCTGGAGCGGCGCGGGTTCCTCACCCGCCGTCAAGATCCAGCCGATGGTCGCTCATACCTCGTCGAGGCCACAGCTGCGGGCGCGGACGCCGTGCGCCAAGCACTCGCGGAGCGCGCCGACCATGTGGCCGCACTGCTCGCCGACCTCACCGACGACCAGGTGGCGTCCATCGCGGTCGCTCTCCCTGCACTCGAAGCGACCACGACCGCCGGACTCCCCTGACCGTCAAGACAGCGATCTACCGTTCGCGGTTCGCATCGGTGCGGGAGCTCATCTCCGCCCGCGACGCCGGCCGATGAGCAGCAAGGATGCGCCGAGCACAAGCAGGATGACTCCGGCGATCATCGGCTCGAGCGCCGGAGCTCCGGTATCCGGCAGCGGGCTCACCGCTGAGTTCGCGGCAACGGCTACCTCGAGTTCAACTGAGGCCGTGTCGTTGCTCTGGTCGGGGTCGAAGGGGAACGTCGACTCGATGAGGACGTTGTTCACGGTGGGGCCAGCCGCTGTGGCCTCGGCGATGATGGTCAAGGTCTCGGCAGGGCCGTTGACGACCAGGGTCCCGATCGTCCATGTGCCGGTCACGGCGTCGTAGGTGCCCGTCGAGGTGCTGCTGCTGATGTAGCTCAGGCCGGCCGGGAGCAGGTCGTGGACCACCGCTGTTGTCGAAGGGTCTGGGCCGAGGTTGCTCGCGGAGATCGTGAAGGTGACTCGTTGCCCGACCCGAGGAGCACGATCGTCCACCGAGGCTGTGACGGTCAGGTCCGCGGCGGGGATCTCGATGGTCGCCTGGGCCAGATTGTTGGTGAGGTCGGGGTCGGGGACGCTGGTCTGGGAGATGACGACGGTGTTCAGGAATGTTCCGGTTCGGGTGATGTGTACGGTCAGAGTGAGGGTCGCGGTCTGTCCGGACGCGAGGGTCCCGATGTCCCAGACGCGGTCCGGAGCGTCGAACGAGCCCTGGGTGACGGAGCTGCCGGTGATGGTCGCCTCGATCCTGGCCGGGTCGACGGCTTGGACGTTCTCGGCGGTGTTCGGACCGTTGTTGGTCACAGAGACGGTGTAGGTGACGATCTCACCTGGTTGCGCCAGCGTGGGCGACACGGACTTGGTGATGGCGAGGTCGGCGAGCACGACCACGGTGATGGATGCACCGGCGGTGTTGTTGGTCGGGTCGGTGTCGGACTGGTCCAGCGACTGCAGCGATGCGGTGTTGGTGAGCGCTCCGGGCTCGCCCGCTGTCGCGGTCAGCGTGAGCGTCTCGGTCTGGCCGTTGGGCAAAGCGCCAAGCGACCAGATGCCGGTGCTGGGGTCATAGCTTCCTGCCGTGGTTGTCGCCGAGCCGAAGCTGAGTCCGTGTGGCACTGGATCGTAGAGCGTGACGGCGGTCGCGGCGGCCGGTCCGTTGTTCCTCACCTCGACGGTGAAGCCCACCGTGTTACCCAGGGGTACTTGCGCGGCTCCGATGCGTGTCGTGGTGACTCCGAGGTCCAGTCGTGTCGGCCCGCTGCTGAACGATGCGATGTCGGTGTTGTTGCTGAGATCGGGGTCGTCTGCGGTCGCCGAGCTGGCTGTCGCCACGTTGATCTTCGATCCGGCGGTCAGCACCTCGACGCGGACGACGATGGTCGCGGAGGCGCCCGATGCCAGCGATCCGACGCTCCAGTTCAGGTCAACCGGGTCGACGCTGCCTTGTAAGGGGTTCGTCGACGTGAAGTCCTGGGTCTGGATGGCAAGACCGGCGACGTGGGTCTCGGCGACGACGGCGTCCGGAACGGCATCCGGACCGGCGTTCGTCACGGTGAGGGAGTAGGTGACGAAGTCTCCGACTTCCACGTCCTGGACGCCGGACACGATCGATTTCACCACCTGCAGGTCTGCCAGGGGAGCGGTGACGGTGAGGTTGGCGCTGGCGACGTCGTTGGACTGGTTGACGTCCTGCGGAGATACGGTGGCCAGGCCTACCGTGTTCTGGAATGAGCCGATGGCGGTCGCCCGTACCGTCAGGTGCACCGAAATGGTTTGGCCGGCAGCGAGGCTTCCGGCGGTCCAGATGCCGGTGCTCGGGTCATAGGCCCCATCGGTCGAGACGAGCTGAAGTCGGCTGGGCAGGGTGTCGGTGATGGTGACCCCGGTTGCGGGTTGCGGGCCGTTGTTGGTTGCCGACAGGGTGAAGATTGCCTCTTCCCCGACGCGAACGGTCGGCGTGTCGGCTGACATACTCACGGCGACGTCGGTCGTCGGCACGATCGGGTTGAGGCTCACGGACGCGGTGTTGTTGGCCGGATTGATGTCGGGTTGCAGGAGTGCGGTCAACGTGGCGGCATTGGTGACGACCGAGGCGGTATCCACCGTTGCCACCACGATGAGGGTGGCGGGTTGCGTCGGAGGCCCCAACGGCAGGCTGGGGATCGTCCAGTTGCCGGTCGCGGAGTTGTAGACCCCCGTCGAGGCCGTGGCGGAGACCAGGCTCAGACCCGTGGGCAGCAAGTCGTTGATGACCACGTTGGTGGCGAGACCCGGCCCGACGTTGACTCCGGTGATGGTGAACGTGACGCGCTGACCGACAAGCGGTGAGGCGGCGTCGACACTTTCCGTGACGCGAACATCGGTTCCGACCTGGATGCGGGCCTGCGCCTGGTTGGAGGTGACCTGCTGGCCGACGGGAGTCTGTCCCGAGGCCAGGGCTGTGTTGAGCAGGCTCCCGTCGGCGGCGAGTTGAGCGGCCAGGACGGGGGTCGTCAGCGCGCAGTGGGCGACCTGGCCCGGATCAAGGTTCGTGCTGTCGCACATCACTGTGCCGGCGGCGGTGCGACTGTCCGCCACCGCGATATTGGAAACCGTCGATCCGCCGGTATTGGTGACGGTGAAGCTGTACGCAATCTGCTGGCCCACGGCATACGGCGCCGCGGTCACGACTGCCTTGGTGAGGGCCAGCTGCGAGACCAAAGGGACGGTGACCGTATCCTCATTGGACGTGACCGTCGCGCTGCCGGGGTCGAGCCCAGTCGCCTGCGCGATGTTGGTGACTGACCCGGCGGTGATGTCGGCGGCAGTGACGCTGTAGCTCCCATGACAGACCGTCGATGAGTCCGGATCGGGTGCCGGTGGCAGTGTCGTGCTCGCACAGCTCACTGCGGCGACGCTGTTGTCCGTGACCACCAACCCGTTCAATGTCCCAAGACCGGCGTTGGTGACGAGGTACTGGAAGGGGATCTGGGTTCCGACGGTGATGACGGCCGGTAGCACGCCAGCCGTTCGGTCCACCTGCTTGGTGAGCTGCAAGGTGGCCAGCGGCTCGATCGTGCGGACCAGGACGTTGCGCAGCAGGTGCACGTCGGTCACGCCGCCGGTCGCTCCGGTGAACCCGAACTTGTAGGTGTGCGGGGCGTTCGCGGGCGCGGGCCGGTTCAGGACCTCCTGCCAACCGTCACCGGTCCCGAAGTCGATCTGGACGATCACTCGAGCATCGGGTGCAGGGGTCACCTGGACGTTGACCAGTCGTTTGGCCAGCGTCGGGTCGGTCGTCCCCGTCGCCGCCCGCAGGGTCCCGGGCAAAGTCGAGGTCGGCTTGTTCGGGTTGCTGGCTGGATCGGTCGTTGACCCTTGGTAGCAGTAGCCAACGCGGCCGTTGCCCGGACCGCGCAGGGTTACGACGTTCGAGGCGACCGCACCCGTCGCGGTGCTGGGTGAGCGTTGATCGGTCGGGCAGCTTGCTCCCTTGCCCTCTCCGTCGTCATAGAAGTTGCCGAAGGCGTCGAAACCGACGCCGACATAGCCTCCGACGATGCCGTCAACACCGGTGCGTTGCGTGTAGCCGAGGCTGCCGCCATTACCGCCCGCACGGGTCAGGTCGGTGGCACCGTCGACCAAGAAGAACCCGATTCCGTCCGCGCCGTTGCCGCCGTACTGGTACTGCTCGAACACCACGGAGATCCCCGCGGAAGCGGGAATGGGGCGGTTGTAGAGGAGGGTGCCGACCGAAGATCGACCGGCGTCAGTGAGCTGCAGGTAGCCCGGCGTCACGCCGAGCGCAGGAACCGGGCCGGTACGACGGGAGTCGCAGTTGTTGATCGTGGGACTCGGCACTGACCCTGCAGGAGCACCAGTCAGACATGTGGAGCCCAGGCCCGTCCAGGCAGCATCGGTCACTGTCGCTGCGCTGAAGCTCGCGTCGACGATGAGTGATCCCGTGGTCGGCGGGTTCGCGGCCGATGCCGTCGGCGCGGACACCGTCGCAACGACCAGCCCGCCGACCAGAGCGGTGGCCGCGACGATTGCACCCACTGCTAATCGCATGCCACTCCCGCCGTTGGGGGATGCCCCATCGAAGCCGTAAACCCAGCGTGACAACTGGTCGGACCGCGACAGGCGTCTCCCCATGACCTTAGCGTCCCTGGACCGCGGCTTGAATAGCGGCCACCGGGAGGGGAGGGAATCGGCGGGAGGTGGGACTGGTTGAACCGGGCATGCGCATCGATATCTGGTCCGACATCGCCTGCCCGTGGTGCTACATCGGCCTGACCCGGTTCGACCGGGTGCTGGGCGACTTCCCCCATGCGGACGAGGTGAAGGTGACCCTGCATTCGTTCCAGCTGGATCCGACGTTGCCGGAGTCGTACGAGGGGACGGGGTCGGAGTACCTGGCCCAGGCCAAGCGGCTGCCGGAGGCGCAGGTGCGCGAGATGTTCTCGCACGTCGAGGCCGCCGCAGCGACGGAGGATCTGGATCTTCGCTTCGACACGGTCAGGATCGCGAACTCGCGCAAGGCGCACCGGCTGCTGCATGCGGCGCAGGACACCGACCCGAGCGGCCGCGCGGCGTGGGCGCTGAAGATGGCCCTGCTCCGGGCGCACTTCACGGATGCGGAGACGATCTCGGACACCGACACGCTCGTGCGTCTGGCCGGCGAGGCGGGGCTTGAGGAGGCGGTCGTTCGAGACGCGGTGGACTCCGAGGTTCGTGATCGTGAGGTGGCCGGCGACATCCAGGAGGCGACGGCGTACGGGATCCATGGCGTCCCGTACTTCGTGTTCGAGGAGAAGTACGGGATCTCGGGTGCGCAGCCCGCTGAGGTCTTCGAGGGGGCGCTGGCGCAGGTGTGGGACGAGCTCCATCCGGAGCCGCTGAAGAAGTCGCTGCTCACGGTGCCCGGGGCGGCCGACGCAGACGCCTGCGGCCCTGAGGGCTGCGACTGACGGCCAGCGCGGTCTTGCGGCAGCATGACGCAGAGTAATGCGCGTTCGCCAGCCCTTTCCCCAATAGCGGCGGCCATCCGTACCGTTCGCATTTCTCCGGTGACGCTTTGGCGCGCGATGCATGCCACCAGCTCGGGAATTCGCGCTGGCTCACCACTCAGATGAATTGGCATTGAATTTTGGGGGGCGCACTTTCCGGGGATTCGGCCCGTGAGATCCAGGCTCGTTGAGCTTTTGGCCACCGTTGAGAGATGCTGGCGGTCCGGCAGGACGACCCGGTCCCGGGTGGGGCGACGATAGGTCTGCCCGACGCCCCACCCGGTTGCGGTCAGACGAGCTTGACCCCGAAGTGGTAGGGCACGGTCGTCGTGAAGCTCTGCGTTGAGGTCACCTTGTAGTTGTACCAGTACTCCACCTTCGTGGACATCGAGTAGTAGCCGTAGATCCGCTGGCAGATCACGCTCCCGCCGGGCGGGAGAACAACGCTTCCGCCCGCTGTCGTGGCTTGTGAACCGGTCATTGACAGCGTCTGCGTCTGCGTCCCGGAGACCGACGCCTCGGCCACGCCCCAGACCGTGGCCTTGACTCCCACGGTCAACGAAGCGGAGACAGTCCACGAGCGGGTGATCGTGGACGTGAAGGAGCAGTGCATGGTCGCGGTGTACTTGCTCGCATTGATGAGGGGCACGGTGTCGGTCACAGCCGTCTTGTAGACGATGTTCGACGTGGTGACGCAGGTCCAGTTACCGGAAACTCCGGCGCACTGTGAGGCCGCGGCTGCCTGGGGTGCTGTCAGCAGGCTGGAGGCGAAAATCGTCACGGCCACGAGGGCAGAGACGAGCGCTCGTTTCATGAGGACTCCTTTGGAGGGTGGGTACAAAGAACGATGAAATCCTGCAGGATGCGAGAAGATTAGACCTACGTCATCGTCGGCGCCAGAGAAAGCGAAGATGAATATTCCGGGTGGTCGCGGCCTTTCGCAGAGGCTCGCGGAGCAGCCTCCGGTCCTATGCGGGTACGCGCCGATACAGCGGTTCTATCGCTCCCGCTGGAGGCGCCGAATGCTGATCGGGATGAGACCGACCGCGAGGATGGGAAGCAGCCACCAGGCGTTCACGCCAGCGACGTGAGTGAGCAGAGCCGTCAGGGCAAGCCCTGCCACGACGGCGGCCGCGACGATCCAGTCGTCGCCGATGATGAAGTCCCACCAGAACAGCCCGAAGCTCTTCAGCCAGCGCATCACTGGACCTCCTCAACGGCGACGGCTGCCACGAGCTGGACGCGTCGGGCGAAGAGCTTCACGTACAGCAGCGAGACCGCGAGGACGGCGGGGATCAGGACAAGCAGTGCCCCGTCCGATCCGGGCCACTCCACTCCGGCACCCTCGGCACCCCAGAAGATCCCGAACCCGGTCAGCATGACGCCGACGACGAACTTCATGGTGTTCTCCGGAACGCGTGCCAGCGGACTCCGTACAGCGACCCCCAACCCCGCGATGAGAAGCACCGCGCTGCCCGCGGCCAGCGCTGCGAGGGGTACGTCGTGCTGGTTCGTGCCGAACGTCAGCACGATGAACACGACCTCGAGGCCTTCCAGCAGAACGCCCTTGAAGCTCAGCGTGAACGCGTACCAGTCGCCGACGAATGCACGCTTCTCAGTGGCTGCGGCGCGCGCTGCCGCGAGCTTCTCGGCATAGATCTTGTCCTCGTCGTGCAACGCCTTCAGCCCGCTGGCCCGCATGATCGCCTTGCGCAACCAGCCCACGCCGAACACGAGCAACAACCCGCCGACGAAGAGGCGGAGGTACGAGATCGGGATGGCCGAGATCGCGGGTCCCAGCAGGACGACGATCACCGCGAGCGTGACCACGGCGGCCGCACCGCCGATCAGGGCCGACCGCCAGCCGCGCGTGGTCCCGGCCGCCAACAGGATCGTCAGCGCTTCGACCGCCTCCACGATGCACGCGAGGAACACCGCGACGAACAGAGCAACGCTCGTCACCGTCGACCACTCCTTCGTGAGTACACAGCCACCACCGGTGATGCTAGCCTCGATCTTTCATCGGGGCGGCTCAGGTCGTTGTGACGGCTTGAGGATCACCGTCTGGTTCTGATTTTGCCGGATGGGTATGACAGATCGCCCGTTGTCGGCACGGGCTGGTCGGGGTTCCACGGGTCCGGGATGT
>JBBQGJ010000252.1:0-10069 GCA_038322925.1 Mycobacteriales bacterium
CGGTGAGCCACGGCCCCGAACGCGAGTGGGCGGGCGAGAGTCGGCGGGATCACCGCCCCATCGTCGCAGCACCCGCGCTCGATTATCGCGGATAATCCGGGACGACGGTGGCCCAGTCAGCGTCAAAGCTACCGCACCACCGGCGCGGCCCGGAACCGGCTTCACGGCAGGTGTCGGCGGGACGATCCCGTCCTGCCCGGCGGTGCGAACGATCACCCGTTGGGGCGCTGTTCCGCCGCGCCGGGGCGTTCTCCGGTGCTGGTGGCGTTCGGTTTCGCTGCGTCGTTCTCGCCGTCACCAGCGGAGACCGGCATATCGAGAATCGACGCATCGGTGTCGCCGGGCGGGCGTGACCGCGGGTCGGTTGGCTCGTCCTGGTGCGCGGCCGGATCGGCGGCTGCAGCACCGGCGGCACCGTGGTCCTCCTGGTCACCGCGCCTGGCCGGCCCACGCACCACGGCCGGATCCTCGCGCCCCACGTTCCGCCGCAGGTACAGGAACAACACGGCCCCCGCGAACACCACGACCGAGGTGAAGACGTTGATCCGCAGCGCGAAGAAGTGGTTGGCCGGGTCGATCCGCAGCATCTCGATCCAGGTGCGGCCCAGCGTGTAGCCAGCGACGTACACCGCGAACGCCCGGCCGCCGCCGAGGGTGAACCGGCGGTCGGCCCAGACCACCAGCACCGCGACGCCGATGTTCCACAGGATCTCGTACAGGAAGGTCGGTTGGTAGACCCCGCAGAGCACCTCGGGCGCGGCCTTGACGTACTCGGTCGGGAACTCACAGGTGCCGCCCGCCGGGATCGCGCCGGCCACCCCGCCGGGGGTGCGGACGAAGACCTCTAGACCCCACGGCAGCGTGGTCGGGCTGCCGAACAGCTCCTGGTTGAAGTAGTTGCCCAGCCGGCCGATCGCCTGGGCGACGGCGATGCCCGGCGCGACCGAATCGGCGTAGGCGGACAGCGGCACCTTGTAGTACCGGCAGCCGATCCAGGCGCCGACCGCTCCGAAGGCGATGGCCCCCCAGATTCCCAGCCCGCCGTTCCAGATGGCGAACGCGTTCCAGGGGTTCTTGCCCTCCCCGAAGTAAAGCTGGTTGTCGGTGATGACGTGGTAGATCCGGCCCCCGACGATGCCGAACGGGACGGCGAACACCGAGATGTCGGTGACCCGGCCCGGCCGTCCTCCGCGGGCCACGAACCGCTTGTTGCCCCACCAGACGGCGACAACGATGCCGATGATGATGAACACCGCGTACGCCCGAATGGCCAGCGGCCCGACATACCAAACCCCTTGCGGCGGTGAGGGAATCGACGTCAAGAGGTGCGTCATGCCGGGCTGTCCTCGCGGGTTGGGGCGCTGCGGGCGGCCAGGTTTGAGGTCGTGGAGGTTGAGGTCGTCGGAGTTGAGGTCGTCGGAGTTGAGGTCGTCGAAGTTGAGGTCGTCGAAGTTGAGGTCGTCGGAGTTGAGGTCGTCGAGGCACCCCGCCGCACGCCGTCGGCCAGTTCGGCGGCGAGGTCGCGGACCGCGTTCACGCCACCGGATTCGGCGGCGCTGACGAAGGCCGAACCGACGATCACCGCGTCCGCGAACCCGGCGATCTCGGCGGCCTGGTCTCCGGTGCGGACGCCGAGACCGACGCCGATCGGCAGGTCGGTGACCGCGCGGCACCTAGCCACCAGCTCGGGCGCCGCCGCGGACACCTGGTTGCGGGCGCCCGTCACGCCCATGGTCGACGCCGCGTACAGGAACCCGCGGGTCGCCGCAGCCGTCAGCGCGATCCGTTCCGCCGGTGACGACGGCGCCACCAGAAAGATGGGCGCCAGCTCGTTCTCTTGAGCGGCCGCCAACCAGGGACCGGCCTCGTCGACGATCAGGTCGGGGGTGATCACGCCGGACCCGCCGGCCGCAGCCAGGTCGCGGGCGAACTTCTGCACGCCGTACGCGAGCACCGGATTGAAGTAGGTCATCACCACCGACCGCCCGCCCGCTCGGGTCACGCCGGCGACAACCCGGAACAGGTCTGCGGTGTGGAACCCGGCGGTCAGCGCGGTCAGCGCGGCGTGCTGGATGACCGGGCCGTCCAGCACCGGGTCGGAGAAGGGCATGCCGACCTCTACCAGGTCGCAGCCGCCGTCGATCATCGCGGTCAGCAGCTCGATGGAGCCGTCGACCGTCGGGAAGCCGGCTGGCAGATAGCCGATCAACGCGGCGCGACCCTGCGACCGGGTCGTCGTGAACAGCAGGTCCAGGTTCGTCACGAGCGGGTCTCCCCCGGTTCGGCGAGGTCGAACCAGCGCATCGCGGTCTCCATGTCCTTGTCACCGCGACCGGACACGTTGATCAGCACGATGCCGGAGGGTCCTACCTCGCGCGCAAGGTCCACCCCACCGGCCACCGCATGGGCGGACTCGATCGCCGGGATGATGCCCTCGGTGCGGGACAGCAGGGCGAACGCGTCCATCGCCTGGGTATCGGTGATCGGCCGGTACTCGGCGCGGTGGATCTCGGCCAGGTGCGCGTGTTCGGGTCCGACGCCCGGGTAGTCCAGCCCGGCGGAGATGGAGTGCGACTCGACGATCTGCCCGTCCGCATCCTGCAACAGGAACGACCGGGCGCCGTGCAGCACGCCCACGGTGCCGCCGCTGATCGTCGCGGCGTGCCGCCCGGTCTCGATGCCGTCACCGCCGGCCTCCAGGCCGACCAGCCGCACACCGGGATCGTCCAGGAACGCATGAAAGACGCCGATCGCGTTCGACCCGCCGCCCACGCAGGCGGCGACCGCGTCAGGCAGCCTGCCGGTCAGCTCCAGCACCTGCACCCTGGCTTCCAGCCCGATGATCCGCTGGAAGTCCCGAACGATCACCGGGAACGGGTGCGGGCCGCCGACGGTGCCGAACAGATAGAAAGTGTTGTCGACCGATGCCACCCAGTCGCGGAACGCCTCGTTGATGGCGTCCTTCAGGGTCGCCGAGCCGGTCTCGACCGCCACCACTTCGGACCCGAGCAGTCGCATCCGGGCAACGTTCAGCGCCTGCCGCTCCGTGTCGACCTTGCCCATGTAGACGCAGCAGTCCAGGCCCAGCAGAGCGGCGGCGGTCGCGGTGGCCACACCGTGCTGGCCCGCGCCGGTCTCCGCGATGACCCTGGTCTTGCCCATCCGCTTGGCCAGCAGCGCCTGGCCGAGCACGTTGTTGATCTTGTGACTACCGGTGTGGTTGAGATCCTCGCGCTTGAGCAGGATCCGCGCTCCGCCGATCTGCTCGGTGAGCCGCGCGGCATCGGTCAGGGGGCTGGGCCGGCCCGCGTAGGTTGCCGCGAGCCGGTCGAGTTCGGCCAGGAAATCCGGGTCGATGCGGGCCTTGCGGTGGCTCTCCGCCACCTCGTCCAGCGCCGCCACCAACGCCTCCGGCAGCCACCGGCCGCCGAACGAGCCGAAGTAGCCGCGCTCGTCCGGGTCGTGGGCGGTCCCGGCCAGGCCGTCCGATGGCCGCGGCAACCCGTCCGGGCGGGGCGCGGGAACCTGTGCGGCGCCCGCGCCAGCGATGTGCGACTCCCCCGCCGAAGGCGCTTCGGCGACCGCTGACTGGCCTGCCGGTGACCGGTCCGCCGGTGACCGGTCCGCCGGTGACCGGTCCGCTGGTGACTGGTCCGCTGGTGACTGGGCGGCACTGCGAACGGGCACTGGATCTCCAGACATCTCAGGTGGTCAACTCGGTACGGCTCGGCGCGCCCGGCTCAGCACTCGATGGCGGGCTGAATCCCAGGGCTGAATCCCAGGGCTGGGTTCCATTCTCCGGGGTCCCGTTGTTCGCGGTTCCATTGTTCTCGCGGCCGCACTCGGCTTCGCACGGGCGTCGGTTCCTTAGTCCGATCCGATCCCGAGCCCGATGATCCCTTGCCGGCACGGACGCAGCGGGCCTCAGCGGGCCGGCCGCGGGCAGGACGGATGCGACCCCGCCGTGACGAGTTCGGCGACCGCCGCACGCGGGTCGCCGCTGGTCACCAGCCCCTCGCCGACGAGCACCGCGTCGGCCCCAGCGCCCGCGTACGCGAGCAGGTCGGACGGGCCGCGCACGCCGGATTCGGCGACCGTCACCACACCGCTCGGCAGGCCCGGCGCGATGCGCGCGAAGACATCCCGGTCGACGGTGAGGGTGGTCAGGTCACGCGCGTTGACGCCGATCACCCTGGCCCCGGCGGACAGCGCGCGGTCGGCCTCTGCCTCGGTGTGTACCTCGACCAGCGCCGTCATGCCAAGGGATTCGATCCGTTCCAGCAGGCCGTGCAGCACGTTCTGTTCCAGCGCCGCGACAATGAGCAGCACGATGTCCGCGCCGTGCGCTCTGGCCTCGTGAACCTGGTACGGGCTGACGATGAAATCCTTGCGCAGCAAAGGGATGTCGACCGCGGCGCGGACGGCGTCGAGATCGTCGAGGGACCCGCCGAAACGCCGTCCTTCGGTGAGCACGGAAATGATGCGCGCGCCGCCCTCGGCGTACAGCCTGGCAAGCGCTGCTGGGTCGCCGATGTCGGCCAGCGGGCCACGGGAGGGGCTGGCGCGCTTCACTTCCGCGATGACGCCCACGCCCGGTTCGCGCAGCACGTGCAGCACGTCGCGAGAGGCGGGTGCCTGCGCTGCCCTGGCCTTCATCTGGGCCAGCGGGACCAACGCTTCACGCACGGCGAGATCCTCGCGGACACCGGTGAGGATCGCGTCCAGCACGTTCACCCGCTCGTCTCCTCGTCTGCGCGCTGCGCTGCGTCAGCCCTCCGCCAGGCACGTCGACCGTCGCTTCCCGTGAGCAACGGAGCCGCCGTTCCGGTCAGCCGCTCTCAAATGCGCGATGTGCTCTGCGTCATCGTAGCCGCCCGGGGTACGTCCTCCTGACCGGCATGTCACCGGTCTCCGGGCGCCGAATCCGGCCCGGCCTCGGGGCCCTCGGTGGGGTCCGATCCGGCGTCCAAGGCTCTCCACCAGTCCGCTGTGCTCTGGTCGCCCTCGGCGGTCCGGCCGGCCACCGGGCCGGGCCGCTCGGGGCGCGCGGCAATGTCCACCGATCCCGGCGCTTCGTACCGCGAACTCATCCGGCGCGCTCCGCGCCCGGTGACGATCATGGTGCCCGCCGCCGCAACCAGCACGCCGCCGGCAATCCCCAGCAGCGGTCCCAGCGGAGACAGCCGAGGGACGCCCACCGGATCGGCGGGTCGCGGCAAGTCCTGGACCAGCGACGCCGGAGCCGACCCCCATGCGACCGCGCAGCGGACCGCGATCAGCGCTCCGCCGAGCACCAGCACGGCACCCACGATCCGTCGCGGCACGCCGTGGGTGGCCAGCGCGGCGCCAAGTCCGGCCAGCGCCACCAGCGCGACCGGCACCAGCTCCGGCACCACCGAACTCCCGGACGCGGTGATCGTCACCGGACCGGTCAACGGATCGACGAAGTCCGCCGCCCACCAGGTGAGCCCGGCGGCTACTGCGGCGAGGGCGGCACCGAGAACCGCGCACAGGGCGATCACTGCCGCCGCACGCCCCGTCCTTTCGGGCGCGATGCCTTCTCCGGGTGGATTGCCGCCGAATTGAACTCCGTCAACCCGGTCAACCCGGTCACCGCCGTCAACCCCGTCAACCCCCGGGTCAGCACCTGAGGCAGGACCGGGATCAGTCACCGATCACCGGTCGCAGGGTGCCCGCCGCCCCGACCGCGGCGATCACCGCCGCCGCCTTGTTCTGGCATTCGGTGTCCTCCGATGAGGGCACCGAGTCGGCCACGATGCCGGCGCCGGCCTGCACGAACGCGGTGCCTGCTGCCACCAGCGCGGTGCGGATGGTGATCGCGGTATCCGCGTCACCGGCGAAATCCAGATACCCGACGACACCGCCGTAGACGCCGCGCCTTGCCGGTTCGAGCTCGTCGATGATCTGCATGGCGCGGGGTTTGGGTGCACCGGACAGGGTTCCGGCAGGAAAGCAGGCCGCGAGCGCGTCGTACGCCGTCTTGCCGTCGGCCAACCTGCCTGTCACCGTCGAGACGATGTGCATGACGTGGCTGTACCGCTCAACGGTGAAGAACTCGACGACTTTTACCGTGCCGGCCGCGCACACCCTGCCCAGGTCGTTTCGGCCGAGGTCGACGAGCATGACGTGCTCGCTGCGTTCCTTCTCGTCGGCCAACAGATCCTTGCCCAGCAGGACGTCGTCCTCCTCGGTGCTGCCGCGGGGACGGGTACCGGCGATGGGGTGCATCGTCACCAGCCCGTCCCGGACCGTGACCAGGGCCTCCGGAGACGAGCCGACCACGGCGATGGGGTCGCCGTCCGGGGTGGGCAGCCGGAGCATGTACATGTACGGGCTGGGATTGGTGGCCCGCAGCACCCGATAGATGTCCAGCGGGTCGGCCTCGGTCGGCACGTCGAACCGCTGCGACAGCACGATCTGGAAGGCGTCACCGGCCCGGATGTGTTCTTTGGCGACCTCCACCATCGCCAGGTACTCCGGCGAACTGGTCCGCCGTGAATATTTCGGCAACTGTCGCGCGAACACCGCAGCGGGCAGCGCCGACGGCCTGCCCAACTGCTCGCTCATCGCCTCGAGGCGGGCCACCGCGGCGTCGTACGCGGCGTCCACCCGCTCGTCGGTAGCGTCCCAGTTCACTGCGTTGGCGATCAACGTGACAGTGCCCTCGTGGTGATCGAGCGCGGCCAGGTCCGTGGCCAGCAACATCACCAGCTCTGGCACGTGCAGTTCGTCGACCGCTCCCGAACCGGTTGTGCTGTGATGGCCGTCGATTCGCTCCAGCCGCCGTACCACGTCATAACCCAGGTAGCCGACCATCCCGCCGGTCAACGGCGGCGTTCCCTCGAGCGGGTCGGTGTGCAGCAGCCGCAGGGTCTCCGAGAGCACGGTCAGCGGGTCGCCGCCCGTCGGGAGGCCGACCGGCACCTCGCCCAGCCAATGCGCGACACCGTCCCGTTCGGTGAGTGCGGACGGCGCCGACACCCCGACGAACGACCAGCGCGACCACGACCGGCCGTTCTCCGCGGACTCGAGCAGGAACGTGCCGGGGCGATCGCCGGCCAGCGACGCGTAGAGCGCGACAGGGGTGAGCGTGTCGGCCAGCAGCCTTCGGGTGACGGGAATGACCCGCCGGTCCCTGGCCAACTCCCGAAACTCCTCGCGGGTCGGGTGGATCTCGCCAAGGGCGCTGGAACTCCCGCGCGGGGTCGCGACAGTGGGCACGGACATGGCGGTCATTGTGCCGTCTGCCGCCGGTATGCCCGTGGCCCCGGGCGTTCGCGGCCCACCTGGCATGCCCTGCTGAGCCGCGGCCGTCCCCCTCTGACGCCGTGTCCGGGGAGTGCAGCACCCGGCCGATCGCCGAGAATGATCGCAATGTCGGACCCACCCGAGGTTGCTGATCCATTGGCGCCGCTCGACCGGACAGAGCCGCCGGTCGGGCCACGGCCGATCCGACGGACCCGCCGCGGACAGTGGGTCACCGGCATCGTCGTGGCGGTCGTCATCTTCGTGGTGATGTTGGGGGCCTACGCCTTCGGCGGAGGGAACGCCGTCCGGCAGCCGGACGTCACCTTTCCGCCGGGCGGTGCGGCGGTGTTCCTGTCCGTCCGTTCGGTGACAGCGGCGGCGCCGAGCATGGATGTGGACGTCTTGCTGCTGTCCGACCCGACCTGCTCGACGACCAGGACGCGCCGAAACAGCCGATCACCCTGCTGCTGGGTCCGACGAGGGACGGCCGGACATCGTCTGGCCGACCGGTCGGCGCATCGACACCCGGCACGCCACAGTGGAGCTGCAGGGCGACATCCAGAGCTGGCCGTTCGACTCCTATGTCACCACCGTGGTCGCGCAGGCCTGCACGGATGCCGATGGGCAGTCCGAGCTGCCGACGGAGTTCGCGATCGACGGTGACGTGCAGGGCTGGCACCTTGCGATCACCCCGGCCTCCGAGCAGGCGGGTCTGTTCACCCGACGTCCGCATGCACCGGACTGTCGGCATCGCCTTCGGACTGCTGTTGCTGGCCGTGTTGATCACCCTGGCGGTGGTGGCACTCTTCGTGGTGGTCAACACTTTTCGCGGTCGCCGGAAGGTCGAACCGGCATTTCTGGCCTGGATCGCGGCCATGCATTTCGCGACCATTCCCATCCGCACCTTCCTGCCCGGTTCCCCGCCACCGGTTCCCCGCCACCGGGGTCGTGGGTCGATATCGCCGTGGTGCTCTGGGTGATAGTCGCGCTGGGCACGGCATTGGTGTTCGGGGTGGGCACCTGGTGGCGGTTCGGCCGGCTCGCTCAGTCGGGCGCCACCGAGGACGTGACGCCGGACGCCGTCGGGGATTCGAGCGAAAGCCGCGGTCTCATCAGATAGCCGCGGTCCATCAGATAGCCGCAGTGCCATCGCAGCGATCCTTTGCCCCACGATCTTGTCACGCTGATCGGCCAAACGCCCGCCCGTCAGGACATATCGGCGCACCTGTTGCGACAGTGCATGACGTGACCGCGATGCGTTCGTGATCTTCGGCACCACAGCCGGAACTCCACCCGACACGTCGGAGCGCGCGCACAGACCCCGACATATCCTCCGCCCAGATGAGCGCGGGCTGCGGGTCGGGAGAGGGGGAGGACGAGTGCTGTTCTTCTCGCTCAACTCCGGGGTTCTGGCGCTGATCCTGTGCGGGATCATTTTCGGCGCCACGCTGCTGGGGCTGTGGATCGGCAGGCGCCTTCGCAAGCGTGGTGACACGCTGCGGGAGCCGCTGGGGGTCTTGCAGGGTTCGATTCTCGGAGTGGTCGGCCTGGTCCTGGCGTTCGGTCTGGCCCTGGCCGTCGGTCGGTACGAGGCGCGGCGCGCGGTCGTGGTCGATGACGCCAACGCGATCGGCACCGCGTACCTGCGGGCGCAGACCCTGCCCGAGCCCATTCGCACGAGCTCGTTGCAGCTGCTGACGTCCTACACCGACGCCGAGATCGCGCTGTCCGACCACGTTCCCGGCAGCGACGACTCGGTGGCCGCCGTCGCGGTCGGTGCCGACCTTCAGCAGCAGCTGTGGACGCTGGCGGGCCAGGCCCTGCAGGCAGACCCCAACGGCAATGCCAGTCGGTTGTACGTGGAGTCGCTCAACGAGGTGATCAACCTGCAGACCCTGCACGTTGCCGCGTTGAGCAATCGGGTGCCCGGTACCGTGCTGCTGCTCGAGGTGCTGGGCGCCGCAGCCGCGCTGGGGCTGCTCGCCGTCTACCTGGCGATCCTCGGGCGTGGGGTGCTCCCGGTACTGCTCGGTGCCGCGCTGGTGGCCATGGTGCTGTTCGTGACCTTCGATCTGGACCGCCCGACCAGGGGGCTGATCCAGGTCGAGCCCACAGCCCTGATCGCCCAGCGCGCTTCCATGGATCTGCCCCCGGCGGCGACGGGGCCCAGCTGACCGCCGCGCCCGGGCACACGGCGGAACCAGCGCGCGCGGGTCCATCGATCTGCCCCGGCAGAGACCGGACCCGGCCGACCGCCGCGCCCGGGCACACCCCAACGGAACCAGCGCGCGCGGGTCCATCGATCTGCCCCGGCAGAGACCGGACCCGGCCGACCGCCGCGCCCGGGCACACCCCAGCGGAACCAGCGCGCGCGGGTCCATCGATCTGCCCCGGCAGAGACCGGACCCGGCCGACCGCCGCGCCCGGGCACACCCCAGCGGAACCGGCGTGCGCAGGCGTTGTGACACACCGGAACACAGCCGCGGGAGGCGCAGCACAGGACCCACTTCCGCTCCCGCCGCGCGCTCGCCTGCTTCAGGTCGAACCTCGCCCGGCAGACCATCGCCATCGCCCCGCTTCCACTCACGTTCGTTGGTTGAAGGGGTTGTGGTGCATGGTGTTACGCCGGGGTGCGCGGTTCGGGTCGATCCAGGCTGGGGGGAGGTATTCGGGGACGCCGTCGGCGGCGAACCGGATCTCCCAGTCGCCCTGGTGGATCAGGCGATGATGGTATGGGCAGACGAGCACGCCGTTGTGGTAGCTGGTGGGTCCGCCTTGCGACCAGTGTTTGACGTGGTGC
>JBBQGJ010000253.1:0-10056 GCA_038322925.1 Mycobacteriales bacterium
GATCGTCACGTGCGGCTTCGGTGTCCGGCGCACCGCCAGATTCACCCGGACCTCGCGTCCCGTGCCGTGGAACAACGCCCGCGCGGTCTTGTAGGTGAACGGCTCCGCCCGCGCGTAGCCCTCGGCCAACGCCCACCGGTAAAACATCGACAGCACGCTCATGTGCTGGCCCCACGTGCTCGCCGCTAGCCGCTGCCCGAGCGGACCGGCCGCCCGGTGCTCGGCATACCGACTCAAACCCAACTTCAACCGCTCCCGCGATTCGAACAGGCCCACACCGTGCCCGGACAGGAACTCCATCCACTCCTTGACGACCCGCGCGTAGTTCTCCCACGTACTCGGCGCCGGCGCGCCGCTGACCGGCAATTCCCGCAACCACCGATTCACCGCCACCGTCGGCCGCGGCTCACCCGGACCGTCCTCGAACAACAGGTCCTCATCGACCAGCACCGGCATCGCCTCCGGAATCAACGGCCGACGCCCGACGTCCCAGGACTCCCAGCCCCGAGACAAGAAGAAACTCATGATCATGGTCCTGAACCATAGAAACACCACACGCCGACTGCAAAGCCTGAACCCCCAGCTCACGGACCCTCGGCCTGCCAATCGCTACACGCAAACTAAGCAGGGACAATTCGGCGGAAATCATGGGGAGTGAAACGCATTTGGGCTCCGGTGACGAGGTCGGTGAGCCCGGTGTGTGCCAGTGCGGCGATCAGCAGGGTGCGGATTCCTTCGGCGGGGATCGGCCGGTTCTCGGCGGAGTAGCGGCGTTGGAACAGCCGGGGCGCGGGTTTGGACCACACCCGTTCCTTGGGGTCGTAGGTGGGAACGATGGGGACCGCGCCGCTGTGGTCGCGGATGCGGGTGATGATCGCACTGAGCACGTCGGCCAGTTCGGGGCTGACGACGAGCAGCCGTTCAGCGTCGGTCTTGGAGGGGGCGATCTGCAGCAGCGGGACGAGTTCTCCGGTGGTCGGCAGTCGGTATTGGACGAGGCTGTGATGGCTGAGTTCAACGAGTTCCTCGACCCGAACGCCTGTCGCGCGAAGAACTTCGACGGCGGCCCAGGCCCAGAAGGCGTGGTCTTCCTCACGGCCCAGGTCTCGGCGTTTACCGGTTTTGGTGTCGTCGGCCCAGGTTTTGCCAGGCCCGGCGTGCGGGACGGTGGACCGGGTCAATGTCTGCCCGGCGGCGGTGAACGCGTCGCCGGGCGCGGTCTGCCGGGCCGCGGCCAGCAGTTCAGCGGTGGCGCGGCGCCGCTGGTCGACGCTGCGGACCAGGACGGGCAGCACCGGCAGCCGGTCCCGAGTCCGGGCGTCCATGCGTGCCTTGCGGTGCCGTTTGGCCTTGCGCCGGTTGATTTCCTCTGCGCCGATCGGGCAGGGCACGACCCACGGTGCCCAGCGTGACGGGTCCTCGACGGCCCAGTGGGCCAGGTCGAGATAGAGGGCCCGGACTGGGGTCAGGCATTCCCGGTAGTTGATCCGGTCGATCGAGACGGTGGAAGTGTCCCGGCCGTCGGCGCTGGTGACCGTTCTGGTCAT
This sequence comes from Mycobacteriales bacterium, assembly GCA_038322925.1. GTDB lineage: Bacteria > Actinomycetota > Actinomycetes > Mycobacteriales > Nakamurellaceae > Nakamurella. Next base: position 1,548 of record JBBQGJ010000253.1, read on the forward strand.
GGTCCGCAGCCGCTGTTTCCAGCCGGTCGCGATCTCCTGGGGCAGGTGCAGGCTGTCGATACCGGGGTGATGCCGCTCCAGGTCGGCCCAGAACAGTTTTCCCAGGAAGTGCGCGAGGGATTCCAGGCTGGTGTAGTCCAGCGCGGGCTGCCGTTCCCGCAGGTAGTCCACCAGCAGGTCGCGGACCGGTCGGCAGGCCAGGGCGTATCGGTCGATGAGTTCATCGGGGGTGCGTTGCCCGGCGGAGCGTAATTCCCGGAGCGTCGCCGGTGCCCGCTCGCCGAGGGACCCGATGGCGTGCAGCGCCCGGTAGAAAAGTGCGGTGTCACCGGCTGACCTGCCGTGCGCGGCGGACTCGACGCCCAAAAGTTCGAGCACGTCACCGGGGGTGATCTCGTTCAGCCGGCCGCCCTTGGCGGCGATGATCAGCGCGCCCCGGTAGAGGGTGCGGCTGGTTGCCTGCGCCGACACTCCCTGCTCGCCATCACATATCGACCGAAGCCGGGTGAACCCTTCGGGGTCTCGGGAGACGGCCAGATCGGCGACCAAGTGACGCAGGTGGAACGTGTTACGCATCAACCAGCCCAGGCCGGGCCGGATGATGTCGGCGCAGACAGCCGTGATCAACGCCCCGGACAATGCCGACTGCCGCCAGGTGGTGGCCTGTCCGCGATCCCGGAGCCAGCCAGTGGGTAAGTCGCGCCATGCCCGGCCGGCCGCCTCGGCACCGGGCGAGTACCAGCGCTCCTGCCAGGTCGGCCCGGGCTGGTCGGCCAGCCAGACCCATAGTGCGGTCAACCCGGTGCCGCGCACGTCTCGACTGTTCGGGGTGACCGACACGAACGGTGCCCGGGTCAGCTGCTGCCACACCTGCTCACGGCCGGCCCGGGTGGCGGGCCAGTCCAGCCCCGCGGCCCGGGCTGGGCGACCGACGCGAGCCGCGGCATCCCGCAGCTGCGACGCCTGCGGAGCAATCGCATCGACGGTGGTGAGAACAGTCATCAGGCGCCGGGCCCGGTCCCGAACAGCACCTGCATCGTCTCCGGCCGATAGCCAGGCGCCGGTATCGGCGTGACCCGCTCGGCGGCCCGCCGGGTGGCCTCGGCGTGGTGCGCCAACACGCGGCGGATCACGTCCTGCTTACGCGGGGTCAGGTAGATCTGGGTCGTCGTCAGCTGCGAGTGGCCCAGCACGAACTGCACATCGGTGAGCGGCAGCGCCGGGTCCTCCGCCATCCGGTAGGCCGCCGTGTGACGCAGCGCATGAAGTGTCGCGGCCGTTCCTGCCCGCTGGTTGACCCGTTCGAACATTCGGTGGACCGCGTGATAGGTCAAGGGGCGCAACGGTTGCCGAAGCGTCCACCACAACGGCTGGGTCCGCCCGGCCGGGAGCAGTCCCTCCATCTCCGCCTGGTAGAGACGCAGCCACACGAACGCGTCGCTGGACGCCGGCAGCTCCTGGTGGTGTCGACTGCCCTTGCGGAGGACCTCGATCAACTGTCGAGCCGGATCGACGCCACCCACGGTTGTCGACAACAACTCCGACGCGCGCGCACCGGTCGAGACGTAGAAAGCAACCAGCGCCCTGTCCCGGTGCGAGGGCAACCGAGCGAAGATCTCGTTGAACTCCGCGTCGGGGATGCTGCGCGGCACCCGGGTCGGCACCCTGGGCCGGTACTGCCCACCGCGTTCGTTGCGGTGCGGCTCCATCGGATTGTGGTGCGCGTGCGCCCGGCGGCCGCGGCGCAACCGGTCCAGCGGGAATGGGTTCAGGATCGGACCGCTGCCCGCGTCGCGGTGAAAGTCGTAGAAGCCGCGCAGCACCGTCTCGCTGTGCGCGCGGACCGACGCCGAGTAGGCCTGACCCTCCGGCACGGGGCCAGCTGCATCCGTCTCCGTCGTCGACTGCGCTCGCCAATGCGGTCGGACCGGTTTACCGCTGATCTGCAACCACCGCGAGAAGTCCCGCGCCAAGGACCGGGTCGCCCGGTCCCAGCCCGACCCGACGGCCCAGCAGAACCGGAACCACCGCAACAGGTCCATCCCGTAGGAACGCAGTGTCGCCGCGGACCGGCCCGACGCCTGCAAATCCCGGAAGTAAGCCGCGATCGCCTGCACCGTTTCACCTGCCGGATCCACGAGCCGAAACGGCTCCGCCCGGTCACCCGTGTCGACCAGCCGGCCGACCTGCCCAATGACCGTCAACGCCAGATCCGCCTGCCCGAGCTGTGCACTGTTCATACGTCAATGCCTAACAGTCGCAACAACTATGACCCGCCCACGACACGCGGTAGTTCAGTCAACAGGTAGTGCGCCTGCAGTCGTTGGACGGTCATCCCGTGGCCTCGTTCCGTTCGACGGGATCGGCCGTGCCATTGAGGATGTCGGCGATGCTGAGCTGCCCGGGGAGTTGCCCGTCGGGTCGGCGCCGATCGTTGTGATGCCGGTCGGGTTGGGGGTACAGGGCGTCGAAGTTGATCGTCTCGTCGGCCGCGACCCGCCGGTGGTGGGTGTCGGCGACCATCGCCAAGTAGTCGATACCGGTGGCCGGGACCGGGCCCGGTTCGGTGGTCTCGGGCCGCGCTTTGGGGTGGGCATGCCGGGTGATGTGATGCGGCAACGCGTTTCCGTAGGACTTGCCGGAGTAGCGGATCTCGATGTCCTCCAGGTTGAACGGGGAGAACACCAACTCGACCTTCCGGCCGGCCAGGGCGGGTTCGACCTGATAGGTGTTGCCGTGCAACGACACCGTCGCGGTCTTGGTCACCGTTCGGTGCGCCGACCACAGGAACGCCTCGGTCAACGCCCCGGCCGCGGGCATCACCGGACCATGACCGGCGCGGTCCCACCCGGTGGTCCACCTGGCCAGTGGGGTTTGCCCGGTCTGGAGAATGAAAATTGTGGTGGTAGGCGGTTTCCACCCACGCGGTGAACAACCCGTTCAGCTCCAGCAACGCCGCCGCCGCTGAGATGCCCTTCGCGGCAATGTCTTCGGCGGTGGTGTCGCGAACCTCGACGAGGAACTGATCGTTCACGGTGCGGAAGTATCTCTCTATTTTTCCGCGACCTTGGGGTCTGTGCGGTGTGCTGTGGACCAGCCGGATTCCGAGTTTCCCGCATGCCCGGAGCAGCCACGCATCGACAAAAGCGGAGCCGTTGTCGACATATACCGAGCCGGGGACGCCGCGGGCAGCCAAGGCGGGTTCCAGCGCGGCGGCCAACCGGACGGTGTCCTCGGCGAACCCGAACCGATACCCGACCGCGAGCCTGCTGTGGTCGTCCAGGAAGGCGAACAGGTAGACCTTCCGGCCGGCGACCTTCGGGCCGTGCAGGGCGTCGCCGACCCACCGCTCGTTCGGTGCGTCGGCCTCGAACCGGCCGAACACCACCGCCTGCCCGGTGGCCGGGCCCATCAGTTCCAGCCGGTGGAAGTGCCGCAGCAGCGTTGATTCCGACGGCGCCCACCCCGTCGAGGCCCGCAGGATCCGCATCACCTGGGCGGCGGTCCGGGCCGGGTTCTCCCGCTTCAACGCCGCTGCCAACTCGAACACCTGGGCGTCGATCCGGGTGCCGGCCTGCCGGATCGACGGGGACAGTGCGTCGAACCCGCCGGCCCGGTAACGCCGAATCCACCGATCCAAGGTGTCCCGCGAATAGCGGACCTGACCACCGAACGGCCCGTCATGAGAGTAGGACGCGATGCCACGGACAACCTTGCCGCGCTGCTTGGTCGACAACCCCGGTTCCAGCGCCGGGCAGATCAACTGATACCTGAACAACGCGACCTGCTGCGCCCGTTGCCGGCGTTTCACCGCGTCCTCATCGAAGGTGCTCACCAGTGTTGACCCCTACTCGTCGTCGGGAGGATCACCCGACAGGTATTGCCGGGCAATGACCCTGGCGACAATCCAGGACCAACGGCCCCGCCGTCAGAGGCGGCTCGTGTTGAACACAGCACCCACCGAAACCAGCGGCCAACCCGGTGACAGAAGCCGACCACCACTGGAGGCCGACGCGGCCTGCCACGCCGTCACCGGGCCGATCACCCCGGCCGGCCCGAACCTGGCGGTCACCGCCGCGGCCGCTGCGCCCACCGCCGCGAGGACATCCCGCCACGGCGACCCCATTGCTTTCGGCACCGCCAGGTCCACCCCGGCCAGCCGTGCCACCACCGTGAAATGCACCCGGGCCGCCTCCAGCCGGCTGCCCCACCGCCGCAGCCAGCCGCGGACCGTGCTCGCCGGTGCCCCCAGCCAGGCCGCGATCCGACGGTGACCAAGGCCGGCCGACCGCGCCACCAGAGCGGCGCCGATCACCTCGACGGCGTCAGCCCGTCGCAGCAACACCGTGACCGGCAACAACACATGCGTGACCAGGCAACCACCGCACCGGGCCCGCCGCGGCCGCAGCGACCCGACCCCACGCACACCGCGCGGCCGGGCCCAGCCCCACGGCGCGAGGACCCCCTGACAGCCCGGGCAACCCAGCTGCCCACCCGTCAACCGTGACTCGACCCGAACCTGATCTGCCTCTACCGTGACCAACGGGTGCCTCCGCGCATCCAGCACGGCCCTCCCGCAAATGTCTTCCCGGACTCACGGCGGGAGGGCCGTTGTCCAATTCCTGATGCCCGTCACACTGACGGTGCCGACCACCAAGATCAAATCCCGGATCGACCACCGCCTACCGTCAGCAACCCCGTTGACGGTCCGCACCCCGGTGCTCGTCATCCACAACGACGTTCAACAGTCGACCCGCACGCTCGGTATGTGGATAAATTTGTCGGTGTGGATGGCTCGGTCCGGATTTGCTTCGCGCTGTCCCGCCGACCCCTGTGCGGGGGCCGGCGGGACGTCGGGTGCGGTGTCAGCGGTGACTGGGGCGGTTCCGGCGGGTGCGGGCCGGTGCCAGGCGGTCCAGGATGAGCGGCGCCAGGTCGGCGATGTGCCGCCACGCCTCCCGCATCGAGTCGGCCGCTGCCCGGTCCTGGACGGTCCATGTCAGCGACCCGACCCGGACGATGGCGGTACGTGACACCGAGTCGTACCGGGCGGAGCGGCGATCGTCGCCGTGTGCTCGGACGCTAATCGCCGGGCCGGTGCTGCCCCGTCCTTGTCCGGTCGGGATCTCGGCCGGCAGGCCATCGAAGATCCATCGGTCAGCGTCGGCGAGCCAGGCCTGGGTGTAGACCGTCGCGGCCGCCATGTCGTACAGGGTGATCATGAGCTGCTGGCCGAAGGCTATCTGGACTGCTTGTTGGGGGTGAGGCACGTTCGGTTCATGCGTCCGGGTCGTCGTGCCTGCGTGTTATCCGATAGTGCGTGTGTCACGTGTGGGACCGTGCGGGCGGCCTTCCTGGCGGCGCCGCGGGACCGTGGATGTTGATCGCGGAGCAGGCGGTTTCGCCGGTGTCCGGGTCGAGGTTGTGGCTGTTGGTCGACGACCGGACAATGATCATTCACCCGCAGGCGGCCGCTTGGGCGATGTTCCTGCGGGGAGCGGGCCGGTCACCCAACACCATCAGGTCGTACTTGCCGCGGCTGGGACGGTTCCTGAACTGGGCTTCGACGCGCGGGCTGGACTGGCGACAACCCACGGTCTTGGATCTGGCAAAGTTCAAACAGCGGTTGGAGCTGACCGAGGTCGGCGGCACCGGGCGCCGCGTGACAGGCAAGACGGTCAACGCCTCACTGGTGGCGGTGGTGGAGTTCTACCGGTTCTGCGCAGCGTACGGCCACGTGGATCCTGTTGTCGCGCAACGTATGTCGCAACCCAAGTTCGTGAAAGTCAGCGGACGGGCCTTGGAGAACTCAAGCGAGTACCGGGAGATGTCGGTGCGGGCGGTGCGGGCGCCGGAGATGCACCGGGCACCCGAGTCGTTGACCCGCGACCAGGTCGAGGCCGCGGTCGGTGGCTGCCGGCTGGCTCGGGACCGCTTCCTGCTGGTTTTGCTGTTCGAGACGGGGATGCGGATCGGTGAGGCGTTGGGGATGCGCCGGGGAGATGTTCATCTGCTGCCGGATTCGTCGGCGTTGGGATGCAACGTCAGGGGCGCTCATGTGCACGTGGAACCGCGGCAGGACAACGTGAATGGGGCGCGGTGCAAGGCCGGTCGACCACGGGTCGTGCCGGTGGCCCGGCCGGTCATCGATGCCTATCGGGAATACTTTCTTGAGCGGGACGAGGTTCCCGCAGCGGCCCTGGTGGACTATCTGCTGGTCAATGTCTCGGGGCCCGCAGGCGGGCGGCCGTTGACTTACTCGAACGCCCAGCAGTTGGTCGAGCGCGCTGCGGCCCGAGCCGGATTCCAGGCGCATCCGCACCTGTTCCGGCACACCGCGGCGACCCGCTGGTTGCGCGCCGGGGTGCCGATCGACGTGGTGCAGGCGCTGCTGGGACATGCCAACGCCGCATCGACGGCGATTTACCTGCACGCCACGGACGAGGACAAACGCGCGGCTGTCGACCTGGTCGCCGCAGCACAGTCGGCGGGGATTCGATGACGGCGGGTGCGTTCACCGTCGCGAAGCGGGTCGAACATCGACCGGACTGGGTCGACAGCCTGGTGTTGCTGACAGATCCGGACTGGCGACTTGCGGAGTGGAATTCGAGCACCAGCATTTTCACTGTGGACCTGACGAACCCGCTGAGCAAGGTGTTCGCGTGTCGGGTGGCCGGTTGCGATGGCTGGTCGGCGCACTCGACCGCCTTATGCTCCGGGTGCCGGAAACGAAGTTTGAGATTCGTTGGGTCCGTTGAGGAATTCAATGCCACTGAACGGCCGCGGGCCCGCAAGGACATGGCCACGGGGCTCACTCTGGATCTGTCGTCGCTGGCACCTGCCGTGCGTGCCGAGCTGATCTTCGGGATTCAACAGCGGGACCACGACCAGATCATGTTCGCCCCGTTGGTTCTGCGGCGGCTACTGGCGTCGTTCCCGGACGATCTGGCTAGCCTGCTGGATCTGCCGGACGGGTTCACGGCAGCGTTGCAGCCGTCCGCGGCCGGACTGCTGCGTGGGGTGCTCGGCCACCTCCGTCGGGCCCACGCATCGCTGCAGGGGATCGACCCGACCGCCGGTGATGTGTGGGACACCGCACTGGTCGGCCTGATGGCGGGCTCCAACCGTCCGTACCGGGCGATGTCGGGGACCGTCGATTTTCGACCCGTCCGCCAACTCTGGCTGCGGCGGATCGTGAGGGACTACGCCCAGTCCATCCGCCCGACAGTGAACACTCTTCGACGGATCGTGGGCTCTTTTGTCATCGCCTCGGATGTGCTGGCTGCCCGAGGCGTCGGAGATGACCCGTCCGTGGTGGGCATGGCGGACATGACCGCGGTCGTTCAGGGCTTCAACGGAACCACCGGACTGGACGGCCGACCCTATTCCACGTCCAATCGCATTGGCCTGCTGGGGTTTTGGCGACGCACTCTGGATTTCTGCCGCCTCGCTGGCCTGATGGACGACATCCCCACAACATTTGCGATGGATCCGCGTCACCACAAGATCACCTACGTTCCCTTGCGCGAGGACGAACTCGGGCGGGCCATTCCCGAGGCCGTGATCGCCCAACTGGATCGCAACCTGCACCTGTTGCGCACTGGGTCGAGATTCCGCGCAGGGGGTTGGGCCGCGGACGATATCGGCGAAATGTATTGCGTGATCTACTGTCTCACGAGGGACACCGGGCGGCGGCCGAACGAGGTGGTGAGCCTCCACCGGGACTGCCTGCAGTTCGTGGACGGCTCACCCACCCTGATCTGGGACAACCACAAGCGGGGACGCCTCGGCCGGCGTCTGCCGATCCACGCCTCGACAGCGGACATCATCACCAAGTGGCAGCAACAGCTGGCCGTCCTGCCGCAGGTCCCGCACACGGAGGACTGGCTGTTTCCCGGTCTGGGGAGCCGGACCCGTGAGACCGCTGGGCACGTCACCGCCTCACACTTCCTGAGTAAGGTCTTTCGCTCTTGGGTCGACCGGATCGACGAGCCGTTCATCACTGGCCGGGATTCGGCCGGGCAGCCCCGGGTGATCAGCAACGACAGCGTCACCGCCTACGGGTTGCGGCACGCCTACGCACAGCGGCATGCCGACAATGGCACCCCTGTCGATGTTCTGCGTGAGCTGATGGACCATCGGTCGGTCGAGACGACGATGGGCTACTACAACCCTCGGAAATTGCATCAGATGGGCGAGCCGAATGCGTTTTTCCGGCAGTTGGCGGTCCGATTCACGGCGCGGATGACCGGGTCGGGTGGGGTTCGAGCGTGTCGCGTTGATCGTCCGGTCCCGTCTGATGCAGGATACGCCCATCACTTGGAGATGGGGGTCGCGTTGCGGGGGATCGGTTTGGCGGGCGTGGCGGGCGTCGAGCTCGTGGACGGCGTGGTGCAGCTCCGGCCGCAGGAGGCGATGGTGGAGGCGATGCTGCGGGGCTGGCGGGCGCAGCAGAGCGCGCGGGGGCTGCGCGCTGCAACGATCGATCCGCGGGAGCGGCTGGTCCGTC
>JBBQGJ010000254.1:0-10048 GCA_038322925.1 Mycobacteriales bacterium
GACCGCTGTCAATCTTGGCATCCCCACCTTCACCGACGCCGCCGGCCGCACCAGCAGCACCGGTTCTCGAACTGATCAAACCCCATGACCACCAATCACTCTCATGAAAAGATCGTGGTCATCGGGTAGTTCGGAGAAGACGAGCGGGACTGCGAGTGGATCGCACGTCTGGTGCGGCTCGGCGAGCTGCCGGTGGTGGTGCGAATTATGCAGAATTCTGCATAATTCGCATGATGCGGAACCCGGGATTATGCGGACCGGGGCGTGTGGGGCTGCGAGCGTGCCTGCGGTGGTGGTTTTCTGGCGCGGTGTTGCGCGACGGGTTCCGCATAATTGCGTGCCTCGGCTGATGATCGTCCTCCTTGGGCATGGCGCCTGGGGAGAGGAGTCGATCCGTGATGTGGAATCGGTCGGAGGTCAAGGTTGCGGGGCCGTTGGCCGCGTATGCGGCCGGGTTCGCCCGGGAGTTGCGGAGCCGCGGGTATGCCGACCTGTCGGTCGCGGGGCAGCTGCGGTTGATGGCGCACGTGAGTCGATGGTTGTCCGGGCAGGGCCTGGACGCGGCCGGGTTGACGCCCGAGCGGATCGAGGAATTTGCTGCCGCTCGACGGGCAGCGGGTTACCGGAGACTGCGGACCGTGAGAGCGGTTGGTCCGCTGCGGGACTTCCTGCAGATGCAGGGCGCTTGTGTCCCACCGCCGGAACGTGGTCCGGTGGACGCCGAGGGCGAGCTGCTGCAGCGTTACCGGGGATACCTCGTCGGCGAACGTGGCCTGGTGGAGCGTGTGGTGGCGAGGTGGCTGCAGGCCGCAGCGTTGTTCCTGGCGGATTGTCCGGGGCCGGCTCGCGGCGGGCCTGAACTCGGCGCGGCAGAGGTGGCCGCCTTCATCGCGCGGGAGCTGCCGCAGCGAGGCACCTCGTCGGGCCGGGAGTTTTGCGGCCGCGTTGCGGTCATTCCTGCGGTTCCTGCACGTGGAGGGTCTCATTGGCGCACCGCTGGCGCAGGCGGTGCCGCCGATCGCCAGTCACCGTGGTGCGGGTCTGCCACGCGGGATAGCGCCGGTGACGCTTGGGCTCCTGTTGACGAGCTGCGATCGGCGCACCGGGCGGGGACGCCGGGACTATGCGATCTTATTGTTGTTGGCGCGGTTGGGCCTGCGCGCCGGTGAGGTCGCTCGGCTGCGTCTTGACGATATCAACTGGCAAACCGGCGATCTGGCGGTGCATGGCAAGGGCAGCCGGGAGGACCGGCTGCCGTTGCCCTGCGATGTCGGCACCGCGGTGGCCGGCTACCTGCGGCGAGGCCGGCCGCGCGCCGAGACCCGGGCGGTGTTCCTCCGGGCGATCGCCCCAGCGGTCGCGTTAACCCCACAGGGGGTCGCCTGGATCGTCTACGCGGCGTGTGATCGAGCGGGGGTGCCCAAAGTCGGGGCGCACCGACTCCGGCACACCGCAACGACCCAGATGCTCCGGGCGGGCGGGTCGCTGACCGAGGTGGGCCAGGTCCTTCGACACGCCAGGGTCGGCACGACCGCGATCTACGCCAAGGTCGACTTCGCCGCGCTGCGTCCGCTGGCCCCGTGCTGGCCGGGGACCACGCGGTGAGCGGGCAGCCGCTGCGACCCGCGTTGATCGACTATCTCGCGGTGCGCCGTTCCCTGGGCTTCAAACTGGCCCGTGACGGGCTACTCCTCCAACAGTTCGTCGCGTATTGCGAGCAGCGGGGCGCCGGTCGGGTCACCAGCGAGGTGGCCCTGGCGTGGGTCACCGCCCCGGCACATGCATCCCCGGGGTGGCTGGCGATGCGACTGTCGGTGGTCCGCGGCTTCGCGCGCTGGTTGCAGGCCGGCGACCCGGCCACCGAGGTCCCGCCGCTGGGGTGGGTTCCACCACGCCACCGGAGGAACCCGTACCTGTACTCAGACATCGACATCGCGGCGCTGATGGCCGTGGCCCGGCAGGCGCGGTGGCCGTTGTCGGCGGCCACTTACGAAGCCTTGATCGGGCTTCTCGTGGTCTCTGGCATGCGCGTCGGGGAGGCGATCAGACTCGATCGGGCCGACGTGTCCTTGACCGACGGCCTTTTGACTGTCCGTGAGTCGAAATTCGGTCAGTCCCGGCAGATCCCGATCCATGCCACCACGGTGGTGGCGCTGCCCCACTATTTGAGGCGCCGCGCGGCGCTGTCCCCGATCCCGGGTGAGCCCGGCTTGTTCGTCCATCCGGCCGGGAATCGGATCACCTACCCGAGCGTGCAGGCAATGTTCCATGCCCTGGTCGGGCGGGCCGGCCTCACACCTCGTTCCCCGCACTGCCGGCCCACCATTCACGCGCTGCGCCACAGTTTCGCGGTGAACACCCTGATCGGCTGGTACCGCGACGGCGCCGACGTGCAGGCTCGGCTGCCGCTGCTGTCGACCTGGCTCGGGCACGGCGACCCGAAATGGACCTACTGGTATCTGTCGGCCTGCCCAGAGTTGCTCGAACTCGCCGGCGAGCGACTGGAAGCCTTCGTCGGGCGACCGTCATGACCGCGTTCGCGCCGACCCTGCAGGCGTTCTTCACGCAGTACCTGATCAGCCAGCGGCAGGCCAGCCCGCACACCGTGTCCGCTTACCGGGACGCCTTCCGGCTGTCGCTGACCTACATCGCCGACCGCACCGGCAAGTCGCCGGCCCGGCTGGACTTCGACGACTTGGACGCCACCGCGATCAGTGCCTTCCTTACCCATCTGGAACGCGACCGCGGCGTCGGCGCCGCGACCCGCAACGCCCGACTGGCCGCGGTGCGGTCGCTGTTCCAGTTCGCCTCCTACCGCCACCCGGAGCACGCCGCGCTGATCGCCCGGGTACTTTCCATCCCCGCCAAACGCACCGACCGCCCGGTCGTCACCTTCCTCACCCGCCCGGAAATCGACGCGCTGCTCACCGCCCCCGACCGCAGTTCCTGGACCGGACGACGCGACCACACGCTGCTCACCGTCGCCGTCCAGACCGGGCTCCGCGTTTCCGAGCTCACTGGGCTGCGCCGCGCCGACATCACGCTGGGTCGGGGCGCTCATCTCCGGGTCACCGGCAAAGGACGCAAGGAACGGGTCACCCCGCTGTCCAAACACACCGCCGCCATCGTGCAGACCTGGCTCGACGAACGAGGCGGAACCCCCGAGGCCCCGCTCTTTTCCGGTCCGTCCGGACACCCGCTGGGTCGGGACACCATCCGCAAACTGGTCATCAAACACGCAACCACCGCCTCCACGGGTTGCGCGTCGATTGCAGCGAAACATGTTGGGGTGCATACACTGCGGCACTCCTGCGCAATGAATCTCCTCCAGGCCGGAGTCGATCTCGCAACCATTGCGATGTGGCTCGGTCACGAGGACCTACGCACGGTGCAGATCTACGTGCACGCCGACCTCGCGATGAAGGAACGCGCACTCAACCGAACGACACCACCGGACACCGAACCAGGTCGATTCCGGCCGTCCGACTCGATCCTGACCTTCCTGACCAACCTGTGATTATGCGGAACCCGTCGCGCAACACCGCGCCAGAAAACCACCACCGCAGGCACGCTCGCAGCCCCACACGCCCCGGTCCGCATAATCCCGGGTTCCGCATCATGATCCCATCAGAGGGTCAGGAAGCCGCCCGGGACCTGGTGCGGGCCCGGGAAGACGTCCGCGGCGATCTGATGCGTTCCCGGCACCGGTTGTCGAAACTGCTGCTGCGGCAAGGGATTGTCTACGAGGACACCGCCTGGACCACGGCGCACGGAAAGTGGTTGCGGTCGCAGTCCTTCGACAAGCCGGGCGTGCAGTTCGCGTTCGACGAGGCCTACGACACCGTGCTGACGACGCTGGCCCGGCGGGACCGGTTGGACAAGGCGATCCTGACCATGGCCGCCGAACCGGCCTGGGCGCCGGTGGTGGCCAGGCTGGGCTGCCTGCGCGGCGTCGGCACGTTGACCGGGTTCGGCCTGGCGGTGGAGATCGGCGACTGGCACCGGTTCACCGGTGCCAGCATCGGCTCGTTCCTGGGCTTGACCCCGTCGGAGCAGTCCTCCGGCGGCAGCCGATCAGTGGGCTCGATCACCAAGACCGGGAACGGGCATGCCCGCCGGCTGCTGGTGGAGTCGTCCTGGCACCACCGCAAGCCCTATCGGCTGTCCGCGGAAATGATCCGCCGCAGGGACGGTCAGTCGCCACTGGTGCGCGCCCGGGCCGATCAGGCCAACCGCCGGTTGAACCAGCGATGGCGCACGTTCGACGCCCGCAAGAAGCGCCCCACCGTCGCCGCGGTCGGGGTGGCCAGAGAGCTGGCCGGCTGGTGCTGGTCGCTGGCCGTCATGGACGGGGAAAAAGACATCAGCGCCATGAATAGGCAGAGGTAGCAGCCCCTCGCCTCGCAGACCGCCGGCGGGAGGGACCGTCCGGGTTGACAGGCAACGCGTGGAGTGACCCGCGAGCTAGCTATGAGTAACCAGAGTTGTTGCACAGCAACGGCTTTCAACGGCGACGGCGACGCTCGATCCTAGACAAGCGGAACGCTCCCGACGAACAACGGTCATGCGGTAACCAACCCGCGCAGATCAGCCTGACCGCGTGTCGAGACATGCCTCTCACCCGGAATCCTCCCGCCGGCCCAACATCGGCAAAGGGACCCCCCGGTTGATCCAAACGGGGGAACCTCCAGCCTGACCTCTTGACAGGAATGATCCCCATATCAGCTAGCCGAGACGCGCGAGTGCTGACTTACCTTCCATTGAAAAGTCGGACGGCGACCAAAGCCGAGCCGACCAAGGCGGAGCGGCTTGCTCCAGGTCGATGGGTATAGCAGGCACAGCCTCGCGGCACCCGCACTGACGCACAGTCCCGCATATAGGACGAAGGGTGACAAAAGCCTCCCGACGTGGCACAGTTGAGGGTAGTTGCGAAATTGCCACCCCGAATGATCGGGCGTACGGCCCCACCCGCTGTCCACGAAAGTGGTTGGCCCTTTGGGCCATTGGCGGAGGAGGGGCAACCCCATCCCGATGCTCCAGCGAACCGGCCCCGGCGCGGTCGATGCCCCCGGCCATGTGGCTTCACGAGACCCGGTGTGGCTGTCCGCTGTGGCGAGACCCGAACACCGGTTCGGCGATGATCGACCTAACGCCATTGCGGCGACCCGGGATGTGTGGTCCGTGCTGGCCCAGGCCAGAGCCGGCGATGCTCCCTGGGCGCTGGCCGCTGCGCGGGACGCCGTGTTCCGCAGGTACCTGCCGATGGCCCGCACCCTGGCCCACCACAGCGACCCCGGTGGCCGGCCGGTCGATCCCCTCGCCGCCGGACCGGCAGCCGAACTCGGTCTGGCCCAGGCGGTGCTGGGATGGCGGCAGCCCGACGGCGCCGGGTTCGACTTGTTCGTGAGCATCGCGATCGCGGCGCAGCTGGACCGCCTGCTACCCGGCGACACCGACCACCCCGGTCACCGGCCGGCCGCGACCATTGACGACCACTCGCCCGGCCCGGGCTAGCCACCAGTCCTTTTCCTGCGCGCTTCCCGGGCGCGTGCGGTGGCCCCGCGCCGGGAATATCTGTTCCAGGGAAGGCGACATGAACGACGCGGCGAGGTTCCTGCCGATCGGTGACGACGGTTCCCGGCGGCCAACAGGGATCGCCGAAGCGGCGCCCCCGCCGGTCGTCGACGTCGCGGGAGACGTCATGACGTGCGACCCTGACCGGGTCGCGGCCAGCGACACCCTGCTAGAGGTCGCGAGCAGGATGCGGAGCCTGTTGGTGGCGTTCCTGCCGGTCTGCGACCCCGACGGTGCCCTCCGGGGCATCATCGCGCTGCGGGACCTGCACCGCGTCGTCCGAGGCGGGGTCTGCACCGCGGCGACCGCATCCTCGCTCACCCGGGAGCCGGCGGCGACGATCAGGGTGGATGATCCCGTCGACCATGTGCTGGACCTGATGGCTGAGTGGCGGATGTGGCTACTGCCGGTGCTGGACGGGCGCCGCCTGGTCGGAGTCATCCACTACGCCATCGGCGCGGCAAAGCTTTCTCCCCGGGCACCCGCCTCTCACCGCACGCCCGCCGCGCCGTGACTCGCAACCCGATCCTGGCTCCCCACCGCGAGTTCGACGCGGGGACAGGTGGGCAACCCGTCGGACCGCCGCGGCGCGACTCCCCGTGGCCGGCGGAAAGCACAGCCACCAGCACCCCGCCAGGCGAGCGCGCAAACCCGATAGCCGTCGCGACTCCGCCCGGGTCGCCGATCCCTGCAGCAGGTACGGACTTCATCTTGCAGGCCGGACCAATTCCGGCGCAGCGGGATCGTTGGCCTCGCGTGCCCGCGCCTGCCAGCACACCTGCGGCCGCTACCTCGACATCCGCTCCCACCGCCGTTCTGCTCGATCACCGACTCGTCGACCCACCACGGACGACGAACCAACCGTTGGTGGTGTGGGATCCCCGCACCCTCGGGTACCACCCGGGCGGTACCCATCCGATGGCTGCGGTTCGCTGGCAACTGACCTGGGAGCTGGCAAGCGCCCTCGGCGTGATCGACGGTTTCCGGGTCGTCACACCAGAACCAGCCGATGCGGCTACGTTGGGTCTGGTCCACACCCCGGCCTACATCGATGCCGTGCGCCGCGCGTCGACAACGGATTTGCCGTTCTCGGTCGGGCACGGGCTGGGCACGCTGGACGATCCAATCTTCGCGGGGATGCACGACATCACGGCGCTGATCGCCGGCGGATCAGTTGCTGCGGCCTTGGCGATCGCCAGCGGCGAGGTCGACCGCGCGGTCAACTTCTGCGGCGGCCTGCACCACGCGATGGCCGACTGGGCCTCGGGTTTTTGCGTGTACAACGACGCCGCGCTGGCCATCGCCGCGATGCTCGCCGCCGGTGTACGCAAGGTCGCCTACGTGGACGTCGACGCCCACCACGGCGACGGGGTGCAGGCCGCGTTCTATTACGACCCGCGGGTGTTGACCGTGTCCATCCACCAGACCCCGCAGACCCTGTTCCCCGGCACCGGCTACCCCGCCGAACGCGGGCACGGAGCCGCCGCCGGTACGTCGGTGAACGTCGCGTTGCCGGCGGGCACCGGTGACGCGGCATGGCTGCGAGCCTTCCACGCGGTCGTCCCCGGGGTGGTCCGCGCGTTCGGTCCGGAGATCCTGGTCACCCAGCACGGCACGGACTCGCACCGCGAGGACCCGTTGGCCGACCTGAACCTGAGCATCGACGGTCAACGCACCTCCTACGAGGCGTTGCGGGAGCTGGCCGCCACCGTCACCGGCGGTCGGTGGCTCGCCCTGGGCGGCGGCGGGTACTCACCGGTGCGGGTGGTACCCCGGGCCTGGACGCACCTGCTGGCCATCGTCTCCGGCCACGACATCGACCCGGCCACCCCGCTGCCCACCGGCTGGCTCGCCCACGCCGCCACCGCCAGCCCGGAAACGCCGCTGCCGATCGACATGTCCGACGGCACACCCCACCCCGTTCCCTTCCGACCCTGGGACGGCAGCGTCGAGCAACCCGTCGACCGGGCCATCCAGGACACCCGCACCGCGGTCTACCCGCTGCACGGACTCGATCCCTGCGACCCCCGCGACTGACCCCCGGCGGACGCGTTCTACCGGAGTCTCCACGGTTTCAGGGGATTGCCGACATGCCGCGCTCAGCTGTGGGTCGCCCGCGGGACGCCACACAGCGCGCCACACTCCTGCGGTTCGCAGTGTTCTGTCAGTGCGCGCGGACGAGCACCCGCACCATGCCTCGTCCACGCTCGAGTCGGGTCAGCGCCTTCCCGATGATGGCACCGGTGGTGCGGCCGAGGTCGACCGCCCGCCTCGCATGTCCCGGGACGGACGACGTGGTGGGCAGATCGCCGCATCGGATGGGCGTATCGGTTGCGTCGGCGATTTGCCCAGACCTTCCCCATCAGCGCGATCGGCACCCCTTCCTGCGTTCGGTCGAGCACGATCGCCGGCCGGATGCCGGCGGCCCCGCTGACGGTGCCGGCGACGCGCCGGACATAGTCGGTGCAGCACGGACGCAGCTTCCCGTCGTCCTCCAGGACGACCGCGGTGCCGGCAACGATCTCCACGTCGGCGACGGCGAACGACTCGGCGTAGTCCGCGCCGGCACAGAGGATGTCGCGTTCCGCTTGCGAATACCGGAAACGGTCAGGTCGCCGTTCACGGCGGTCCGTCCGTCGAAGATCCCGGCGTAACCGCCCGCGGGATTGGTGCCAAGAACCCGGCGCTATTCACGCCCTGGCTGACGCCGAAGACCGCGTGGAACGTGGTGCTCTCGCCGACCACGCGGGCGTAGTCGTGGCTCTGGCCGTACACGCCTGGATAGGTCGTGCAGGGGTCGCTCACCGTGGCTTCCTTTCGAATGGACAAATGGATATCCACAAAGCGGTGTTGGTTGCCGGTCGATCGCGCAGGATCAGGCGGGCACGAGCCGGAGTGTGGCTCTGCGCTGGTCAGCGGAGGTCGAGGAAACCTGAAATCGGTATCCGCCGAACAGGGCGGTCCGGGAACCGACCAAGGCCGGAACGGCACTGATGAGGTACGAATGCAGATGCCCGCCGCACCGCCTGGACTGCCCCGGCGATAGCGGCGGGTCGACCTCTACCCGACAGAGAAGCAGAACAGGCGCCCCGGCCCAATGCGGATCAGCCACCGAGACATTGCGGTCGAATCCGGTCGGAATGCGGAACTCGACCCAATACTGCGCTGGATCGCCTTCACGCTCCGGCAGATCCCCGACGGTGGCAGCGATGCGCTCGTCAGCGTCAAGTCTGGGTGCGCCAGGTGGTGCGCTGATCGCGGCGCCGAACCGCTTCGGCCACACCTATGTGTGTCGCACGCGCATCCGCAGTTGCTCCACGCTCCACGACTCGCAAGACGTTGTCGCCAAACGCTTTTCGCCGGTGGAAGCATGTTTCACCGGTCGCGAACAGCACCTACATCGCCCCCGGTGTCCCCCGCGCGCGGGCATCTGAGGTTCGGCTGCCCAAACAACGACGAAACCCTGTGACAAGACTCCCATCTCACCGAAGCGCATGCCCCGTGACGCACGGCGTAGCGTCAAAGGCGTGCGGTAGCGCCCCCAGCCTGGAGGGCAACACATGTGTTTACGACGCGCCCACCACACCGAGAAGCCGGCGGTGCGATGGGGCTGGCAACACGTTTGCTCGACGCGCGAGCGACCCGACTTTCCCTGCGTGACGACAGATGTCATCGGTCGTCAGCTGGGCGGAACCATTGTTTTCGATCTGAAGGAGATCCTGATGTGGACTGCATTGAAGAAGGCAGTCGCGGGTGTCACCGAGTCGCTGGGGATCGAGATACCCGGCTTGCCGATCGATCTGGGAGCGGTCGGCGATGCCGCCGCGACCGCCGCGCAGGGTGTCACCGAATCGGCGAACGGCGCCGTTGAAGGCCTCACCGGTGTCACCGAGACACTGTCCGGCAGCGTCGCGGGTGTCACCGACAGCGTTGCCGGTGCCGCGGAGGGCGTGTCCGCGTCGGCCATCGACTCGGCAGCGCAGGTCCTGCCCGACGTCACCGCAGCGGTGGGCAGCGCGAACCCGTCAAAGTAGCCGCCTGCCTCTTGGGTCGGCCAACCAGCGCTGACCCACATACGTGCGCTCGTGTGTGCACGGCCCTGGGAGCACCGGCCCGATGACACCCGCGCCCACAGGGACCTTCTGGCACGCGGTGCCGGACCGGGCGGATTCACCTACGATGAGAGGATCAGCATGAGCACGCTTTCGGTCGCGCCCGCGAACGGACACCCCTCGTTCGAAGGGGTCGACGCGGTGCGGGCGGACGGGGGCCTGGTACACATCCGCCCCTTTGCCGCCTCGGACGCGAATGCGTTGCGCGCACTGCACGCGTTGGTGTCCGACCGTTCCATGTACCTGCGCTTCTTCGGCCTCGGCCGATCCGCCGGCGAGAAGTACGTGACGCTGCTGATGCAGCCGGCGAGCCCCTCGCATCGGACGTTGACGGCATGGATCGGCAACCAGCTCGTCGGTGT
>JBBQGJ010000255.1:0-10022 GCA_038322925.1 Mycobacteriales bacterium
CAGCCCGACGGTGTACAGGCCCGCCGCGGCGTAGACGAAGGTCGCGGTGAAGGTGCTGAGCACGATCTGGTTGGGTCGATCGCGCAGGAAGTTCCGCAGCAACCTGGGCGAGAACTGGGTCGATGACAGTTGCAGCGCAACGACTGTGAGTCCGAGGACGAGTGCGATGACGGTGATGACGGAGCTGGTGATGTTGCTCAGCAGGGTGCGGGCGTCGTCCGCGGTGCCCTGGAATGCCAGTGGCGCCAACGGGGAGCCGGGGCTGACGTCGATTTGGGACACCGCGAACCCGACCAGCAGCGCGACCAGGGCACTCGCCCCGGGCAATACCCACAGAGAACCGGTCGCGTACTCGCGGACAGCTCCACGTCTGATCATGGGTCGCTCCTCACCCGAACCTTGCTCGACCGTACGACCGGATGATGGCCGCGGCAGGCTCAGCCGAGCGGACCGATTCCTAACCTCACACCGCGATGGTGATCACGGTCGTGTCCACCACCGACACACGTGGTGGACCAGGACGCCAATGGCTGTCGGTCCGACGGTCCGACGAGCCGTCGCGCGGCGGGGAGGCGTGCCGCCGATCGCGGGAAGGTAGCCACAGAAACGGTTGCCGGAGTTGTCCGGCGAGGTCGAGGACCTGATCGGAGCCACCGACGCGACACCGGGAAACGGATGGACGGTGTCGTTGAGTTCGTAGAAGATTCGCTCCGCGCACGGGAATACCCGCCCACCACTGTCGGCGTCGGTGTGGTCTGTGTACTGAACCCGTCAGGATCCGCGCACCGAATCGCGATTCACTCCACGATGATCACCGCTGATGCGCACCATCTCCTGGGCCGAACCCCTGTTGGTGACGACATCGTCGGTCCCCCCGGCCGGGCTGATCCCGGTGTCTCACCCGTCATGAGGCCCGACCTCACGGGCAGTCCGTGACGATCCGCACCGGCTGCGCCATTGTCAATCCGAGCCGATCTAGTTGACGTGAGAGGCGATATGCGTTCCGCCGAGCAAAGCAATAGCAACCACTTGGGCCGTCCGCGCCATTGTGATCGTCGGTAAGACAACCGATTCGCCGGTGGAGCTGCTGGCAAACCCGAACCAATAAGTGCGTTGAATAGCTCGGAACCTGCCTCCGACGCTCGCTTCTTCTGGTCACCGGGATGTTCAGGTGAGTTGGGCGCGGTTCCACCACGCGGTGGTGGCCCAGATCCCGGCGGCGCTGACCGGTATGGCGAGCAGCAGTTGGGTCGGCCCGATGGTGGCGGCTGCTTCGGGTCCGCCCATGCCCAGCCAAAGTGCGGGTGCGGCGTACGGGAACCAGCCTCCGGCGCCGAGGGCGGCGATGATCTGGGTGACGACCACGATGAGCAGCAGCGCGGCGACGGCGGGCAGGTACCCGCGGCGGGCGCTGGCGACCCACGCCAGCGGCAACGCGAGCGCGGCCATCAGCGTCCCGGCCGCGAGGTCCATGCCGGCGGCACGCCAGGCGTCACCGGTGGGCGGTCCGAGCCCCAACAGCGCACCGGCCAGCAACGCCAGCAGCACGGTCGCGGCGCAGGCGGTGAGCGACCAGAGGATCATCACCACGAATTTCGCAGCCGCGATGCGGCGTCGGGACACCGTGGCCGCGAACAGCCCTGCGACGGTGCCGTCGACGAATTCGCGGCCGAAACACCAGGCGGTGACGATGCCCGTGGTGACCAGCATCGCCACGGTGGTGACCTGCCCGACGATGCCGAGGTACCCGGCCAGTCCGGTGCCGGTGAGCATGGCGGCTGCCTTCACGGCGAGTTGGCTGTCCCCGCCTGCCCGAGCGGCCGCGGTGAGCGCGGCGGTCAGTGCCGGTACCCCGAGAACGACCGCCAGCCAACCGGTCCGGGCGACCGGGGAGCGCCGCAGTTTCAGGGCCTCGGTGGCGATGGCTGCGTCCACGGTCCCTCCTTTTCCGCGGTGTACACGATGTCGAAGAACCGGTGTTCCAGGTCGACCCCGGCGGGGTCCAGGTTCCCGATGACCAGGCCGCGGTGCATCACGGTGATCCGGTCGGCGATCCTGGCGACCTCGTCCAGGTGGTGACTGGACACCAGCACCGCGACGCCGTCGCCGTGTGAGCGCGACAGCAGCATGCCGCGCAGTTCGAGCACCCCCATCGGGTCAAGGCCGTTGGTCGGTTCGTCCAGGATCAGCAGCCGCGGCCGGTGGACCAAGGCGCAGGCCAGCCCGAGGCGTTGCCGGTTCCCCAGGGACAGGACGCGACTGCGTCGATCGGCCCACCTGCCCAGGGTGAGTTCGCCGATCATCTCCGGCTTGTCGGCGGGCCGCGGAGACGTCCACGCCGTGCAGTCGGGCGGCCGCGATCACGTTCTCGGTCGGGGTGAGTTCGCCGTAGCCGAAAGGGGTTTCGAGTAGGTGCCCGACCTGCGACCACACCTCCGGCCCGGCGTCGCCGACCGGCTCGCCGAACAGCCGCGCGGTGCCCGTGTCCGGGCGCAGCATGCCCAGCAGCATCTTCATCAGTGTTGTCTTGCCGGCGCCGTTCAGGCCGACCAGCGCGTGGATCTCGCCGGAGACGACGGTCAGGTCGACACCGTCGACGGCCTTCTCCGCGCCGAACCACAGGGTCAGGCCCTGCGCGGCGACCACCGGGCCCGTGGTCGGTGACGCGGGTGTCATGCCCCGCCGCCAGGGCGGAGCTCGTTCAACGCGGCAGTGATCCGTTCGTGCAGGGACTGCCCGGCGTCATCGCAGGCCCAGTCCAGCAGCGCGGCGGTCAGCGCGCACCCAGGCACGCCGCTGCAGCCACAATGGCCTGCAGTCGCGTCACCCGCCGGCCAGCAGCGCGTCGACCACGGCCCGTTCCGTGCGTTGCGTGTTCTCCCACATTCCCGCTCGCAACCGGGGATGACCGGCCACCAAACGGATCCGGGCCCGGACGTCCGCGCCAACCGGCTCCCTGACGCCAGCCCACGCCTGCACCAATCCCCGTCGAACCCGTTCCAGCGGCGGCAATGTCACCGGCTGCGCGGCGACCCACTGGGCGATCACCGGGTCGTACGGGTCGTCCAACACCACCGACTCCTTCGTCGGGAAATGCCGGAAGAACGTCATCTGCGAGACCCCTGCCGCCCGCGAGATCGCCGCCACCGTCGTCCGCGTCGTACCCGTCGCGCAGGAACAACTCCAACGCACACCGCTGCAACGCGCCGCGGGTCCGGTCCGCCCGGTCGCTCATCACCTGAATGTTACTGACCAACACAAGCTCGCACACGAGTGTTTGGTGTCAGCAGCTCCGGATCGGCCCCGGCGGTTCGTGCTCTGCGTCAGGTGGGTTCGCCTGGGGGGAGGTCGCCGCCGGGTGCCTCGAAGATGGCGGTGAGCTCCGGTCGATCGCGGTCGTCGGCGAGGATGAGCAGGTCGTCGCCGGCGTACAGGGTGGTGTCGCCGCGGACGGTCAGCAGCTGCTGGTCGCGGACCACGAAGCTGACCCAGACGTCGACCGGCAGGTCGGCCAATTGCTCGACGGTGCGGCCGTCGGCCGGTGAACCGGGGGCGATGGTGAACCGGTGGAAGCCCTCCGGTTCGTCGCGGAGCCGGATGCCCAGCGACCACGGTTCAGGTTGCACCGTGCGCATCGGCACGCGCAATGCCCGGGCCACCGTGGGCACCAGGCTGCCCTGAACCAGGACGGAGAACACCACCACGATGATGACGATCCCGTACAGCCGCGAACCCTGCGGGATGTTCGCGGCCAGCAGGTAACTGGCCAGCAGGATCGGCACGGCGCCCTTGAGGCCCGCGAACAGGATGAACGTCTTCTCCCGCCACCGCAGCCTGACCGGCAGCAGGCACAGCCCGACCAGGACGGGCCGGATGAGGAACGCGACGGCGACGCCCAGGATCAGCCCGGGTATCCAGACCTCGGGGGTGGTCAGGTCCGCCAGGTTGACGGTCAGTCCCAGGATCACGAACGCGACGATCTCGGCGAGGCTGGCCAACGCGGAGTGGAACCGTTCGATTTCCCGTTTGAACGGTGCCCTGGCGTCGCCCAGGATGATCCCGGCGATGAACACCGCCAGGAAACCCGAGCCGTGCGCGAGGCTCGCGACACCGTAGATGACGAAGACGCTGGCCAGGGTGCGCAACGGGTACAGGCCCTCGGCGGGCAACGCGACACGACGCATGAACCACAGCAGGGCACGTCCGCCGACAACACCCGCAACGACGCCGACACTCATCTGCAGGACGAATCCGCCGGCCACCGACAGCACGCTCCCGGCGGTGATCCCGCCGGCCGCCAACAACGCCACCATCAAGGCGATGCCGACCGGGTCGTTTGCGCCGGACTCGCCCTCCAGGATGTCACCGCTGCGGCCGGCAACCTCGCGTCGACCCAGCACGGAGAACACCACCGCCGGGTCCGTGGGCGAGACCGCGGCACCCAGCAGGGCGGCCAGGTACCAGTCAAGTCCGAACGCCCAGTGCGCGAGGACGGCCGCGGCCGCCGCGGTCAGAAACGTGCCGGCGACACCGATCACGGCAATCGGGGCCGCGGATCGCCGGAACCGTGACCAGCCCAGGTGCATGCCGCCGTCGAACAGGATGCACAGCAACGCCACCGTCACCACGCGTTCCACCAGTTGCTCCGGTGGAGTGGGCAAATCAGGGAACAGCCGGATCGCGACAGCCGCTGCGCCCAGGAACAGCGCCGGCCCCGGAACATGGATCCGTTCGCTGAGCCTGTTGGACAGCACGGCCAGCAACCCGACCACCGCGCCGATCAGCACCACAACGGCGAAGACCCCGGTGTCACCCACGGCAACGTCGCAGGCTGCGTTCGGCGACCGATCGGGATCCCCAGAGTGTCACCAATTCGGTGCAGGCCGGGTGGATACGGGCCGCTGATTGGGCTTGCATTGACTCATTCAACACAGCCGCCAGTCGACCCGGCCCGAGGCAGCGCCTACCCGGGTGCTGACGCCGCCTGCCGGCTGGGCCGCCGATCAGCCGGCTCGCAGACCGACCGGCGGATCAGCTCATCAGCGCGACGGCGGCTCAGCTACCGTCACGAGCCCAGCGACAACGAAGATGACACCGAGTCCGCGCCCTGCATCGTCGCGATCGCGCCGGCGACGACCGGCATGATGCTGAGCAACCAGCAGACGCTCGCGGAGGAAGCGCGCCCGACGCCCCGCAGCGGTGGCGTTCGTAGGTGACGGGAATCGTAAGTCAGAGCCGTTGATCTGACCGACTACGGCCAAGTGCTGGATGTCCTCAACCGGGGTTGACAGCTGTTTCCCACCCGGCCGGAGGTGCCTTACGCGCCGTGTGAATACCTTGGAAGAGCACTCGCAGGCGAGTCTGCCGCTGGGATCCGGAACCCGTTGTCATAGATCGACTCGCGTGACGGTGCCCGGGCCGTGCGCCCGGCGATGGAACTCCACTCCGCGCGCCGAGGCATTCTGGGACCCGGTATACACATCATCTGGGAAGGCGGTGATCCCTTGCCCGACCTCCGTGTCGAGCCCGGATTGTTCTGCGCGGCTCAGGATCTTCTCATCCTCTACGACGACTGTCCCACCCTGGTCGGGGTGGACGAACTGGCCGACTTGGTGCTCGGGATGCCGATCGAACCCGACTGGTCATGTCCTGACGTTCCCTGACACCACAGCGCGAGCGATCCTCGGGACCGAGGAGAAGCGCTCGCGCGCGGATGTCGACCCTGGTCGGAAAAACTCGGCTCGGGTCAGGCGTCGACGCGGCGGAGCCGCCAGGCGGCGAACCCGATCAGCACCGCCGCGTATCCGCACAGCACGGCGAATCCGGTCCAGGGCGCCAGGGGATGGGACACGCCGGAGGTGCCGCCGGTCAGCACTCCGCCGATGTTGGCGGGGAGGTATTGCACGAAGCGGTCCGTCATCGATGCGGGCAGCAGCAGGGTCAGTGGCGGGATCACGAAGAACACGGCGACGAAGGTGGTGATCGCGGCCGCGGTGTTCCGCAGCAAGGCCCCCAACGCCAGCGCGGTCACGCCGGCGACGGTCACGTACAGCGCCGCGCCGAGCACCGACCGCAGTGCGCCCGGGTCGGAGAGCGAGGCGTCCAGGTGCTGTCCGCTCAGCAGGAGTTGGCCCACCAGGAACGCGGCGACGCTGGCGAGCAGCATGGTCAGGAACACCACGCCGGCGAAGACCGCGAGTTTCGCCCACAGCATCGGCAGCCGGCGGGGGACTGCCGTCAGGGAGGAGCGGATCATGCCGGTGCTGTACTCGCCGCTGATCAGCAGCACGCCCAGCACACCGATGGCCAGCTGCGCGAAGAACGTTCCGGTCAGCGAGGTAGAGACCGCGGATTGTCCGGGGTTCAGGCCGCCGGGTTGACCGGCGGCGATGGCCGTGAACAGGGCGCCGAGACCGACCATCAGCACCACCGCGATGAGGACGGTGTAGACGGTAGACCGCAGGGAGCGGAACTTGGTCCATTCGGACAGCACGACCCGCGGCGCAGTGACCCGCAAGCGCGCGGGCGGTGACGGTTGCCGATGGGGAGTGACCAGAGTGTCGGTCATGGCGTCACCGTCGCACGCATTGTGATTGCGGTGTCGGCGATCTCGGTGGATCGGTATTCGACAGAGTCGTTGGTCAGGGTCATGAATGCTTCTTCCAGGGAGGCCTGCTGGACGGTGAGTTCGAAGATGGGTAGGTGGTTCTGCCAGGCGATGGTGCCGATGTGTTCGGCGGTCAGGCCGTCGACGCCCAGCACATCGGATTGGCCGATGTCGGTGGTGACGGCGACATCTGGGCCGACCAGGAGGTCGCGAAGCCGGGCCGCTTCCGGTGTGCGGACGGTCACGGAATGGTTCGAGGCGCGGGCAACGAACTCGTCGACGGTGGTGTCGGCGATCAGCCGGCCACGGCCGATGACGACCAGACGTGTTGCGGTTTGGGCCATTTCGCTCATCAGGTGGGAGGAGACGAAGACGGTGTGCCCGTCGGCGGCGAGGTCTTTGAGCATGGTGCGGATCCACCGGACCCCTTCGGGGTCCAGGCCGTTGACGGGTTCGTCCAGGACCACGGTTTGCGGGTTGCCCAGCAGTGCCGATGCGACGCCCAGTCGTTGACCCATGCCGAGGGAGAACCCGCCGACGCGTTTGCCGGCGACGTCGCGCAGGCCGACGATGTCGATGACCTCGTCGACCCGTTGGGCGGTGATGCCGTTGCTCTGGGCGAGCGCGAGCAGGTGGTTCCGGGCGGATCGGCCGGTGTGTACGGCTTTTGCCTCGAGGAGTACTCCGAGTTCGGCCATCGGGGCGGCGGCGGACCGGTAGTCACCGCCGTTCACGGTGACCCGGCCGGCGGTCGGCCGGTCGAGTCCGGCGATCATCCGCATGGTCGTGGATTTGCCGGAGCCGTTCGGGCCGAGGAACCCGGTGACGATTCCGGGTTGCACCACGAAATTCAGTCCGTCCACGGCGAGCTTGTCGCCGTAGCGCTTGCTGAGATTCTCTACTTCGATCACGGTGGTTGCCTTTCGAACATTGGTGAAAGCACCGCTGTCGGCGTGCCGGTGCTGCGGTCGGGTTCAGCGGGTATCGCCCGCGCGGAGCCTGGGTTCTGATGCTCTGTGGACGGCCATCGGCATCCGGGCATCGGGTGTCGTGATGATGGCGGAATCTCAGGAGCTTGACGGCCTCACCGCGGTGGCCGGGCATCGGCTGCCGCACTGCTGGCGGGATGACGTCGGGTGGGATGGGGATGGCAGGTTTCAGTTCGTGTTTGTCGTGGGAGTGAACCGCCGCTAGGCAGTGACCTGGCCGGCCGGTGTGGCGGGGGCTGCGGTCATTTCGGTGGTGATGCGGCAGGGCTTGAAGCCTTTGACCACGAGGTAGACGCCGAGCGAGAACTCCCACAGAGCCACCGGGACTACGACGATCAGGGCCAGGGATGGGGCGCCGAACAGGATTGCGATGGAGGCGGTGATGAGCAGGGGGCCTCCGATGAGTCCCATCAGGGGAATGACGCGTGGCACGAGGCGCGACCGGTACATCAGGGAGCCGAGCAACAGTGCGTTGATGCCGGCCATGAGGTCGGGTCCGAGCAGGAATGTCCAATCACGGGTCGCCACCAGAGACTGGCCGGTGGTGACGAGCGAGGCCGCGTCCGTTCCGGCGGTTCCGGCCACGTCCTGTCG
The DNA here is from genome assembly GCA_038322925.1 of Mycobacteriales bacterium. GTDB lineage: Bacteria > Actinomycetota > Actinomycetes > Mycobacteriales > Nakamurellaceae > Nakamurella. The sequence goes on from JBBQGJ010000255.1 coordinate 8,191, forward strand.
CAGGGTCACGATCGACAGCAGGCTGACGACGCCGATGACGATGATCGCGGCCTCCATGACTCGTGAGGTGACGAAGCCGAGGGCGACGCTTTCGTTCTGCCGTTTGACGACCGGGTACAGCGCGACGGCGGTGCCGATGCAGGCGAAGGCGTTGATGAGATCGAGGAGGCAGCCGAGGATGACCTGGGTGTTGGCGCCGGTGCCGATGATGTAATCCGGATCGTCCAGCACGGGGGCCAAAAGGAAGACTGCCGGGATCGAGCTGGCAAAGGTCAGTAGGTACAGCCCGCCCCCGACCAACGCGGTCTTCCTCAGTGAGGTCATTGGAACGCGGTGCGGTGCTGCGGGTTTGCCGGTGTGAGCGGTGGTCGACATGGGCGTTCTCCTGTTCTGGATTGCTGAAGCAACGGGGGCTGGCTGGTGGGCCTGCTCCGTCGTGGGCAACGGAATTACTGCGTGATATCGGGCTGGTCGTGTTCGATCCTGGTGACCGAGACCAGCGGCATTCCTGCGTCGCGTACTTTCTGGAGCAGGCCGTGCAGCGCGGACTGGTCGACGACGATGCCGTCGAGGGTGGTGGTGCCCTCGCTGTTGGTGGTGAGGGTCATCCCGTCGAACCAGATGGCCCAGCGGTTGTCGAGGTGCCCCTTGAGGCGGATCTCGTACCGTCCGGCCTCTTTGGCGGTCGATATCTCGCTCATCGCGTTCCCTTCGTTGTCGACTGCCGGGCAAATCTCCCGGCCGTTCGGGTTCCCCCTTTTCGGGGGAACTCGGGGGCGGAGCCCCGAGCGTTGGTGATCGAAAAGTAGAAGCCGACGTGGTGAGCCGACATCACCAAGGTTGGTGATTGATGTGGTGACCCGGCCGATCGCGACGTGGTGAGAGGGCGATCTTCGCGCCGGGGTGTGATCAGCGGTCGCGGCCGCGTGAGAGCAGGTTGAGCTCCGAGCAGCTCCGCGGCCAGCAGGAGCGCTCCGCCGTCGCCATGGTCGTCGCTGGCGGCGACGCGACCAACGACGCGGATGTCGACGCCGGGACCGGTGGCGGGTCCGTGGTGCGGGTTCGTCGGGGTGGAAACGGCATCGCACCGCTCGAGGACCTCCTGATGCTGCTCGACCGCGAGTCCCGCCGCGGCTACGGCAATGCGGCCCGCCACCACGTGGCCCACGACCTCGGCATCAGCGAACGCACCGTCCGCCGCCGCCGCGACCGCACCCTCAACGCCCTCCGCCAAGCCAGTGACGCCTACCTGGCCACCGTCGCCTGATCCCATGCCTTGCTGCACGTGTCGCGGATCGATATCGGCGACCAGAAACCGGGCGGCACGACGCCAGCTGCTCGCGGCAGGTTCGGACCACTCGCCGCCCCAGTGGGCGATCGCGATCGATCTGGCTCGTCGGATCGCGGGGTCGCGCCAGGGACTGGCCGGCCGTTGGAGCCCCGAACGCCGTTCCGCAGGGGATCCTCACGCCTCGTCAAGGACCCGGTCATCCGCAAGGCGCGGCGGCATACGGGCAGTGCTGTGACTGTCTGCTCGCGATGCGGACGGTCCTGGCGGCGTCGCTCAGCGGCCGGTCCTTGAGTGCATGCCACCCGACGGCTCAGAGAGCGCCGGCGTGATGCCTCAGACGGTGCGGGGTCGCCATGGGTCGTGCTCGTGCGCGAGCCAGACCAGCTCGGGGTCGAGCGCGCGTACCCGCAGCTGGCCTTCGGTTTGCGGCTCGTCGAGTTCGCCGAACCACACTGCTACGTCGCCGCCGACGACGACCGGACGCCCGCCAGTCTCGACCACGACCACCTGAGTGCCGCGTGTGTGGCCCGGCGCCGGGACA